>JANXXL010000288.1 GCA_025350625.1 Bryobacterales bacterium | reverse complement strand
CTCAAGATGGCCGGCTGGCCGCGGCGCTGGCGAATCCCAAAGTCGTCGTCGCGACCACGGTAGCGCTTTCCTTCATAAGTTTTTGGCGCGGTGCATCCATCGTACTCAGCGACCTCGCATCGTCCATGTTTTACGCGGGCGGCGCGGCGGAATCGGCGGTGGGCAAAGCGGCGCCGTGGTTCGTGCTGGCGGTGATGCTCTTCAGCTTCGCGGTGCGCAGCGTTTATCTCGAAAGTTGCAGCATGTACGTGCGCGGCGGCGTCTACGTGGTGGTGCATGACAGCATGGGCCCGGTGATGGCCAAACTGTCGGTTTCAGCGCTGGTATTCGACTACATTCTTACGGGCCCTATCAGCGTCGTGAGCGCGGGGCAATATTTGGGCGCGTTGCTCAATGAAATCAGCACTATGCTGCACCAGAGTTATCAGATCAACGTAAATCTATTCGCGGCCGGCGCGGGGATTTTGATCACTATTTATTTCTGGTGGGAAAACATCAAAGGCGTCCATGAATCCAGCGGAAAGGCGCTGCGTATCATGCAAATTACCACCGTGATGGTGGGAATCTTGCTGATCTGGTGCCCCTTAACTCTGCTGATGACCAAGGGCTGGCATCTGCCACCGGCGCCCACACCATCAAACCTGGTGTTTTCGGAAAGCGCGCAAGGCTGGCTCGCGGGCACCCGGTGGATGCACATCTCGCTGGTCGTGATCATCATCGCCTTCGGGCACTCGCTTTTGTCGATGAGCGGCTTCGAAACACTGGCGCAGGTGTACCGCGAAATCGCCTCGCCCAAGATGAAAAATCTCAAGATCGCGGCGAATCTCACCTGCTGGTATGCGGTTCTTTGCACAGGCGTGATATCGCTCTTCGCGGTGATGATCATTCCCGATAATGTGCGGCCGATGTATATCAACAACCTGATCGGCGGCCTGGCTATGAATCTCAGCGGGCCTTATCTGCTGCGCTTGAGCTTCCACATCTTCGTCGTAATCGTGGGCGGATTAATTCTTTCCGGAGCGGTGAATACCTCCATCATCGGAGCTAACGGCGTATTGAACCGGGTGGCGGAGGACCATGTTCTGGTCCCCTGGTTCCGTGAACCTCATAAGCGCTACGGCACCACCTTCCGCATGATCAACCTGATCACGCTGCTGCAGATCGCCACCATCATCTATAGCCGCGGCGACATGACCATCCTGGCCGAAGCCTACGCTTTCGGCGTGGTGTGGAGTTTCTTCATGAAAGCGCTGGGCGTAACCGTGCTGCGCTTCCAGCGTACCGACCAGGAATATAAAGTGCCTTTGAATTTTCGCATCGGCGGCCGTGAAATTCCCGTCGGCCTGGGCTTGACCACTCTCATATTGGGAGCCGTGGCCATCGCCAATCTGTTCACCAAGCAAATCGCCACCAAGTATGGCGTGGCATTCACGCTCGGCCTTTTCGTAATGTTCACGATTTCAGAAAAGGTCAATCTGCGGCGCAAGCAGACCGAGCCCAAGGGAATGGAGCAGTTCAACCTGGATCATCAGGCGCACATCGACGGCGGCAGCCTCCACGCGCGGCCCGGCGGCGTCCTGGTGGCGGTGCGGGATTACCACCGCATGGAGCACCTCAAACGCGTGCTCGAAAAAACCAACCTGCGCCGTTACGACATTGTGGTGATGACGGTGCGTCCTATTTCGACGGGGGCCGGCGAATACGAACTGGCGGACAATCAGATCTTCAGCGATTACGAAAAGGAATTGTTCAGCCACGTGGTGGAGCTGGCGGAAAAAGAAGGCAAAGGCGTGGAATTGCTGGTGGTGCCGGCGGTGAACCCCTTCGACGCCATGGCGGACACGGCCAGCCGTCTGCGCGCCTCGCGCCTGGTGACCGGCGTCAGCTCCCACATGGCTTCCGATGAACTCGCGCGGCAAATCGGCCGGGCGTGGGAGAAACTGCCCGAGCCGCGGCACGCTTTCTCGCTCGAAGTGATCAGTCCGGATCGCCCGTCGATTTTCGTAAATCTGGGTCCTCACCCGCCGCGGCTGTGGCCGGAGGACGTCGAACTGCTCCATGACATCTGGCTGCGTTTGAGTGAATTTGAACAGCTAGGGTCACGCCTGCACCATCGCGACATTGTAGGCGTTGCGCTGCGCCGTCTCCGTAAGGATCTGGAGAAGAGTGATCGCGACCACGTAGTTTCTGAAGTCCAACGCGAACTGCGCCACGACTAGCGCACAAAATCAAACAACAACACGAGAGGATTATGGCCATTAAAGTAGGAATCAACGGCTTCGGCCGCATTGGAAGAAATGTTGTCCGCGCGGGTTTGCACAACCCTAATATTGAATTCGTCGCAGCGAATGATTTAACCGATCCCAAGACGCTGGCGCACTTGCTCAAATACGACTCGACGCTGGGGCCGCTCCATGGCGACGTGCAACTTGAAGCCGACGCCATCGTCGTCAACGGAAAACGAATTAAGATTTTCGCGATCAAGGACCCCGCGGAAATCAATTGGTCGAGCGTTGGGGCACAGGTGGTGGTGGAATCAACCGGCCGCTTTACCGACGCCAAGGATGCCGTGAAGCACTTACATGGCACCGTGAAAAAGGTTATTATTTCAGCCCCGGCCAAAAATGAAGACATCACGTTGGTGCTGGGCGTTAATGACCGAGCCTACGACGCTTCCAAGCACAACGTGATATCGAACGCGTCCTGCACCACCAACTGCCTGGCTCCGGTAGTGAAGGTGCTGCACGAGAAGTTCGGCATCGAGAAAGGCTCGATGACCACCATTCACAGCTATACCAACGACCAGCCGGTACTCGATTTTCCGCACAAAGATTTACGCCGCGCCCGTGCCGCGGCGATCAATATGATCCCCACCACCACCGGCGCCGCCAAGGCCATCGGACTGGTCATGCCTCAACTCAAAGGTAAACTCGACGGCTACGCCATGCGCGTGCCGACGCCGAATGTTTCCGTGGTGGACCTGGTGGCGGTGACCTCGAAGGCGACCACCACCGAGGAAGTGAATTCCGCGTTGAAAGAAGCCGCGAACGGCGCGTTGAAGGGCATTCTCGGGTACACGGAAGATCCCGTGGTTTCGACCGATATGCTGCACAACCCGAACAGCTCCATCGTCGATTCGGAGTTGACCAAGGTGATGGGCGGGAACCTGGTGAAAGTGGTGGCCTGGTACGACAACGAGTGGGGCTATTCGATGCGGGTGGTGGACCTGGTCGAATTTCTGGCGAAGAAGGGCCTTTAACTCATCGCCGCAATTACGGCATCGGTAAACTCTTCGGTGGAGGCATGGCCACCCACGTCTCCGGTGGTGTGTTTTTTGCTGGCGTAAACCTTTTCGACCGCGGATTGCAGTCGTCGGGCCGCTTCCAACTCCTTGAGGTGCGTGAGCATTAACACCGCCGAAAGCATCATAGCGGTGGGATTAGCGATGCCTTTACCGGCGATGTCGGGCGCGGAGCCATGCACGGCTTCAAATACGGCGTGAGTATCGCCCATGTTGGCGCCCGGGACAATGCCGAGACCGCCGACCAGGCCGGCCGCTAGATCCGAAACAATATCGCCATAGAGGTTCGGCAGCAGGAGAATGTCGAAAGTCTCCGGACGCATCACCAGTTGCATCGAAGCGTTATCGACAATCAGCTCGTTGTAATGAATGTGCGGGAAACGCGCGGCCACTTCGCGGCAGCAGCGCAGAAATAGTCCATCGGCCAGCTTCATGATATTGGCCTTATGAATAGCGGTGACTTTCTTGCGCCCGAGCTGGTCCGCAAACTTGAATGCGTATTCGGCGATGCGAATGGACGCGGTGCGGGTGATGACCTTGATGCCGGTAACGACGTCCGGGATCACCTCATGCTCAATACCGGAGTACAGGTCTTCGGTGTTTTCGCGAAAAATCACCATGTCGATGGTGACGTCCGAGAAGCGCGAAGCGATGCCGGGCAGCGAATGAACCGGGCGCACGTTGGCGTAAAGATCCAGACGCTTCCGGAGCGCCACATTGACGCTGGCGAAGCCGCCTCCGATAGGGGTGGCTACCGGCCCCTTGAGGCCGACCCGGGTGCGATCCAGGCTATCGACTACGCTTTGCGGCAGCGACTGGCCGGTTTTTAAGATGAGCTCGGCATTGAGCTCCGAGATCTCCCACTCGATGCTAACGCCCGAGGCGTCTACGGCGCGGCGCGCAGCGGAGGCGACTTCGGGCCCAATACCATCGCCGGGAATCAGGGTTACAGGGTACGGCACCTCTTCATTCTATCGGCAGCGAAAAGTCCGAACCGCCCCGCGCGCCCCATGCAACGCCTGCATTCCGCTCAGAAGAATCTTCAGTTCGGCGTCCGTCGAGATTGACCTGTGCGCTCTCTCGCTGCTTCAAAACAGGACCTGGCCAGGGTGTTTGGCCGATGGACCTTGGAATGCTCCGGTTAGGAGCATGACTACTAAAGTTCTCTGTGCAATCGTGATCGCCTCATTCGCTTGGGTTGCGGAAGCGCAAACCGCGAAGGACGACATTAAAGGCGCCGGCCAGGATGTGAAACAAGCAGGAAAATCCACCGGTGCGGCCGCAAAAAAAACCGGTCGGGCGACTAAGAAAGTGGTAAAGAAGGGCGTGAACAAAACGGCCGAAAAGACCGAGGAAGGCGCCGATAAAATCAGGGAAAAAACCCAGTAAGGGTAACCTAATGCAGCCCAGCAGACCCACAGACCAGAAAAACTGGTTTGGCGTGATGGCGCAAAAGACCGCCAAACTAGCGGGATCGAGTGGGGCATTCATAGCCATTTGCGCGATCACCCTGGCTTGGCTCATTAGCGGCCCGATATTTCATTGGAGTGACACCTGGCAGTTGGTCATCAACACGGTTACCAACATCGTCAGTATGCTGATGGTGTTCCTCATCCAGAACACCCAGAACCGGGAGAGCGTTGCCCAGCAACTGAAGCTCGATGAGTTGTTGCGGGCAGTCCGGGGAGCCCAAAATACATTCATTAATATCGAGGACTTGACGGAGCAGGAGCTAAGGCCGATTAAGGAACAGTATGCCGCTCTGGCTGAGAGCGCGCGCCTTAAAAGCGAATTTGCTCCACTGTCCGATCCGTCCAGTCCGGAGTAGCCCGGCTCCCCTCCCCGCCTTCTGAGGCCCGCACCGTACTTGCGGTGATGGCACCTGTATAATCTGAAGAGCGGAGTCAGATTGCAGAAATCCAGACGACAAACACTCCAGGTACTTACCGCGGCAGCTGCCGCCTTACCTTTGGCGGCGAATCCGCGTGCGGATAACTTCAGGTTCATCATCCTGGATGTGGGCGGAACCCTGCTTGAAGATCGGGGCGACGTCGTAGGCTCGCTGCGAAGCTCCATGGCCAAGCGCGACATCGCCGCTAGCCCGGCTGAAATCGCGCCCTTGAGGGGAGCCGCGAAAAAGTCAGTGATCCAGCATTTTGTCGATCTGCAATCCAAGCAAGGCGAGGCGGAGCGGCAGAAGCTAACCGCCGAGATCCTCGAAGACTTCAATGCCCAGATCGTCGAGGCCTATCGCGCGGTGCCGCCCATCGCAGGCGCGGAAGAGGCCATTCGAAAACTTCGCGAAAAGAATTATCTTCTCGCCACCACCACCGGTTTTGACCGCGAAATTGTTATACCAATCTTCCGCCGTCTGGGCTGGGAAAAATATTTTGCGGCGATCGTCGCCAGCAACGATGTCGCGCTGGGAAGGCCCGCGCCGTACATGCTGTTTCATGCCATGGAACTGGCCCGCGTAAACAGCGTGGCCGAAGTAATGGCGGTGGGCGACACGCCCCTCGATCTTCAAGCAGCCAGTAATGCAGGTCTGCATGGAATGGTAGGAGTGCTCTCAGGCGCCGGCACCGCAGAACAACTTCGCCGTGAGCCGCACACGCAGATCATCCCGAGCGTCGCGAGCCTGCCCGCATTACTCAGGCCGCGAAGTTAGCTCGAACCGAAACCTGGGCGCCTAAGCCGGCGTCATCTGGTGATTACCTGACAAAGTCAGTGGGTTCCGGATTTTTAGGGGACCAGAGTCCAGCAGTTTCGGGACGAGACGCCCGTTGGGCCAACACGCCGAGCTGGCCGGTTTCCTGGTCACCGAAAGCGCTTTCCTGTTCCCCGTGGGACTTGTTCTGCTGCTTCAATTGATACATGCGCCTGTCCGCTTCCGCGATCAAGGACTCCGCGTCGACGCCATCCAACGGAAAAATCGCTACCCCCACGCTCATCGAGAGAGCGGACTCTCCACTCACTAACTGTCCCGCCTTGACGGCTGCCGCCCGCAGCCTTTCGAGTTGAGCGGAATAGTCGCCCTGAAAATCGGAAACCACAATCACGAACTCATCGCCCCCCATGCGCGCCAGGTAATCCGAACTGCGGCAGGTTTCGCGCAAGCCTTTCGCTACGCACTGCAGAACCTCATTTCCTTTCAAGTGCCCGAACCGATCGTTTACCTGCTTAAAGCCATCCAAGTCGCAAACCAGCACGCCCACCTGGGTATGTTCGCGGCCCGCGCGTTCGAGCTGCTGCGCCAAGTGAATTTCGAATGCACGCGCGTTGGGAACGCCCGTCAGGTGATCGGTGGCGGCTGACTCCTCGGCATTCTGGAACTTCATGGCGGATTCAATGGCCGGTCCGATCTGCAAACTGGCTGACTCGAGAATGCGGAGATCGTCCTGACCGAAAGCGCTACGATCCAGATGATACAGCGTAATCACTCCGGAAGTGCCGCCCTTCCCTGCAAACGGCACCGCGAGCGCGGTCTGCAAGTTGTTCAGCACCAAAGAATCGTTTTCGTAACAACATTCAACCGAGACGTTGCCGTTTAATACCGGGCGGCCGTGTTGTGCAACCCAGCCCGATAGCCCTTCCGTAATCGGAAAAGCTTTCTTGGTAAATAGAGATTGGTGACCGCCCAGAAAGTAGATCGGATCGAGACGGTCCTGACGCCGGACATACAGCCCCAGGGTGTCGTACTGAATCTTCTGGCTTAAGCACTTGTGAATCACGGAGACCACTTCATTCAAGTGTGCGGAGTGCGCCAGATCGGAGGCCAGTGCTTGCAGCAGTTGAGTTTCCTGCCTGGCGGAAATGATCGGGTCGAGAATATCGTTCTTGGGCGCTGTTTTGGATTCGGACAGCAGACGGGTGGCGAGGTTGGCGATGCCTTCTTCAGAAGCCGCCTCGGAATCGGCCTTCGCATTCACCGCGGAATTCACCACCGTGCCCCGCGCCAGATGATCCAGCTCCAGGTATTTTTGTTCGAGAATCGCGATGATGGCAGGATCGTAGCTCTTGCCCCCCTCGCGGCGCACCATATCCATGGCTTCTTCGAGCGTGTGCGCGGTTCGGTAAGGCCGATTGGATGCCAGAGCGTCCAGGCAGTCGACCGCGGAAAGAATACGCGCCCCGATAGGAATATCTGTGCCGCTGAGGCCGCGGGGATAGCCGGTGCCGTCCCACTTTTCATGATGCGTCTTGACGATGTCGGACACCAGCCCCGGAAAGTGCATCCGCGCCAGCATGTTCGCGCCGATCACCGCATGGGTCTTCATCTTCTCCCACTCCTGCGGAGTCAGAGAGCCCGGCTTGAGCAGTATGTGATCCGGTATTCCCAGTTTGCCGATGTCGTGGAGCATAGAGGCGATATTCAGCGCCTCCAGTTCCGGCTCGCTCAATTTCAGCTCCCGGCCAACGGCTAAGGCGGAGATTTGTACCCGCCGCAGGTGCATGTGGGTGGTCTGATCGCGGGCGTCGATCGCGAGGGCGAGAGTGTCGAGCGTGTTGCGGTTCAATTGCGCGAATTCTTCTTTGCGCTCCGCCAGGGCGGCCGCCCAAGTACGGTAGCCGCGGTCGAGTATGAACAAAAGCGGAAGAGCGATGAATGCGGGGTGCAAACCCGTGCGGAACCCGGCACATTGGACCAGATAGGCGAGGTACGTGGTGGCGATAAACCAGGGCAGCAGTGGCCGGCACTCCGTGCGATAGGTCTCGAGCCACGGCTGCTTTGGCTTAGTCAACAACATCGCCGATAGAGCGAAGTTCGCCATCAATACAAACGCTCCCGCGATGATCGACGCCGGGAATGGCGCGTTATTCGTTAACTGGGAGACTGTTCGATAGGTCGGCTCCGCCGCCGCCAGCCCAATAGTGACGCTCGCGATCGAATAAAGCAGGCCCCGGATGCCGGGGGGGCTGTTCGCGAACCGGACTTGGCGAGGCAGCGTGATGCTGAGCGCGATGAACAGCACCTCGGGCAAGCTCAGATCGTCGATGCCCAGCAAGAGGAACAGAAATCCAGCCGGCAACACGATTTGACTCGCCGTCAGCCTTAAGCCCAACGCCGCAAGGTTCGCGCAGGCAAGGTAGATCAAGAATCGGGCAGGCTGGTGTTCGTCCGCCTGCGCCAAAATGAGAAAGCTGGCGAGCACGCCGATCACGCCGTAAACCACGGCCCAGGCTCTTACATTTCTGCCGACAGCTGCCGGCACAGTCTCGGCACGGTATTTCGAATCGTCCTCGATCAGATACCTGCGGACTTCCCAATCCGTCGGATATTTGTTTCCTGCTGCTTTCTTTGGCTGGCCAAATATCAACGAACCTTTCATACCTTCCTCCGAATTCATTGCCGAACTCAAACGGTACGGGCTATCAGCTTGGCCGATTCAATTGGATGATCTAAAATCGAGACTCTCTTTAGTCAACGCGAAGTTTTCCTTTGGAGTTTTGTCTCGATCTTAATTATCATCCAAATCCTTCACATAGGATTGGCCTAGCCCCGAGGGAAATAGCCGTAATGAGAAAAAAGGTTCAAATTAACTGAGCACGGATGCCCTGGGCGGCCCGTACTAGGTTTGGCGGCCGTCTAGGTGGAATATCCCAGTCGCAAGCGGAATGTCGGCCGGTCTCACCATCGCGGGATGGATGGAAAGCAGGCCGGGCGACCGCTGCCGCGCCCTTACCACGCGACCCGCAGCCCTGGACGCAATCATTTGCGCAGAGGACCCCTGCGGTTGACACCGGTGGAGGCGACAGGTAGGATCGCCGTGAAGGGCAGGAGGGTTGCAATGCGGCGTTGGTTTTTGCTGATAACGAGCGCGGCGCTGGTAGCGGCGCAGATTCCGCGGGCGGCGGATGGGCATCCGGACTTGCAGGGATTCTGGAATAACGCCAGCTTGACCCCGCTGCAGCGGCCAGCGGGACTAGGCAACCAACAATTCTTTACCGCTGAAGAAGCGGCGGCTTTTGAACGGTCGCGGCTGCAGGAAGTAAATCGCGACCGGCGGGATGGATCGGGCGAAGCCGATGCCGGGCGCGCCTATAACGAAGCGTGGTTCGACCGCGGGACCCGTGTCTCCAAAACGCTGCGCACATCGTTAGTGACCGATCCGCCGGATGGCAAGATCCCCCCGTTGACCCCTGAAGCGCAGAAAAAATGGGACCGCATTCAGGCGGAGTTTGCGCTGCATCCGGGCGACGGGCCCGAGGACCGGCCTTTGCCCGACCGGTGCCTGATGTTTGCGCAAGTGGGTCCGCCCATGATGCCGGGAAACTACAACGACAACTATCACATCGTGCAGACCCGCGATTTCGTAAGCATCCGAACCGAGATGGGCGACATCGTCCGCGTGATTCCTCTGGATGGCCGGCCGCACCTGCCGTCCAATATCCGGCAATGGACCGGCGACTCGCGGGGCCGCTGGGAAGGCAATACGCTGGTGGTCGAGTCCACTAATTTCCGCGCCGGTAAACGCAGCCGTTTCGGAGTGGCGTACGACAGCATGACCGACGAGAACCTGAGGGTTGTCGAACGCTTCACCCGCAAAAGCGCGGATCTGATGGTTTATCAGGCTACCGTGGACGATCCCACGGTTTACACCAAACCGTGGACGTTAGAGGTTGCCATGAACAAAGTCGACGGACCCATCTACGAATACGCGTGCCACGAAGGGAACTATGGCATGTCGGGGATTCTCTCAGGCTTCCGGGCCGACGAAAAGAAGGCGGCGCAGAAGAGCCGCTGACTTTTCACCACACCCGGCAGGCCGGTCCTCGCACCATAGCTTGACTCGTGGTACACGCAAACGCCTTTTGAAACTCCGGCATGTTCGAGACAACTCCGTTGACCCGAAAACTGCCGGGCGAGTGAGGATCGGTCTGGGCGCGCAAGCGGGCCGCTTCGGGCGTAGTATTTTGGCACCAGATCTGCCCCCAGCCGAGAAAAAACCGTTGTGCTGCCGTGAAACCATCGCGCGGCGGCGGTTCCTTGCCCGCCAGCTTGTCCATGAGAGCCATGTAGGCCAAGCGAAGGCCGCCATTATCCGCAGTGTTCTCGCCGAGCGTTAGTTTGCCGTTGAGCTTGATCTCATCCACCGCGGTATAGCCTCCATATTGGTCCGCGAGACAACCGGCGCGCTGCTCAAAGGCCTTGGCGTCGGCTTCGGTCCACCAGTCGCGCAGATTGCCTTTGGCGTCGAATTGCCGGCCTTCATCGTCGAAGCCGTGGGTCAACTCATGACCGATCACACCGCCGATGGCGCCGTAGTTCACCGCGTCGTCAATCTGCTTATCGTAGAACGGCGGCTGGAGGATGCCGGCGGGGAAATTGATGTTGTTTTGCTGGGGTTCATAGTACGCATTGACGGTGGGCTGGCTCATTCCCCATTCTCTTTTGTCCACAGGCTTGCCGATGCGGGCAAGTTGGCGCTCAGTTTCGTAAAGCCCGGCGCGCTCGGTGTTGCCGAAAAAGTCGTCGCGGGAGATTCGAACGGTGGCGTAAGTCTTCCAGTTTTCATTGGAAGCGATCTTGTTGAGGATGCCGTGCAGCTTCTCTAACGCCTTCTGCTTGGTTTGGGGCGTCATCCAATCCAAAGCCTGCAGGTCCGATGACATGGCTTTCTCGATCTCCGCCACCAGCTCATGGGTGCGCCGGACGCCTTCTGCGCCCAAGGTCGTTTCGACAAACTTGCGCCCAAGCGCGTCGGGCAATTGCTGGTCGGTCAAATCCACGCAGCGCTTCCAGCGGGGCCGCATTTCCTTCGCGCCGCGGAGAGTCTTGCCGTAGAAATTGAAAGATTCCTCCTCGAAGGGCAGCGGCAATGCATTGGCCGAATCGCGCACGACGTTCCATGTGAGGTACGCCTTCAAATCTTCGAGAAAGGCGGAAGAGATGACGGCATTCATCCCCTTAATGAAGTCCGGCACGTCAACGTTCAGCGCTGCGACGCGGGGAGTTCCCGCGCCTTGCATGAATCTGGCCCACGCAATGCCGGAGCCAAGCGCATCCAGCTCGCGAAGAGTCATCTTGTGATACACCTTTTCCGGATCGCGCCGGGAGACGCGGTCGAGCGAAGCCTTGGCCAGTTCGGTTTCGAGCGCCATAATGGCGCTGGCTTGCTTCTCGGCATCTTCTTTCTTGGCGCCTGCCAGCTCCAGCATCTTTTGCATGTGCGCTACATACTGCTTGCGGATTTCTACAGATTTTTCGTCGGTTTTCAGATAATAATCGCGATCGGGCAAGCCCAAACCTCCCTGATCCAGGTCCGCAATCATCATGGCTGAGTTCTTGGCGTCCGGCCCGGACCCGAAGCGGAAGAACGGAGAGATCCCGGCCCGGAACAAATAAGCCACGGCATCGGTCAGGCCGGCTTTGTCGTTTATAGCGTGGATGCGGTCGAGGTCGGCCTTCAGCGGTGCGGCACCCTTGGCTTGAATGGCGGACTCATTCATACAGGAAGCGTAGTAATCGCCCATCTTCTGTTCCAGCGCTGTACGCCCTGGCTTCGGGACCGCAGCGGCTTCGAGAATCTTGTGGAGCACCTCGCGGTTGCGATCTTGCAGAGCGTCGAAACGTCCCCAGCGGGATTGATCGGGAGGAATAGGATTGGCAGCGTTCCAGGCGCCGCAAGCGAATTGATAGAAGTCCGTGCAAGGGTCGGCCTTGCGGTCGATTGCTGAAGGATCGAATCCCGGCGACATCTGGCCCCAAGCGGCAGCGGAAAGAAGACAAAGGGAGATTAGGGTCCTCATGGCTTTATTGTATGTGGACGCTCACGAAGCGAAGATGTACCGCCGCTAGTACCGGAGTACGTCAGGCGAACCCTGCTGAGGAACTAAGCCCTCCGCCGGATTGGGCGAACCGGATGCCGCCCCTACAATTGAAGAAGTAACCCCATGCTCATGACTCGTCCTGCCAGATCGCAATATACGGAAGTGGAAGCAGCCGAAGAACTTGGCGTTTCGGTCGAGCATCTGCGCAATATCGTCCGCAACCATGTGTTCGAGCGGGCGGAGGATGCGGATAACTTGCCTGTCACCACCTTCCAGCAGTCGGACCTGCTTATTTTGCGGCTGCTTGCCGGGATGCCCACGAATCCCACACTTCAGGATTAACCAAGTTGGGGGGGCGGCGTCCGGCGAGGGCCGCCAAGGCGTTTTCCGCGGCTATCATGGTGATTTTGCGGCGTGTTTCTATGCTGGCAGAGCCAATGTGCGGCGTGAGCACGGCGTTGGTGCATTCGAGCAGCGCCGGGTGAATTTGCGGCTCCCGTTCAAATACGTCGAGACCGGCGGCAGCGATCCAACGCTCGCTAAGCGCTTGAGCAAGTGCCGCTTCTTCAATCACGGGGCCGCGGGCGGTATTTACCAGAATCGCAGTGGGCTTCATGCTGCGCAGTTCCGCTTCGCCGATCGAATGGCGAGTGGTTGCATTTAGAGGAACGTGGATGCTGAGGAAATCCGACTCCCGGAGCAATTCATCTTTCCCCACCCAGGTGGCCTGGAGTTGGTTCTCAATCTCTGGTGTCAGGCGGGTCCGGTTGTGATAGAGCACCCGCATGGAAAAGCCGGCTGCGCGCCGGGCCACGGCTTGCCCGATGCGTCCCATGCCGAGGATGCCCAAGGTGCGGTGGTGAATGTCGAGGCCGATCATTAATTCAATGCCCCAGCGCTGCCATTTGCCGGAGCGGACAAAGGCATCCGCTTCGCTCACGCGGCGCGCGGCGGCGAGCATCAAGGCGAAGGCGAAATCGGCGGTAGTGTCGTCCAAAACTCCGGGAGTATTGCTCACCAGGATTCCGCGCGCGGTCGCGGCCGGTATATCGATATTGTCGTAACCCACGCCCACGTGCGCGATCATGCCCAGACCGTCCATCTGTGCGATCACTTCCTTCGAAAGGGAATCGGTGAACTGGCTGACGATCGCCCGTTTCCCGCGGGCCCGCGCGATCAATTCGGCGGAGGTGAGGCCGTCGTCGGTGGCCTCGTAATCCACTTCCGCGTGCTGCTGAAGAAACGTCACGGTTTCAGGAAACATGCGTTTGGTTACTAGAATTGCGTTGGGCATTGGTAAGATTCTCTCATGGCACAACTTGGTTTTTTGGGATTGGGCATCATGGGCTACCCCATGGCCCGGCATCTGCTTGAGGCAGGACACGAAGTCGCGCTGTGGACCCATTCTGCCGCGAAGGCCCAGGAGTTGGCCGCGAAAGGCAAAGGCACCGCCTGCGCCACGCCGAAAGAGGTAGCGCAGCGGGCAGACTTTATTTTCTTCTGTGTCGGGGATACGGCCATGGCGAGGTCGGTGAGCACTGGCAAAGACGGGCTGCTCGAAGGCGTTCGGCCCAACAGCGTGACGGCCGATTGCAGCACGGTGTCGCCGGCCGAAAGCACCGAGGTAGGCGCGATGTTCAGCGCCAAAGGCGTCCACTTTCTGGATGCGCCCTGCACCGGCTCGCGAGCAGGTGCCGAAAACGGGACTCTCACTTTTATGGTTGGGGGCGATCCGGGGGCGTTCGACCGGGCGAAACCGTATTTCGAGGCCATGGGCAAACGGCTGTTCTATTGTGGTCCCGCCGGTCAGGGGTTAAAGGCGAAGCTGACGCAAAATCTGGTATTGGCTAACATGATGCAAACATTCGCCGAGGGTCTGGTCCTGGCGGCCAAGAACGGGGTGGCTCCAGAACTGATGCTCGAAATCCTGGATAGCAGTGCTGCCAAAAGCGCCATGCTGAGCGCCAAGGCGCCCTTTATCTTAAAGCGGGACTTCCGCACGAATTTCTCAACCAAGTGGATGCACAAGGATGTGGGCCTGGCCCTCGAATCCGCAAAGGCGCTGGACCTGCCGCTCCCCCTAACGGCAATAACCGAACAAATGTTAAGAATGGCGATGGCCAAGGGATACGGCGAAGACGACTTCTGTTCCATAATACGTGTTTTGGAAGATCTTGCCGGAATCGAGATCAAGAATTAGACGAAAGAGCCGCCGGAATGGGTCCGTCAGAATGGCAGAGTACGCTCTCTCAATGTAGTATGAAGGCAAATAGCCCAGTTATATCAAGGTCATAACGGATTTCTATGAGTGCGGAATAAAATTCTTCATTTTGAAATACAAAAAACTGTTGCAATCTTCCAGAAAGTATATTATTCTTGGAATCAAGCCGGGGAGGAAACTCCCACCAAAGCGAGACTAACCTCACTAAAGACCCCTGAAGCACCTTCCCGGCGCCCCTAAAAAAAGTAGCTTCCAAACCCCCCACCACCCAAGTTACAGCGCGTAAAGTTTTCAGAGTGTCTCCCGCATCAAAATGATATGATCGGAGATAAGTGACTAATCTCACGTTACTTGGCTCGACAGGCTCCATTGGGACCAGCACCCTCGATGTAGTTCGCCGATGGCCTGAGCGCTTTGGAATCTATGCTTTAGTAGCCGGGCGTAATGTTACCCTTCTGGCGCAGCAAATTGCGGAATTCCGTCCAAAAGTAGCGATAGTTGCGGACGAGCCCGCGCTGACGGAGCTTAGGGCTCTCCTCAAGGCCAATGGAACGCCTGCCCCGGAACTGGCTGCTGGGCCAAAGGCGCGGGTCGCGGCCGCCACGGCATCCGACGCGGGGTTCGTCATGTCGGCCATCGTAGGGGTGGAAGGACTGGAGGCCACCTACGAAGCCGTCCGTTTGGCGAAGCGCGTAGGATTGGCAAACAAAGAGGTTTTGGTCTCCTGCGGGAAACTGGTGAAGGAAGCAATGCGAGCCTCCGGGGCGGAATTGATTCCGGTCGATAGCGAACACAACGGCGCGCATCAGTGCTTTCGTGCCGGACTACGCCGGGAAGTTTCGAAACTGATCCTGACCGCTTCAGGCGGCCCTTTCCGGGAAACGCCTGCAGAGGACCTGGAATTTGTAACACCCGAACAGGCGTTGAATCATCCAACTTGGAGGATGGGTCAGCGGATCACCATCGATTCGGCGACTCTTATTAATAAAGGTTTTGAGGTGATCGAGGCCTGTTGGTTGTTCGATCTTGCGCCGAAAGAAATAGAGGTAGTGGTCCATCCTCAATCGAAGGTACACGCGATGGTAGAATTTGCCGACGGCAGTGTGATGGCGCAAATATCAGCCACCGACATGCGGATGCCGATTCAATACGCTCTCACCTATCCAAAGCGAGCCGACGCGCCGGTGCCGCGTCTCAATTGGACCGAAGCCGCGCGCTGGAGCTTCGATCCGCCGGATTACAAAAAGTTTCCGTTGTTGAAACTCGCCTACCAGGCGCAGGAAACCGGTGGCTCGGCTACGTGTACGCTGAACGCGGCCGATGAGGTCGCGGTGGAGGCGTTTCTGGGCGGCCGGCTCTCCTTTCCGGGCATTGCGGCGGCCATCGCGGAGACATTGGAGCGCGTGCCGGTGCGGGAACCCCGGTCAGTGGCAGACATGCTCGAGATCGACCGGGAATCCAGGGCTGCGGCCCGTGGGATTATAGAGAAGGGTGAGATAACGCGGCGGCGGTCGGGTAAGAAAGATACAACCGAAGCGGCCTTGCACGCGTAAAAGAATATATGGCGCTGCTCGAAAACATCTGGTGGTATCTGGTTCTTATCGGAGTAATGATCCTGGTCCACGAGTTCGGTCATTACTTCGCCGCACGCTTCTTCGATGTGAAAGTGGAGACTTTCAGTTTTGGTTTTGGGCCTCGCCTGTTCGGATTCAAACGGGGCGAAACTGATTTCCGCTTCTCATTGATTCTGTTCGGCGGATACGTGAAGATGACCGGCGAACAGCCGGGCGACGAAGGCGCAGCCGACCCCCGAGCGCTGACATCCAAACCGCGCTGGCAACGTTTGCT
The DNA here is from genome assembly GCA_025350625.1 of Bryobacterales bacterium. Classification (GTDB taxonomy): domain Bacteria; phylum Acidobacteriota; class Terriglobia; order Bryobacterales; family Bryobacteraceae; genus Palsa-187. Next base: position 14,151 of record JANXXL010000288.1, on the reverse strand, counting down.
CATCGCATTTGCGGGACCGGCGATTAACATCGTGCTCGCGATAGCGCTCTTAACCGGATTGTTCATGGTGCATTACGAGAAGGTGCCGAACCCCCACTCCCCTTCGATCGGATATATCGCCCCTGATGGCGCTGCAGCCAAGGCCGGTGTGCGCCTGGGCGATAAGGTGGTGCAGGTCGACGACGCTACCGATCCGACCTGGGAGCAGATCGCCATTAAAGGCGCGATGAGCCCAAAACAGCCTTTAGACGTGTGGGTGATGCGTGGCGGTGAGCACCTCCACTTGACGCTCACGCCGGCTCTCGAAGAAAAGCAAAGCATCGGCAACGCGGGATGGCAGCAGGAATCGGATATCGAGGTCGCGGGAGTCCTGAAGGGTATGGACGGCGAGCGCAAGGGACTGCAACGCGGCGACATCCTGGTGAGCGTGAACGGCCAAGCGCTGCGGTCGATCGCGCGCCTGAACGAGATAGAGAATGAAACCGACGGCGCGCCGCTCGATTTGGTCTACGCGCGCAACGGCCAAGAGCAGCGCGTCACCGTGAAACCCGCCAAGCGCGACATTGAGGGGCAGGGTGGGGCGCGCTGGATGATCGGCCTGACGCTCGAGCCTCGGGTGGAAATCACCAAGCTGGCGTTGCCCGCGGCATTTGCCGAATCCTGGCGGCAGAATCTGCTGAACACGCAGTTGATCGTGAAATCGCTTGAAGGTATCGTGCAGCGGAAGATGTCGGCTAAATCGCTGCAAGGGCCTATCGGCATCGCACAGATGTCGGGCGATGCGGCGCGCGAAGGCGCCATTCCTTACTTTCTGCTGATGGCTGCGGTCAGCCTTAACCTGGCCATCTTCAATTTACTTCCCGTGCCGATTCTCGACGGCGGCGTGATGTTGATGCTGTTTGTCGAAATGCTGCTCCGGCGCGACCTCGACATGAAGGTAAAAGAAACCGTGGTCAAAGTCGGCTTCGTGTTCCTGATGTTCGTGGTGGTTTTTGTGATCTACAACGACATCTCGAAGATCTTCCCGCCCGGGTAAACGCGGATCTCTTTAATCGCCACAACTCTCGCGTTGCGAATAGCGCACCATCCCTCGTCAGTGTTAAATCGATCCCAGGCCATGACTCGGGCTTCGAGCGACTCGAAGGCAATCAGGTAGACCGTGCCGTCCTGCGTTTGCTTAATCGACACAGGCAGGATATCGTTGCGGTGAAGGATTTCCATAGGAGGCAGGGCGCTGCTGGAGGAGTAGACGCGCCGTTCTTTTATCGCAGACGTCTCCGAGGCCGCTGCCGCAGCGATTCCGGTGAGGCCGCAGGCAAACGCACGGCGGCTGATGCGCATGCCCCAATTGTAGAATGGAGAAGATGCCGAAAATCCTGGTGACTGGGGGCGCGGGATATATCGGCTGCGTCACGACCCATCATTTATTGCAGCGTGGGTTTGAAGTGGTGGTGATCGACGACCTTTCCCGAGGTCATCGGGAAAATGTCGCTCCGGAACGCTTGCACGTTCTGCGCCTGCAGGATACCGAAGGCGTCGCGAATCTGCTTGGCGGCGTGGATGCTGTGGTGCATTTCGCAGCTCATAGCGCGGTCGGCGAATCCATGCGCGAACCGGAGCTGTACTTTTCAAATAACGTGGGAGGAACGGTGTCGCTGCTCGAAGCCATGGCGCGGGCCAATGTCCGCCGCCTGGTTTTCTCGTCGACGGCCGCGGTCTATGGCGATCCGGAAAAGCTTCCGATTCCGGAGGACGCGCAGATCGCGCCAGTCAATCCTTATGGTCAATCGAAGGCCATCGTCGAAAAAATCCTGAACGAACTGGATCATTATAGAGGCCTGCGTAGCGTAGCGTTGCGCTACTTCAACGCATGCGGCGCCGAACCGGATGCGGGATTGGGCGAGGAGCACAATCCGGAAACACACCTGATCCCGCTGCTTTTTCGCGCGGTGGCAACCGGCGAACCCATTCAAATTTTCGGCAACGATTACGCTACCCCGGACGGCACCTGTATCCGGGACTACATTCACGTGAGCGATCTCGCGGCGGCGCATGTGGCGGCGCTCGATTACCTGATGGCGGGCGGCGGATCGGCCGCTTATAACGTCGGGACCGGCACCGGGCAAACTGTGATGGAAGTGCTGCGAGCGGTGGAGGAAGTTACCGGGAAATCAGTGCCCTATAAAATCGCAGCGCGGCGCGAGGGCGATCCTACCGAACTGGTGGCGGATTCGAAAAAACTGCGCAAGACGCTCGGCTGGCAGCCGCAGCGAAGCGGAATCCAGGAGATCGTTCGCGACGCCTGGGCCTATTACCAATTAAAATTTAAATAGAGAAGTCTGTATCCAACATGACAAGTGCGCCAGAATGCGTCGAGTGCTCCCACCAATGAGCCCGCGGCGTTCGGAAAGACCTGCGTGGCTCGCTCAATGACAGCAACGCCCACTCGTCCCACGCGCCGCCGCATATTACAATCCGGAGCCGCCGGCTTAGCGCTGCCGCGCATCGCCTGCTCTCAATCAAACAGTGAAAAAAGAGGACGTATGGCCCATATTCTAGTCTTCGACGTGAATGAGACTCTGCTCGACCTAAGAGTGCTGGAACCGCATTTCGAGCGTGTCTTCGGCGACAAGAGCATGTTGCGCGAGTGGTTCAACCAGGTCATCTTATATGCCGAGGCGGTCACACTGGCGGATAATTACGCGAACTTCGGCGAAATCGCGCGCGCGGCGCTGGAGATGACGGCCGCCGCTCAGGGTCGGAGACTCACGAGCGAAGATGCCCAGTCGATCGTCGGAGGAATTCGCAACCTGCCGGCTCATCCCGAGGTAGCCGCGAGCCTGAATGGTTTAAAGAGCGCGGGTTTCCGGATGGTCACGCTTACCAATTCGCCACCGGCCGTGGTGGAAGCGCAAATGCAAAACTCCGGCCTGAAGCAGTATTTCGAGCGCAACTTTTCGGTGGATGCGGTGCGCAAATACAAGCCGGCGCCCGACCCGTACCGCATGGTGGCGCGCGAAATCGGTGTCGAAACCAGTCAACTGCTGATGATCGCGGCGCATGCCTGGGATGTTGGCGGCGCGATGCGGGCCGGGTGCGCGGCCGCGTTCATAGCCCGGCCCGGCAAGGCGCTGTTCCCGCTTTTTCCGAAGCCCCTCATTGTGGGCCGCGATCTCAGCGAAGTGAGCGCTGCCATAATCAAGCTGGAAATGGTGTCGAAGCCATAACCCGGCAGCAGCGACTCCCCTATGTTAAAAACGGGAGGTGCTGCCTTCCTGCCGGTTGCCCCGCAACCTTACGATTTTGGCGTTTCTCGTGCGTGGCGCCTTTTACTGCGCGGAACAGCCGATGTGGGAAGGGTTCGACGAATGGGCACATTTTGGTTATATTCAGCATCTGGCTCAATTCCGGCGCGCGCCGTCGAGGAATGAGCCAGTCTCCGATGAGCTGCGCAGATCGGTCGAATTGGCTCCAATATCGGCCGCGGCAGCGGAGTCCTCGGCAGGATCGCTGACTCATGATGCCTTCTGGCGGCTGCCGCTTGAGGAAAGGCTCAGGCGAGAGCGGGAACTTAGCGAGTTACGTCCTTCCTACCAGGGCGAATCAGTTCCCGCCAACGTACTAAGACAGTACGAGGCCCAACAACCGCCTTTATACTATTCATTTTTGGCGCTGGTCTACCTCGCGGTCCAAGACAATTCGTTAGCCGTCCGCGTATTCGCGCTGCGAATGGTGACGCTTCTCATCGGCGCCGTGGGAATTTTGCTCGGCTGCGAACTCGCATTCCAAGTGCCTTCGTCCCGGCGCGCGGCGATTCCGGTCCTGCTCTTACTGGCTTTATCGCCAGGCCTTCTAGTGGATCTGACTCGGATCGCTAATGATGGTCTGGCGCTGACGCTTGGCTCCGCGTTCCTCCTCTGCCTATTTAAAATCTTCCGCGGAGAATCCCGGTTGCGCGATTGGATGCTGGCGGGGGCGGCTCTGGGCGCTGCTCTGCTCGCGAAATCGTATATGCTCTCTTTGGTTCCGTTGCTTCCGTTGGCGGCGCTGATCGAAGTACTCCGGGGCAGGTTGAGGCTTTCCCAGTCCGCTGGACGATTATTGTTGGCTGTTGCGTTCGCCGCTGCGATTGCCGGATGGTGGTATGTTCACGCGTGGCAGACTACGGGCACTATCTCGGGTGAGCAAATCGACATTGCCGCCTTGCGCTTCGGCCTCTTCGGGAAACTCGCGGCGGTCGGAAAGATCCAGTGGCTCCGGGTTCTCGATTCCGCCGCGTCCACGCACATTTGGACTGGCGGATGGAGCTTTCTGGTAGTGAGAAGCTGGATGTACCGCGTTTTTGAATTTCTGGCGATTGCGTCCGGAGTAGGGTTGATCGCGCTGACGGCGCGGTTGCTCGGGAAAGTGTATCGCCGAGGTTTAAAAATCGGCGACGCCTGTTTTTCCCTGATCGCGCTCGGCTATTTGTTCTTCTGCTCGGGCGTGGCATACTTCGCCGTCGTGGTGTACCTCACACGAGGCATCTCGACTGCGCTTGGCTGGTATCTCGATGGAGTGGCGGGAGTCGAGGGGGTATTAATCGCATCCGGCTTTACCGGTCTTCTCGGGCCCCGGCGGGCAGCGGGAGGCGTGGCTGCCGTTGCGGTGATTGCAGGAATCCTCGACTTATATACGGTTCACTTCATATCGGCGCCCTACTACGCCGGTCTCACTGCACACCTTCCATCGGGATTTCTGGCTACATTACACCCAGCCAGCCTGCGAGGCATCGGCCTCACCGGGGTTTTCGCGCGCTTGTCTGTGAACAAACCGGCTGGATGGGGCCTCTATGCTCTCATGTGGCTGTGGATCGGTTATCTCGGTGCGACTGCGGCCATAATGACGTATGGGGGCGTGCTTATAAAGAACGCTTTCTCGCCCCGGACGGCCACAAAGGTGTGAGATCGGTCATTCCTCGTTCGCCACTAGTTCGGGCACTTCGACCGCGTCGCCGGGCAGGACCGCTGCTGCCTTGCTGCTGTCAAACTCGTGCTCCCATTTCGCGACTACGATAGTCGCTACCGCATTGCCCGAAAGATTCACAATACTGCGCATCTGAGACATGAAGCGGTCGACGCCCAGCAGCAGTGTGATCCCCGCCACCGGCACCGTATGCAGCGAAGAGAGCGTCGCAGCGAGCGTAATAAAACCTCCGCCGGCCACCGCCGCAGCGCCCTTGGATGTCAGCATCAGCACCAGCAGCAACTGGATCTCCTGCGCCACCGTCAAATGCGTATTGGTAGCCTGCGCCACGAACAACGCCGCAATCGTCAGATAAATGGACGTGCCATCGAGATTAAAGGAATAACCCGACGGCACCACCAGCCCCACCACCGATTTTGCGCAGCCCAGCTTCTCCATCTTCACCATTAACGAGGGCAGCGCCGCTTCAGAGGTGGAAGTGCCCAGGACAATCAGCAACTCCTCTTTGAGATACTTCAGCAATTTCAAAACTCGGAAACCGTGAGCCCGTGCGATGGCCCCCAGCACGACGAACACGAATAGGGCGGCCGTCGCGTAAAAGCACAGCATCAAGGTTCCCAACTGCACCAGTGTTTTGATCCCGTATCTCCCGATGGTGAACGCCATCGCGCCGAATGCACCCAGTGGAGCCACATACATTATGAAACCGAGCATCTTGAAGAGAATATGGCTGATGTAATGAAACGCATCGAGCACCGGCTTGCCGTTCTCGAAAGTTGCCAAGGCCAGTCCAAACATGATCGCCACCAGTAGGATTTGCAGGATTTCACCCCGGGCAAAAGCGCTCACCAGTTGATCGGGAATAATGTTCATGAAGAAATCGACCGTGCTTAAGGCCGCGCCCGACGTGGTATATTGCGCCACCGACTTGGCATCGAGCGTAGCCGGATCCGCGTTGATACCCGCTCCCGGCTGCACGATGGTAACAATCACCAGTCCGATAACCAGGGCCAAGGTGGTCACCACCTCGAAGTACAGCAGAGCCTTGACGCCTACGCGGCCCAGTTTCTTCATGTCGCCCATGCCGGCAATCCCGGTGACCACCGTGGTGAAAATAATCGGGGCGATCATCATGCGGATCAGCTTTATGAAGCCATCCCCTAAAGGTTTCATGGTTTGCGCGAGAGCCGGGTTGAAGAACCCGAGCGCAATGCCCAGCGCAATCGCCACCAGCACCTGAAAATACAGTTCGCGGTACAGTGGTCGCCGCACCGCAGGCAACGGGAACGAAGTTGTGTCTGCCATAAGCTCCTACAATTCTACTTACTCAAGGGCGAAGGCGTTCACGCCTGAACTCACAATCAGAACATACTGCTTACCGTTGCGTCCCTGGTAGGTAATCGGGTTGGTGTGGCCTTCCGAATCGAGTTTGGTTTCCCAGAGAAGCTTTCCGGTCTTCGAGTCGAATGCGCGGAAGCGCTTGTCGACGGTGCCTGCTATGAATACCAACCCTCCGGCGGTAACGATGGGGCCGCCTTGCCCCGCCGCACCGGTATTATGGACTCCCTTGGCCTCCATCTCCTCGTTGATGCCCAGCGGAACCCGCCACGCGATATCTCCGGTATTCGCATTCACGGCCATCAGCGAGGCCCAAGGCGGCTGCTGGCAGGGCATTTGCTTGGCGGGGTCCCAGAAGCGGGCGTTGACAGTCCCTTCACCGAGCGGACTTGACCGACGGTACGCCACTTGATCCTTCGGAGGAGTCTTGTCCAGGCGCCCCATACCGGCAATGTCGCGCGAGTTGACGAACACATACCCCAGCCGCGGATCGACAGAAACGCCGCCAAAATTGGGACCGCCCTGCTGGCCCGGGAAAATGACCCGATATTCCTTGCTGCTATAGGGCGTGTAAGATCCGTAACTATGAATGCCCCCGATCTTTTGCACCAAGTCGCGGCAAAACTTCTCGTGCTCCGGCTCGCCTGTGAAAATCTCATCCGGCTTCATGCCCTGGCGCGCGAGAGGCGGAGGCTTCATGGGGAACGGCTGCGTGGGCCAACTCTGCTCGCCCGGGACATCGCTCTGCGGCACCGGACGCTCTTCCATCGGGTAGATGGACTTCCCCGTGTCACGATTCAGGAAGAACATCAAACCTGGCTTGGAAACGGCCACTAGCGCCGGTATGGTCTTGCCGTCGCGAACCACATCGATCAGCGTGGGCGCGGCTTCGGCGTCGTAATCCCACATGTCGTGGTGGGTCAACTGAAAATACCAGCGAACCTTTCCGGTCGCAGCGTCCAGCGCCACGATGGATGAGGAATACAGATTCTGGCCGTGCCGTTCGCCTCCGTAATATTGGGCGGCCGGCTGCCCCACCGGCAAGAATACTAAGCCTCGCTGCGCATCCACTGTCGCGGAGCCCCAATTGGCCGGCGATCCCGCCTTTATCCAGTTGTCCTTGGGCCAGGTTTCGTAACCCGGTTCGCCGGGATGCGGAATGGTGTGGAAGGTCCAGACCAGTTTGCCGCTGCGCAAGTCCCAGGCGCGCACATCCATCGCCGGTCCGTCGGGATTGTCCTCCTGACCCTGAGCTCCGGTGATCAGAAGATTGCGGTAGACTGCGCCCGGCGAACCCATATGATAGGGAGCGTCGGGAAACTTTTCCGTTACGCCGATGCGCAGGTTGACGGTGCCTTCATTGCCGAAACCCGGCACAGGCTTGCCGGTCTTGGCGTTGAGCGCGATCAGGCGGCCATCGCTGGTGCCCGCGAGTATCTCGGCGGGGGTGTCATTATCTCCTTGCCAGTAGGTGACACCGCGCAACGCGGCGCCTACTCTTCCTCCCAGTTCATATTTCCAGACTTCCTTGCCGGTCTCCGGTTCGAGCGCGACCACAGTGTGGTGGACGGTGGGGGTATAAACCAGGCCGCCCGCCATGATTGGCACCGCCTCCGTCGCGTATAGCGCCCGATTCGTCGAATTGAGGTCGTTAGCGGCGGCGTCGACCGCGTACTGCCAGGCAAGTTTCAACTTACTCACATTGGTAGTGCTGATCTGCGTGAGAGGTGAATATCGATTGCCGGTCGGGTCGTGCCCGTACGCGGGCCAATCGGTCTGGCAAAAGATCACCGGAGCGGCATTCATTATTAATACGAAAACTGCGGGAAATCGCATCTTCACTCCTTCGCCGCTGAATGCCGGTTCTGAGAAAGTATACACCTCTCGCGGGACCGTTTGTCTTGCCAGTCGCAGTTAGAATTAAAACTCGATGCGTATTGGTGTTGACGCCGGAGGCACTTTCACGGATTTCGTCGTGCTTCACGACGACGGGCGCCTGGAGACGTTTAAGCTCCGTTCCGATCCACACGATCCAGCGCGGGTCATTCTGGCGGGGCTGGAGCGGGCCACCGCCCAGGTAGCGGGCGAGAGCGTCGCGGTGGTTCATGGCTCTACCGTGGCGACCAATGCCCTCCTCGAACGTAAAGGCGCGCGCACCGCCTTTGTGACCACTGCCGGATTCGAAGATCTGCTTGAAATCGGCCGGCAAAACCGCGCGGAACTGTACAATCTTACGCCCGCGCCACGGCATGTGCTGGCGGACCGCGACCTGTGTTTCGGTGTCCGCGAACGGACTTACCATGACGGCACGATGGCGCTGCGCCCGTCTGCGGCCGAACTAAAACGCCTGGCTGCCAAGCTTAGGCGCGCGCGTGTGCAATCGGTCGCGATTTGTTTTTTACATGCGTACCGGAATCGCGCGAATGAGCGGGCGGTGGTTGCGGCGCTGGGCGGAGAGGACTTTTATCTATGCGCCTCGCACGAAATCAGCCCGGAATTCCGTGAGTATGAGCGCGGGTCCACCACTTTCATCAACGCCTACGTGGGGCCTTTGATGGAAACGTATTTGAGGCAACTGTCGCGCGCCCGCCGCTACCGCATTGCCATTATGCAATCGAACGGCGGCTTCCTTTCGGCGCAGGAAGCCGCGAAACACGCCGTACGCACTGTGCTTTCGGGCCCCGCCGGCGGCGTGGTGGGGGCGCTTGAAGCTGCTCGCCACAGCGGCTATAAGCGCGTGCTGGGCTTCGATATGGGTGGCACGTCCACGGATGTCAGCCTGGCTGACGGCGCACCCCGCGAGACCACCGAAGCCATGGTGGCCGGTTTTCCAATCCGCGTGCCGATGCTCGACATCCACACCGTGGGCGCGGGCGGCGGGTCTATCGCCCGCGTGGATGCAGGCGGCCTGCTGCGTGTCGGGCCGGAGAGCGCGGGCGCCGATCCGGGACCGGCCTGTTATGGAGCCGGAACCGACGCCACCGTCACCGACGCGCACGTGGTGCTGGGACGGATTGGGGCCGCGCAGTTGCTGGGCGGCGCCATGTCTATCGATATAGAACGGTCGAGCGCTGCCGTCGATTGCATTGCCCGCAGGTTGAAGTTGGATCGCATCGCCGCCGCGGCCGGCATTCTGCGCGTGGCCAACGCCAATATGGAGCGGGCGATTCGAGTGGTTTCCGTCGAACGCGGCCACGATCCCCGCGATTTTGCGCTGCTGGCATTCGGCGGCTCGGGCGGTCTGCACGCATGCGACATCGCGCGGGAATTGGGCATTAAAACGGTGATTGTGCCCGAGCACGCAGGAGCACTCTCCGCACTGGGAATGCTGGCCTCCGACGCCCGGCGCGATTACGCGGCCAGTGTGCTTGGAGACAGCGACCCTGCGCGCTGCTTTGAATCGATGGAGCGCCGCGCCCGTCGTGAGTCGCCCGGCGCTGAGTTCGAGCGCAGCATCGACCTGCGCTACCGCGGTCAGAGTTATGAACTCAATGTTCCGTTTTTGATCGATCCCATCCGAAACTTCCATGAAGAGCACCAACGGATTTACGGCTACGCAACTCCCGAGCGTGAGGTAGAAGCCGTAACGCTCCGCGTGCAAGCTCGCGCGCGGCTGGTGAAACCGAAACTCACCCGGGGGCCTTACCGGAAGGGAAACGTCGAGACGCGCCGCGTATGGGTCGAAGGAAAGTGGCGAACCGTCCCCGTGTTGGCCCGCCCGCAGGTGTCGTCGCGCCGCAGCGCCGGTCCCGCACTCATTCTCGATTACGGTTCGACGACTCTGATCCCGCCGGGGTGGCAATATCGCAACGACGACTCAGGAAATCTTATCGTAACGCTGTGATTGCGATTAGAACTTGGTTGCCGCGCGCGCGACGGGAGGCTTGAGCTGGGCTTCTTCGAGGCGCTTGGCTTCCTGCCAAGTAAAAATCATGCGATGCACTACCGTCAGGTTCCCCAGCACAGCGATCACCCACAACACCGGCGCCATGACATCGAACAGCGCCCCGATAATCACCAGCACCACGCGCTCGGGACGCTCCATGAAGCCCACCTTGCACATGGGAATAGAATTTTCGGCGCGCGCGCGGGTGTAGCTGATCATCACCGATGCGGCCATCGCAATCGCCGTCAGCACCACATAAAACGGACGGTTGATCGAGCCGTACCATACCAATAGGCCCACCAGAAGCGCGCAATCCGAATAGCGGTCGAGTACGGAATCGAAAAAGCCGCCGAAGCGAGTCACGCGATTGGTTTCGCGGGCCACCCGCCCGTCCACCATATCGAACAGCCCCGCGCCGATAATGACTGCTCCACCCCAGCGGAACTGTCCCACGGCCAGCAGATATGCGGCGATCATGTTGATCACCAGCCCCAGGAAGGTGAGCACGTTGGGGTGAATTCGCGACAGCGCCAGTCCTCGCACGATCAGCCGGATGACCTTGTTGCTTCCGTAACCGATCGCGTGAGTGATGGTCATTTATTTTCGTCTAGCACGGCAGCCGCTGCCTGATGAATGGTGGTGACTTCGATGATTTCCATCTCACGCACGCCGCCGGGAATGGTGATGCGCACGGAATCGCCCACCTGTTTGCCGAGTAAGCCGCGGCCGATCGGCGAAACCGTCGAAATCAAGCCGTTCGCGACGTCCACGTCCTCGCTGGTCACCAGTTTATAGCGCACTTTTTCGTCTTTGTCGACGTCGAGAACGATCACGATCGATCCCAATCCCACGCGATCGTGCGGGATCTTGGACATGTCTATCATCGAAATGTCGCGCAGCCGGGCATGCAGCTGCCCCAAGCGGGCGTTGACGAAAGCCTGGCGCTCCTTGGCGGCGTGATACTCAGCGTTTTCACTGAGATCCCCGTGCGCGCGCGCTTTCAGGATCTCCCTGGGAAGTTCGATGCGAAACTCATTTTCGAGCACCGCGATTTCTTCCTGGAGCTTCTTGATAAGTTCCACCATGTTTCAGAGAAATTATACCGCGCCAGGGAGGATTAAGGTAATTTAATTCTCCGCGGCTTCCCCCCATGGCCACGTCGCAGAATCGCGGCCAAAACGAGGGCGCCGTTTGGAGAATTTAGGAAATCTGCCGGGAAATTTATTTGCTGAGCTCGCGTCGCATGTTATCAAGCGATTCCTGCATGGAGGCACGGGTGGCCGGCCAAGCCGTGTCACCGGCAAGCACTCCCTGCTTCGCGATTTCTGCAAACAACGGGATCAGTTCCGGATCGCGCCATCCGCGCTGCGATTCCTCGAGCATGATCTCGAGCGCATGGCTGTGCGAAAACGCCGGTTTGTAGGAGCGCGCTGTGGTCAAGGCGTCATAGATATCGGCCACCTGCAATATGCGCGCGAGCAACGGGATCGCGTCGCCTTCCAAGCCATCCGGATAGCCCGAACCGTCCCACCGTTCGTGATGGCTGCGGATAATGGGCAGCACCGGGGCCAGGGTTTTCATAGGCCGGCAAATCTCTTCCCCGCGGATGGTATGCATGCGCATGACCTGCCATTCCTCGGCGGTCAGCAGACCGGTTTTGAACAGAATCGCGTCCGGAATTCCCACCTTGCCGATGTCGTGCAGATAGCCGCCCCGGTAGAGGGCCAGTTGCTCCGCGCCGGAAAGCCCCAAGGCTTCGCCCAGCCGCACGCTCAACGCCGCCAACCGTTCGCAGTGCATTCCCGTATAGCTGTCACGCGCTTCGACCGATTTCGCCAGCGCGAACAGAATGGTCTCGGCTTCGTCGAGAGAATCGATTAAGGCCTTGCTGCGCAGCATTCCGCGGACGCGTGTACGCACCACCGCGGGCAGCAGCGGCTTCACCAGAAATTCGTCGGCGCCGGATTCGATGCCGGCGATTTCGTTTTCCGCTCCTTGCACGCCGGTGATCACCAGGATGGGGATGAGCTGCGTCCGCCGGTCGGCTTTGAGAGCGCGGCAGAAGTCCGGCCCGCTCATGCCGGGCATCACCATGTCCAAAACTACCAGGTCGACTTTCTCCTGTTCCAGCAGCTTCAGGGCCGCCGAAGGCCGCTTCGCCTCCAGAATGCGATAGGACCCGGTCTTCAAAATGGCTTTGAGCAGGTGGCGGTTCAGATCCAAATCGTCGACGATCAAAATGGTTGGAGTCTCAGCCGCGTCCCCGAGAAAGTTCTCCCAGTGAGGGAGGTGCGTCTCCGGCTGCATCGAAACAACGTCGTTCGCTAGGCGCTTGACTACCGCCATATTCACAAATGGCCTCAAGATTGTATCGGTAAAACCTTAGAAAATCATTACGCGGGGCCCTTGGCTCTCGTGTTCGTGACGATGCGAAACAGCGCACTGACCACAGCCGTTCAAAACAACGCCGTAATCGCCTATGATGAGTATGGCCGTTCATGAGTTTCGCTTATGCGCTGTTAGTCCTCAACCTACTCGCAACCAGGCAGGTTCCGCCTGGATCCCTGTTACATATTCGGCTTACCGATCCCGTCGGGTCCTACGCCAGCCGCGCCGGAGATCCGATCAACGCCGTGCTCATCGCCCCGCTGATCGTGGGCGGAGAAGTTATGCTTCCGGCGGGGAGCCTGGTGTCGGGAAAATTAAAATCCGTGCAGCGGGTCGGATTGGGATTCGTCCACGAATTGTCTGCACTCGATTTCGAATTCGCGAGCATCACTACGCCGGGGGGAGAAACTCTGGCGCTTAGATCGCGCGTTCAAGAAGTGGATAATGGCCGCGAGCTGGTGACTCCTCAAGGCAGCATTCGCGGTTGGCGCACAACCGGCAGCTTGTCTTATCGGGCCGGAGGCTACATCCGGACTGCGCTCCAATGGGAAGTGCACGCGGCCATCGCCGTGTGGGCCATAAAGACGCTTCTCCTGCAAGTCCCGGAACCAGAGCTGTATTACCCGGCCGGCGTTGAGCTCACCCTGCTTCTCACGGAGCCGCTGACAACCCATCCAATCGCCAGTGCTCCGATAAACTCCACGCGGTTGCCTGAGGCCGAGCGTATCAAGATGGCCGCCGTGGTAGATCAAATGCCCGCTCGTACGCTGGCTGCGACTTCGAAGCGTCCCTCGGATCTCATCAACGTGATGTTCGTCGGCTCCCGCGAGGATTTGGGTGCCGCGTTTGAAGCTGCCGGGTGGGTCCAGCCGAAAGCCGCCAGCCTGCGCACCAATATCCGGAGGATTCGCGCGGTCGCCGATGGGCACGGGGATAGCACTGCTCCCATGTCCGATCTGTTGGTCGAGGACACCAAACCGGAAATGTCGTGGCAAAAAAGTTTCAACGATCTCGCTAAGCGCCATCACATCCGGATCTGGAAACAATCCGCGACCTGGAACGGACAGCAGACCTGGATCGGAGCCGCCACGCGCGACATAAATTTTACGTTTATGCGGCCCGGGAAGCCCTTGACCCACAAGATCGCCGAGTACGTGGATGAAGAGCGCGATAAGGTTGTGAACGACCTGGTGTTCACCACTTGCGGCGAATTGCTGGATGAATCGGAACGTCCCGACATACCGAGCGTTACGCGGAATGCAACCGGCGACCCCATGCGCACCGACGGGCGCATAGCCGTTATCCAGGTGAATGCATGCGACGCGCCGCCCAGTTCTCTCCAAACCGCGAGCACGGCCCTTCCCCATCACGGCAGCAGAATGCAGCGCTTCGCACGGCGCGAGATTCTCAGTCTGCGCAGCGATGTCTTGCGGGAGAACCTGTACTGGCGTAGTTTCGAAAGCCTTCGCTGGCTGATCACCGCTTATCGGCGGCGCGGAGGCCGCGGAGACGAAATGGACGCTCGCCCGCCGTCAGCGGACGAATTGGGCCAGAGCAACAGCCGGTCGATTTTT
>JANXXL010000286.1 GCA_025350625.1 Bryobacterales bacterium | reverse complement strand
CCTCGGTCCGGAGCCGCTCGACATCGGCCTTGAAGAATTCCGCGCGCGCGTCAAATCGCGCAAGACCAGTATCAAGGCGCTGCTGCTCAACCAGACGTTCCTCGCGGGCATGGGCAATATCTATGTGGATGAAACATTATTTGCGGCGCGCGTGCATCCGCTCGCGCAGGCGTCGCGGCTGAGCGCGCCGCGGGTGGCTGCGATCCATCGGTATATGCGCGAGATTCTGGCCGCGGCGATCAGCCGGGGCGGCTCATCGATTTCAGATTATGTCGATGCCCACGGCGAGCGCGGCTGGTTTCAGCTTGAGCATCAGGCTTACGGGCGCGAAGGTGAGCCGTGCGCCGTTTGCGGAACGGCGATCCGCAAAACTACCGTGGTCCAACGCGGGACGCACTACTGCCCGCGATGCCAACGACGGTAGCCACGGCATCGGTCCGCGCGCGCGCGATTTCGTCGGCCACTTCCACCACCGCCTTCATCGCCTTGACGTCATGCACGCGCACCAGGTGAGCACCATAGAGAATTGCCGCCGCCACCGCCGCGGCGCTCGCAAACTCGGTTTCAAGGGCTGATTCGCGCGCCAGGAAATGCTTGCGCGAGGGGCCCACCAGCACTGGCAGATCCAGCCGCGTCAACTCATCCAATCGCGCCAGAATCTCGGAGTTCTGCTCCTTGCGCTTGCCAAATCCCAGGCCCGGATCGATCACGATGCGACGCCGCTCCACGCCAACCCCTACCGCGCGATGCACCGAAGCCTCGAGTTCAGAGGCGATGGTCGCGAGGGGGTTCTTAAGCGGCGGCAGCTTGGCCCAGGTTTCCGGCATGCCGCGCATGTGGTTGATGATCAGCCCGGCATCCGCCTGCCGCGCCGCCCGCGCCAGTTCCGGATCGATGGTGAGTCCGCTCGGGTCGTTGATGATATCCACCCCCAGCTCCAGCGCCTTTTCCGCAACCCCGGACTTATACGTATCCACGCAGATCGGGACCGTGAGCTTATTGCGCAGGCGCTTCAGCACCGGCACCAGGCGGCGCAACTCCTCGGCCTCGGAGATACGGACCGAACCAGGCCGCGTGGATTCCGCTCCAATATCGATCAGGTCCGCACCTTCTTCTTCGAGTTCCACCGCTCGGGCGAAAGCGCGATCCGGGTCCTGGTATTTGCCGCCGTCGGAGAACGAGTCGGGCGTGACATTCAGCACGCCTATGATCAACGTGCGTTCGCCCAGCTGAATCAGCCGGTCGCGGACTTTCCATTCGAAGTGCTTGCGAGCCATTGGGTACCTCCACCATAACGCGAAAAGGACGCGGGGGCCCGAAATGGATCTGAACCGGCTGACTCAACGCGCGCCCAAGCGCCATTCCGCACTTCTATTCTTTGCTGCACGCTGATATATTGGGTCTCGCCATGAAAACTACCGCCCTACTCTTTCCGCTGTACTGTCTTTTGAGCGTTCCCGCTTGGGCGCAGCTCGCCCCGCCCAACCAGGCGGGAGTCACCATGGGACACGTCCACTTGGCGGTCAAGGACGTAGATGCTCAAAAAGTATTCTGGACCAACATAATGGGTGGCAAATTGGTCAAAAATGGCCCGCTCGAAATGGTCGAATTCCCGGGCGTATACATCCTCTTCCGCCCGTCCGACACGGCCACTCCGCCGGAGGGCGCCATCCTGAATCACTTCGGCTTCGTGGTGAAAGACATGCCTGGCGCACTGGCCAAGTGGAAAGCCAATAACCTGAAAGTCACGCCGACGGAGAATCCCAACGAAAACTTTGTGTGGGCGCCGGATGGAATCCGGATAGAAGTGTTTGGAGTGCCCGATCTGCCAACACCCATCGAGATGAATCACCTCCATTTTTACGCCTCGGATGTTTCCGGCATGCAGGCTTGGTATATGAGGATTCTCGGAGCGACCCCCAGCAAACGCTTCTCGGTTGCTTCCGTGTCCAAGCCGCGGATGATTGAAACCGTCGACGTGCCGGGTGTGAATTTTTCGCTTTCGGAATCCAAAGAGCGCTTGGCCCCCACCAAGGGCCGCTCCCTCGACCATATCGGTTTCGAGGTAAAAAATCTGGAAACGCACGTCAGGAATCTGGAAGCGAACGGCATCAAGTTCGATGAGCCGGTTCACCAGGTGCCCAATAGCAACATTAAAGTTGCCTTCCTCACCGATCCCTGGGGCACCCGCGTCGAACTGACCGAAAACCTTCCGCCTGCGCATCATTAACGCCCCGGTTAACGTTCGGCGCAGACGCTGCAAGGGAAACGAACTGTAAAATTCCCTAGCTCTTCTTCCCGAACCCGGCAAATCCCCGCTTAGCGTCTTCGGTAGTGCGCGCCAGTGCGTTCATCTGCACGCCCGCCTCAATCGCTTTTTCGAGCGTCATGCCTTCGGTATGGTACAGAAGCTGCTTCGTCAGGCTCAGCGCGCTCGCCGATTTCGCCGCGAGATCGCGAACGTATCGTTCCACTCGTGGCTCGAACTCGGCGTCGGAGAATACCTGATTGATCAGCCCGATATCCCTGGCTGCCTGCGCCGGGACCGCGTCGCCCGTGACCAGTAATTCGAACATGCGCTTCTCCGTCACCGTGCGCCGCAGGAGGGCGGCTACCATCGCAGGCACGAATCCGATCTTCACTTCGGGATAGCCCATGGACGCTGACTCCGCCGCCACAATTAGGTCGCAGGCGCTGGCGATTCCCGCTCCGCCGCCCAGCGCGCGCCCCTGTACGGCCGCCACCACGGGACGCGGATGCCGGCGAATCGCCAGGAGCACCTCGGCCAGATGCCGTGCGCTTTCGATATGCTCTATGGGGCTCACATCGTCACTCGCGGGAAGCGCCACCAGGTCCAACCCAGCGCAGAAATCCTTGCCCGCCCCAGTAATCACAACCACGCGCACGGCGGGGTCCTGGGCCGACCGCGCCAAGGCTTCGCGCAGCCCCGCGATCAGCTCCGCATTGAGAGCGTTGCGCTTCTCGGGACGGTTCAAAGCGATGCGGGCGATTCCCGCCTCAGTGCGATACAGGATAAGGTCCATCGCTAGCCATTGTAGCCCCTGCTATCCTGTAGGTTATGAGAATTTCCCTCCATTTCTCCGGCTTTCTGCTGGCGATGATGCTTGCGTGGGGACAGGCCCCGCCTGCCGCGCCGCCCGCCAAACCTCCGGCGGCCGCTCCTAAGCCTGCTGCCACCGCCGCGTCCTCTGGCGATCCCGTCGTGCTCACGATCGGCGCAGAAAAGATCACCAAATCCCAGTTTGAGCAGATCTTCGAGCAGATCGTCGCGCAGATGCCACCGGAGCGCCGCGCCGCAGCCCAGGATCCGCAAGCCAAACGCCAATTGGCCGAGCAGCTTGCCGAGTTGAAGGTGCTGGCCCAGGAAGGCCGTCGCGAGAAGATCGACCAGACGCCGGAAGCTAAAGCGCAGCTCTCGATGCGCACCGACCAAGTGGTGGCGGGGCTGCTCTTCCAGCAGATTTCCAAGAACGTCAAGCCGACTCCAGCGGACTTGCAGGCCTACTATGATGCGCACCAATCGGAGTGGGAATCCGTGACGGCGCGCCATATCCTGATTCGCATGACCGGTTCGGCCGTCCCTCTGCGGGAAGGACAGAAGGATCTGAGCGACGCCGACGCGCTGGCCAAAGCCCAGGACCTGCGCGCCAAGATTGTAGCGGGTGGAAACTTTGAAGAAATCGCCAAAGCGGAATCAGACGATGCCGGTTCGGGCGCCCACGGCGGCGCGCTGGGCGAGTTTACCCGCGGCCGTATGGTTCCCCAGTTTGAGGAAACTGCGTTTAAGCTGGCAGTGAACGAGGTCAGCGAGCCTGTGAAGACTCAGTTCGGCTATCACATCATTCAAGTAACCAAGCACGAGAGTAAAAAAATGGATGACGTGAAGGCCGAAATCGGCGAAAAGATCGGGCCGGAGATGGCGCAAAAGAGCGTGGACGCGATCAAGAGCAAGACCCCTGTGACCTTCGACCAGACGTACTTCGGCAAGTAAGTTCCATCATGTCCTGGGCCGCTGGCAATCGCCTCGGACCGTATGTAATCCTGGCGCCGCTTGGCAGCGGAGCAATGGGCGACGCCTACCAAGCCCATGATCCCCTGCTGGACCGCAATGTCCAAATCCAGATTTCGCCCGAACCATTCTCTGAAGATTTCAATCGCGCCGCCCGGGCCGCGGCGGCGCTGGATCATCCGCATATTTGTAAGCTATCTGATGTAGGCCCGAATTACCTGGTCACGGAGCCGCTCGAAGGCGTCACTTTGAAGGGGCCGTTATCGCTACCCGAAACGCTGCGCTTCGCGGCTGAGATCTTGGACGCGCTCGATTACGCTCAGCAGCGCGGCATCGGCCATGGCGACCTCCAGCCCTCAAACATTCTGATAACCCAGCAGGGCGTCAAGCTTCTGAACTTCGGTCTGCCGCGCAGCCCGTCCGGCCAAACCGCGGGTGCGAACTCCGATATCTACGCCATGGGATGCGTGTTGTATGAGATGCTCATGGGCCGGCCGCTCGCTGAAAATCGCCGTCCGGTGCGCCCCGCCGCCCTCGAAAAGGTGCTGCAAAAGTGTCTGGACCGCGATCCCGCGCGGGGCTGGCAATCGGCGAGCGAGCTTAAACAGGCGCTGGCGGGCGTTTCGCAAGGACCTGGCTACCGCCGGGAATACCTCATTGCCGGAGGATCGGTGGCGATGTTGATTGTTGGCTTGGCCCTGCTGGTGATGCAGTTTCCCTCCCGCCAGAAACTCTCCGCCGGGGACGTCCTGGTGCTGGCGGATTTTACCAACACCACGGGCGACGGGATTTTCGATGGCACTCTGCGCGCGGCTCTGAAGGCGCAGCTCGATCAATCGCCTTTCCTCAAAATTTTGGATGAATCGCAAGTCCAACGGGATTTACAGCGGATGGGCCGCGCTCCGGAGACGCGCATCACCAATGCAATGGCCCACGACATTTGCATGCGTGGAGGCCAGAAGGCTATGATCGGCGGCGCCATTGCCGATCTGGGCAAGGCATTCGCCATCACGATCCAGGCGGTGAATTGCAAGAACGGGGGCACGCTGGCGCGCGAACAAGTCCGCGCCGAAGGCCGCGAACAGGTGCTCAACGCGCTCGCCGAGGCCGCGGCGGGTATCCGCTGCAAACTCGGTGAGCCAGCCGCGTCCCTGCAGAGCGGCCGCCACGCCGCTCGGCCGGCTACCGGTTCCATCGCGGCGTTTCAGTTTTACGCTATGGGGATCGCCCAGCGCGATCGTGGAAATAACCTCGCATCCATTCCATTTTTTCAGCACGCGATTGAACTGGACCCTAACTTCGCCCTGGCGTATCTGGCCCTGGGCCGCGCTCAGACAATGGCAGGAGGAGCAGCCCAAGCGCGGAAGGCTTACGAAGACTTCTTCGCGAAGAATGGGGGGGCGGCAAGCCCCATACTGACGCAGGCTATAAACGAGTTCGCGGCGTTGCGATAGCGCTACAGCCGCACGATCTTCGGCGACTGGTGACCCTTCAACGCATTGCGTGTATCCACAATCAGCTTGGCCCGCTCCACAATACCCGGATAGTCGAAATTCTTGTGATCGGTGACGATCACCACACAATCGGCTTCGCGCGTGCCTTGTTCCACGTCGATAGCGGCCATTTCGGGAACTGCGCCGTCGGCACGGAGATGGGGCACGAACGGGTCGCTATAGGTCACTTTCGCGCCGTGCTTACCGAGCAAATGAATGATATCGAGCGCCGGCGATTCGCGCACATCGTCGATTTCGCGTTTATAGGCCACTCCCAGCACGTGCACGTGCGACCCCTTCACCGGCTTTGAATGATCGTTGAGCGCGTTCTGAATTTTGTCGACCACGAAATGCGGCATGTTGCCGTTCACGTAGCCGGCCAGTTCGATAAAGCGCGCCTCGATGCCCGCCTGCTTGGTTTTCCAGGAAAGGTAAAACGGATCGATCGGAATGCAGTGCCCGCCCAAGCCTGGTCCGGGATAAAACGGCATGAACCCGAACGGCTTGGTGGCCGCCGCGTCGATGACTTCCCACACATTGATGCCCATACGGTCGCACAACATCGCCATCTCATTCACTAGGCCGATATTGATCATGCGGAATGTGTTTTCGAGCAGCTTCACCATTTCGGCCACCCGCGTGGAACCAACCGGGACCACGGTCTCGAGCGCCTGGCGGTAGAATGCCGCGCCAATCTTGGTGCATGCGGGCGTAATGCCGCCCACCACTTTGGGGATGTTGCGGGTCTGGAAATTCGCATTGCCGGGATCCACCCGCTCCGGCGAAAAACACATGAAGAAATGCTCGCCTACTTTCAAATCGGCCCGCTCAAACATCGGCAGCATCAGTTCGTTGGTGGTCCCCGGATAGGTGGTGGATTCCAGAATCACCAGCATGCCGGGATGGAAATGTTTGGCGATCTCCTGGCACGCATTCACGATGTAGCTCATGTCCGGGTCTTTGGTTTTGCGCAGCGGTGTGGGGACGCAAATGTTGATGGTATCCATCGCCGCGACGGAGCTGAAATCGGTGGCGCCTTTGAGTTTGCCCGCCTTCACCAGCGGCGCCAGCACCGCGGTGGGAATATCCTGAATGTAGGACTCGCCGCGATTCAAAGCCGCGACCTTCTTCTCATCGATGTCGATTCCGGTCACGGTAAAGCCCGCGCCCGCGAACTCAACCGCCAGCGGCAGGCCCACGTAGCCTAAGCCAACAATGCCGACGTGCGCCGTTTTGGACTCAATCTTCTTTAGAAGATCCTCGAAATAACTCACTTAATTTAGTTCCCTTTCCAGAAAAACTGACCAACGGCGACGATCTCGGCTGGTCCAGCTAGTAAGATATCGGCTTCTTCCCATCGTAAGTTTAGCGGACCCGCGGGGGTCACGACTCGCACCGGAGGCTTCACCAGGCCGCGCGCCACCGCGGCTGCGCCCGCGCCGGTAGATCCGGTCCCCGAACTCATCGTTTCTCCGGCGCCGCGTTCGAAGAAGCGAACGTCGAGCGTGTGGTCGTTGGCCACCCGCACGAAGGAAACATTGGTGCGCTGCGGGAACCGCCGGTGGCGTTCGATCCGTGCGCCCAGCGCCTGCCATTCAAAATCGAAATTCTCGACAAAAAATACGCACTGCGGATTGCCGACGTTGAGGATGGCGCAGTCACGCCCATCGATGGTCGCGCGCAGCTCTTCCACCACAGCCGGACCCATATTCATTTCCAAAGAAAAACAGCGGCCCTGCCGTTCGAGCAGCCGCAGATTCTTGATTCCTGCGCCGGTTGAGATACGAACCACGTTACCGAGGGAGCGTTCCTCCATTAGAAGTGCAGCTGCGCAGCGCGTGCCGTTACCGGAAATCTCACTGCGGCTGCCATCGGAGTTCCATAGCTCGATACTTGCGTCGTCGGTAACGCCGGTGCCCGGCGAAAGCAGCAGCCATCCGTCGGCGCCGGCGCCGGTGTGGCGGTCGCAAATCGCGATGGCGGCAGCCCCAAGATCGCCGGGGTCGTCCGGCAAACGGTCCCGCCACGTAAGCAGAAAATCGTTGCGCGCGCCATGCGCCTTCGTGAACGGAATGGTCATGGGAACCGGCTCCATTGGCGCTGATAGATTTCGATCGCCGGAGATCCTTCCACCATAATCCGTTTCTTCAATTGAAAGTGCAGTCCTCGCCCCCCGGCGCTCAGAACCGCTTCGGAGACTTTATCGCCCGCAACTGCCAGCGCCCATTGTTCACGGAGAAATAAATCCGGGCGCAGGACGGCCGCGTCCCAGGCGGGGCGGTTGCTCTGATGTAAGCCTTCGCGCAAGGGTATGCCGGCCGCTCGCAAAACGCCGGCGAGGTCGCCGAAGGAATAGATGATTCCATCGCCAGGCTGATAGTTAGCCGCGAGGTAAGCCCCGGCTTCGCCGGTCCATTCGCGGCGCGCCACGGAGTTTTGAGCGGACTCCTTCCAGCAAACCGGTGCTTCTCCGAATACCCACGGGATCGAGATCCCCAATACGATCACTACAGCTGCGGCCGCCTGCACCTTGACCGGCAATGCCGCCACCACGGCGGCAGCAGCGAGCGCGGCTAACGGCAGAGCAGCCAGTGCATAGCGGGTGTTATACCAGCTATTCGGCCAGAGCGTAGGCACGTAGAGGGGCGTCCCGGAGGAGTGGATGCTCCACACATAAAATACCGGCGGAAGCGCCAGTAAAAGTAGCGGCCACCAGATTTTCTTAATGAGTGCCGCCGCCGCTCCCGCCGCGGCTAAAGCCGCCAGCGGCCAGCCCGCGGTCAGCCGGATGGCAGCGAAATAATATTCGACTGCCTGACGCCAATTATGATCGCCCGGATACCGCGCCACGCCTGCTGCTATTTGGCGCGCGTAGATGGCTTGTGCCGAATAGTCACCGTCATAGAATTCGAGCGCGTTCGAATAGTAATACTGGTTGTGCGCCAGCCACGCCAGCGGTCCCAGTGCGGCCAAAATAACGCAGAGCAGCGCGTGCGATTTCCGGCGAGCCGTAAGCAGGAAATACAGCGCCACGAACGGAATCAGAAACCATCCTTCATAGCGGGTTAGCGATGCCGCATTCGAAGCCGCCGCCGCAGCCAGCATCGCCCAGCCCGATTGGGAATCCCGGAACCACAGAGTGGCCCAAAGCAGAGCCCCCAAGCTGGCCGCGAATCCCGCTTCCGTCATCGGCGTCGATTGCAGATACAACATATTGGGATTGAGCGCGAATAGAAGTGCGGCAGTCAGCCCCGCCGCGGTCGACGCATATATACGGCGCGTCGCCGCAAATAGAAACGAACCCGCCGCGATGAACCCGGCCGCGGAAGGAATCGCGCCCGCGAGCCCGTTGCGCCACCAATCGTCGCGCAGCACGAGGGGCAGCATCAGCATGTGCGGCAAGGGCAGCCACACCGTCCCCAATTGTTCTGGACCGGGGGTGCGCGAATCCAGCACACGGCGCGCGATGTTCAAATGCGCCTCGGCGTCGCCGTAATACAACATGTAGCCACGCGCGGCGCACCACCATAGGGCGGTGGCGCTGATTGCTGTCAGCAGCAGAGCCAGCAGCAGTTGCCCCCCTCCGGCCAGTTCCTTCGAACTAGAACGAAGTGAACTTGCGGAACTCTTCAAAGCGGGCATCGATTTCTTCGCGCGTAAGCGTGCGAAAGCGTTCCACGCCGAAGCGCTCGCAGCAAAAGCTTCCCATTACCGATCCGTAAATGACCGCGCGGCTGAGCATCCCCCGGCTGATGTCCGCGCCCTCCAGGCTGAAGCCGTGCTCGGCCAGATAGCCGATGAAGCCTCCCGCGAAACAATCGCCCGCGCCGGTAGGATCAAAGACATTTTCTAACAGATAGCCTGGCACAATGAAATAGGAATCGCGCCGGAACAGGATAGCCCCGAACTCGCCCCGTTTGATCACCAGAGTGTGCGGACCCATCTCCAGAATCTTGGAGGCGGCCTTGCGCAGATTGTTTTCTCCCGACAGCATGCGGGCTTCGTGATCGTTGATAAGCAGGAAGTCCCAATGCTTTATAGTTTCGAGCAATTCCTCGCGAAAATCGCTGATCCAGAAGTTCATGGTGTCGCCGCCCGCCAGGCGCAGATGCTTCATCTGGGCGCGAACGCTGCGCTGCAGGCTGGGCTGGATGTTGCCGAGCAGCAGGTAACGGGCATTCTGATAGCTCTCGGGAAGCTTGGGCTGAAAATCGGCAAACACGTTGAGCTCGGTCGAGAGCGTCACCCGGTCGTTCATGTCATCGCTATACTTGCCGGACCAAAAAAAGGTTTTGCCCGGCACACGCTCCAGGCCCTCCAGGTCAATCCCGCGGCTCGCGAGAAGATCGGTGTCGGCCTCGGCAAAATCGTCGCCCACCACCGCCACAATGCGTACTTGCGTGAAGTAACTGGCTGCCAGCGCGATGTAAGTGGCCGCCCCGCCCAGCATGCGTTCGACGCGTCCATGCGGCGTTTCGACGCCATCGTACGCTACCGAACCCACAACCACAAGCGACATCTTTTGATTGTAGAGGAAGCTGCCGATAAGATGGAAGAAGTGCAAGACCGTCTGCTGCGAGCCCTTCCCGATTTTCTAGTGCTGGTCGTCTCCCTGCTGGGCCAGACGGTGGGCCTGGTCTGGCTTCTCGGCTGGCGTGCCGCGGGAGCCAACCGCAGGACCAAGCTCGCCATTGTTGCTTTGGGTCTGGTGTCGCTAACCAGCGCGGTGTTTGCGTTTCTCTTGCGTTTCGACCGCGTTGCGCGGCATTTCCCCCTCTGGTGGCCCAGTTGGGGACGCGGACTTGCCATCACCTGGGCGCTGCTCTCTTTGTGCTGGCTGGTGGGGTATCCGGCGCTGTGGATCTGGTCCCGCATGCGACGGGAACATAGCCCCGCCCGCCGCCTTTTCTTCAAGACCGCTTATACTGCGGTGTTAGCGGCGCCGCCGGCCGTCGTCGGATACGGCGTTTTCATCGAACGTCATCAGCTTTTCCTCCGCGAACAGAAACTGGAGTTTCCCGATCTGCCGCCGGATCTCGACGGACTGCGCTTAGTGCAGTTGTCGGACATACATCTCAGCCCGTTTCTTAGCCGCGACGAAGCGCGCCGGGCCGTCGATATGGCCAATGAAACCCGCGCGCACCTCGCGTTGGTTACCGGAGATCTCATCACTACGGGTCGCGATCCGCTGGACGACTGTTTGGACATTCTGGCGGGACTGCGCACCGATGCCGGGGTTTTCGGTTGTATGGGGAATCATGAGATCTATGCCGGCGCTGAAGATCATATCGAAGAAGAAGCCGCCCGCCGGGGAATGCGATTTCTGCGCCTCAGCTCCCAGCCCTTGCGATTCGGCAAAGCCACACTCAACCTGGCGGGCATCGATTATCAGCGGCTATCCCGGCCCTATCTGGTGGGGGCGGAAAAACTGGTGATGCCCGGAGCGTTTAACGTGCTGCTCTCGCATAACCCGGATGTGTTTCCGGTGGCGGCGCGTCAAGGCTTCCCCTTGACCATTGCGGGCCATACTCACGGAGGACAGATCCGTTTGGAAATCCTGAATATGGATCTCAATCCGGGCCATTATTACACGCCTTTTGTAGACGGGCTCTATCGCCGCGGGCCCGCTGCTATTTTTGTTTCGCGAGGAATCGGCACCATCGCCATCCCGGCTCGCATTGGCGCTCCCCCCGAAGTGGCGCTCCTGCGCTTATGCCGTTCCTGATCGTAAGCGACATTCACGCGAATTTGGAGGCGCACCAAGCGGTTCTCGCCGACGCTCACGGGAAATACGATCGCATCGTGTGCCTCGGTGACCTAGTCGGTTACGGCGCCGATCCCAATGCAATTGTGGATTGGGCCCGCGAAAATGCAGCGGTCATCATCCGTGGTAATCATGACCGGGTGAGCGCTGGGCCGGATGGACTGGAGAGTTTCAATCCCGCGGCGCAGTCCTCCACCATCTGGACACGCAATGCCCTGCTACCGGAGAGCCGCGAATATCTGCAGCGCCTGCCGCGCGGCCCGCTGCCCTATGAAGGCGTGGATCTGGTTCACGGCTCGCCGGTCGACGAAGACGAGTACGTGGTTACCTCCTCCGATGCCGCGCCTTTGCTGGCACATCTGGAAGCTCCGCTCACCTTTTTCGGACATACGCACCGGCAAGGCGGCTTTCGGCTGGCGCGGCGATCCGTGACATTCTTGGCGACAGCGCGCCGGGTCGAAGTCGAGCCCAAGTATTTTTATCTGGTGAATCCAGGATCGGTAGGGCAGCCGCGGGATGGAGATCCGCGCGCCGCTTACGCGTTATACTCACCGGAGGAGCGTGCGGTGGAATTTCGCCGCGTCGCCTATGACGTCGGCCGGGCTGCAGCGAAGATACGCGCCGCTGGTTTGCCCGATTTCCTCGCGGCTCGTCTCCACGAGGGTCTTTAAGCGCTGCGCTGAACTTTCCTCGCCTGTGCGAGCCCTGGGTCGAAAGCCCTAGAATAGAGTTTACAGATGTCCTCAACAGATGGCCGGCTGGCAGCGGCGCTGACGAATCCTAAAGTCGTCGTCGCCACCACCGTAGCTCTTTCCTTCATCAGCTTTTGGCGCGGCGCATCCATCGTTCTTAGCGACCTTGCGTCCTCCATGTTTTACGCCGGTGGCGCGGCGGAGGCAGCCGTCGGCAAAGCGGCGCCGTGGTTCGTTTTGGCGGTGATGCTCTTTAGCTTCGCGGTACGCAGTGTGTACCTCGAAAGCTGCAGTATGTACGTGCGCGGCGGCGTCTACGTGGTAGTGCACGACAGTATGGGCCCGGTGATGGCCAAGCTGTCGGTTTCGGCGCTGGTTTTCGACTACATTCTCACCGG
>JANXXL010000278.1 GCA_025350625.1 Bryobacterales bacterium | reverse complement strand
GCCGTTCGGAAGTTGCGACGCGTGGAAAGAACGCAGCAACAGGCTCAAGTTTTTTTCCGGCCGCAGGCCTCCCACGTAACCGAACAGAACATCGTCTTCAGTGACACCTAACTTTTGTCGCTCCGAGATATTGCGGCGAGGCTGGAATCGATTTACATCCACACCGGTGCCGATGAGTTGCACCTTTTTCGGCGCGAGCTTGTATTGCCTAAGCGCAATGGAGAGGAGCGTCTTTGAAGTCACAACCGTGCGAAAGATGGTGTTAAGAATGGCGCGTCTGGCCCAAACACGGCGGCGCAGCAGGACATCGGCCTCATCCGGTCCGAACCCACACTCGTTGTGAAGGACCGGGCAAACGGCAGCTATACGGGCCCCCAAGGTGGCTTCGATGGTTCCCCAGTTGTAAGTGAGAACCGCCGACGGACGTAACGATGTCACGAGACCGCGAAAGAAGAGCACGCGGGACCATCCGCCGGAACGGACAGGGGCTTCCGAAAACGTAACATCGACATTCGCATTGAGGGCGCTCAAAGCGTCACGTCCGCCATCGAGCGAAATGATGTGATGAGAGTAAGACGGCCCCAGGGCATTCATGATCGAAGCCATGCGAAGCTGGGTGCCTCCGGGCTGGAAACTAGGGAATACGTGTACCAGGTTTGCGGAATCGCTCATGCAGGAAACTTAAAATAAGGCCGAATCAATGCGATGATAGCAACTTGGACACTCGCCCTTTATCTTCCCATGGATGCCTGAAAAAATGGCTGGTCCGGAGGCGGCCTTGAAGATTCTGTGCGTCGGCGGCGCGCGTCCTAATTTCATGAAACTCGCGCCGCTGGTCAGAGCGCTCGGCCAGGACGCACTTTTCGAGCCGGTACTAGTGCATACGGGCCAGCACTATGACGAAAAAATGTCCGGCCAGTTTTTTCGCGAATTAGGGATGCCTGCGCCGGCGCATAACCTCGAAGTCGGCTCTGCGAGCCACGCACAGCAAACTGGCGAGATCATGAAGCGGTTTGAGCCTGTACTCATCGAGGAGAATCCTGCGGCCGTGGTGGTGGTCGGCGACGTCAATTCCACGGTGGCGTGCGCGCTGGTGGCGAAAAAACTACTTTACCCTGTGGTGCACGTTGAAGCCGGTTTGCGAAGCTTCGATCGGTCGATGCCGGAAGAAATTAATCGAATCGTAACGGATGCGATTTCCGATCTGTTGCTGGTTACAGAAGAAAGCGCCATGGCGAACCTTTACAAAGAAGGTATCCCGCAGGCGAGGGTCGTACACGTGGGCAACCTGATGATCGATTCCTTGTACTTTCACCTGGAGAAGGCGAAGAATTCAGACGTGATCTCTCGCCTGGGCATTACAGGCGCTTTCGGGCTGGTGACGCTTCATCGTCCCGCCAACGTGGATGATCCTGAGCACCTGGCGGAATTGATGCGCGCGCTGGACTGGATCTCGCAAGACTTCCCACTCTACTTCCCGGTCCATCCGCGCACGCGGGCGCATCTAAAGAACGGCAATGTAGGCGAGCGCATTCATCTGATTGATCCCCTGGGATATTTGGATTTCCTGTGTCTCATGTTTCACAGTTCCGCGGTGTTCACGGACTCCGGCGGGATTCAGGAAGAAACCACGGTGCTGGGACGGCCTTGCTTAACGCTGCGGGAAAATACCGAGCGGCCGGTGACGATTGAACAGGGGACCAATACGCTGGCGGGAACAACTTACGACGGCATCGTGAGCGCCTGGAAGCAGGTTCGGGCAAACCCGAAAATCGCGAGGGTGCCGCAAATGTGGGACGGCCATGCCGCGGACCGGTCTCTCGCAGCGCTCGGCTCGTTCCTCAAGAACCGCTAGCGGCGCCTACCGGCACCGGTCGTGTGGCCAGCCTTTCTTCGAGCACACTCGCCAGTTGAGCCGCCAATCTTGGCCGCTCGTAGGCTCTCACCCTCGCCCAATCCGTTGCGGGAGGAATTCCGCTTTGCCAGGCGGCATGCGCTTCGAGTAGCATACGCCGGATGCCTTCCGGATCGTCCGGCGCTGCGCACCAACCGGCGCGCGTTTCGCGCAAGATTTTGGCTACTTCACCTTGCATTGGAGAAAACGCCAGAATTCGTTTGCCGGTGGCCAAATATTCGAGCAGCTTGCCGGGAACACTGTAATCGTTAGTCATGGTCAGGAGCAGATAATCCGTCTCCTCCATGTTTTTGACTGCTTGCGCCTGAGGAAGATTTCCCAGCGTCTTTACGTCCGATCGACGGTTGCGCAGCCCGGCGAGTTCTTCGTCGGCAATCCGGCCCATGAAGCGCGTCTCAAAATGGGAGCGAACCTCTGCCGGCAGCGAGTCGAGCGCATCCAGATAATAGTGCGGCGACGCCGACCGGTAGACGGTACCGGCGTGAGTGACCACTAACTTTCCGGAATCGTGCGATCGCGGCTCGAAACCGGCGAACACTTCCGGATCGTAACCATTGGGGATGACTGCGAACTTCACGTCGGGCTGCTCCGGATAACGCCCGCGAATCTCGCCGAGAGACGTTTCGGTGACCGCCAGCACCAGGTCACTCAGTTCGACGGTCTCGCGCTCGATCGCTTGCGCTCGTTGGAGCGTGCTGCCACCGCTCAGAAAGGCGAATTCCGTGAGATAGAAGCGCAGCCACTCGTCCCGAAAGTCGCTAATGAGCTTAACTTGCGGGCAGGCTTTCTTGAGGGCGATTCCTGTCAGAAACGTGGAAAAAGGCGGCGCGGTCACCAGCACGTAATCGATTGCAAACTCCCGGATGATGCGCCGTGCGTTGCGAATGGCAAAGGGCACCCAGACAACTTGAGGATCGGGGGAAAGCAAGTTTTTTACAGAGGAAGCCAGCGAGGACTTCAGCGACTTAGCGTTGGGAGTGTGCGATTCCTCGCTCGGCGTGCTGGACGCAAGCAGGCTCCATATTTTTTTCCGCATGTAAAACGGGATTTCCGGCGTAAAGCAGCGATGGACTTTTACTTGGGGTGGAATGTGTTTCAGCAGACCTGGATCGAGCACCGGCGTGGCCGCATTCCCCGCCGTCAAAACGTGGACTTCGTAGTCGTGAGCCGGCAGATACTTCGCAAAGCTCAACGCGCGCTGCACGGTGATGCCGCCTGCGGGAGGGAACACATAGCTGACGATCAGAATCCGTTTCAAACCTTTACCCCGCTCAGCGATGTCAATCGCGGTTGATCGAGTGGCCGGGTGAGCGATTCTAAACGCGAATCCAATAGCTCGAGATTGTTTTCCCATCGGAACCGCAGCATCATTTGTTCACGAATGTCGCGATCCGGCGCGGGCAGGCTATTCATATCGGGGAGGATCTGCGCTATGAAATCCGCCGCGGTTTTGCATTCCCGGAGGCCTTTTGGAATCTCCCGGCCGAAGGTTTGACAAATCGCGGTGCTCCCGTAAACCGGCCTGCCCAATGCGAGCCCTTCTAAAACTTTGTTCTGAATACCGCGCGCCAATTGGAGAGGCGCGACGACGGCGCGAGCTTGGGCGATGTAGGGCCGCACGTCATCGACTCCCCCGGTGACAACCACGCCCTCGATCTTCGCCAATTCCAACACTTCCCGCACCGGTTTATTACCTACGATCAGGAATTCCGCCTCCGGCTGCCGGCGTCGGATCTCAGGAAACACTTCGCGCGCGAACCAGCGCGCGCCATCGACGTTCGGATGGTAATCCATGGTGCCTACGAATACCATAAACTTTCGTACCCGCAATTCAGGAAGTTCGGGAGTTACTTCCGGATCAAAGCGATCCAAAGCCACGCCATTTTCCATGCAGAGCGAATCCACATGCGGGGCGATTCGACGAAACAGATCCGCTTCCAGGCGGGCGGCCAGGAAGGTCGCGTGGGCGCGCCCGGCACACTCGATTTCCGCCCGGCGTAAGCGGCGGGCTTCGAGAGAATAGAGGAACCCGGGCGCGCGCGTGCGTGCATACTGGAACCACTTTTCCGAGTCGACATCCACTAAATCCAATAACAGCGGGACGTCTGGCGGGGCGTACTGCGCCATCGGCAAGGTATAGGCGATCGTGGCATCGAACTTGGTGGCCGCGGCAAGTCTCCGCACCTGCGCTCTCATCGTGGAACTGCGGAAGAAAGCCTGGTTCAGACAATCGCCGAGGGCAAATCGCGCTCCCGCCATTGCGAGCGCCTTGCGGAAGGGCCGAACCTCGGCATGGACCGACGCGCAGCAATTCTTCAAATCCTCAGCGTCTTTCATCTCGGCAGGGGTTCGAGCAAAGCAGGCCAAGTGCACCTGGTGCTTTTTCCAGAGGTGCTTCAGCTCATGAAAAGCCCGGATTTTTTCACCTTTATCCGGAGGATTCGGAACGCAGTGTGAAAGATAAAGAATGTCCATGGTTATTGGTAGGCGGGGCCGGGGTCGAACCTGCAACCTCCCCTGCGTTTAATAGAGGCGCTCTACCATTGAGCTACCCGCCTATGGTGATGAAACCTGCACATCTTCACGGTACGAATCGGATCAAGTGCGGCCCCAGCGCTCTTGCGAGAGCGAAAGGCAGACGCTGCCACAATAAAATCGGCAAGCGGAACACCGGGTTCGCCGGCGAGTAGTCCGGCAGATTCTTGCCCTTGACCAGATGTATTTCATAAGGCAACTCACGTTCCATCATTCCCCAGTGTGCCTTAAAATCGTACGAACCCTTCACCCTCTTACTTCGGCCGAAATCGAAAATACGATAACCGTTCTGGCCGCCCCATCTCATCAGGTCGTAGTACATGAAGTTATTGGGCGCAATCGCGTTGAATTTTGGATCGGAGGCTCCGTAGTAAGGCAAAATTTGGTCCCGGAAGTAAAAGGTCAGTACGGCGGCGACGGCGGTACCATCGGAGCTGACCTCGCGGATCTCGGCCATGCCGCGAAATTTCTCGAGCAGGGTCGCGAAATGGTTGGCAGGAAAGCAGGGTGTTCCGAGTCTGCCTAGATTTCTGGAATACAGATTCTCAAACGTATGCCAGGCAGAGAATTCCTGGCGGGAGGTGAGACCCTCTTTAAGCGATTTCCGCACTGCCGCACGGGTTTTGCGCGGAATCGCGTTGAGAACCGTTGCTTCGTCCGGACCGATCTCCTGACTGAAGGTGACATAGCGGGTAATTCGCGGCAGGCCGCTTGTTTGGCCTTCCCATGCGTTCCTGAGTTCGATGTCTTGAACCTTGAGCTGTTGTCCCAGAGCCTTGGCGCGATCGAGCAAGGCGACCCGGGCATCGTCGGAATCTGCCAAGATCCCTCCGTATACGGCAAAGGGGGTCGAGATCAGCCGCTTGCCGATCAGGAAGTTTTTTATCAGGAACAAGGGCAAAACACCGGCCACACGGTCCCCGATCATCGCCAGGAGGTAGAACGGACAGTAACCAAAGGTTTCTTCGATGCTCTCTTTCCAGGCAATCAGGTGGAAAGGGCTGCCGTAAAGGTGATTCGAGACGAAGGCATCCCACGCTGCATGGTCACTTTCATTAAAGGCGCGGACCTCCAGCATGGCCGATTCGGCTTCCATCTGGGTATTTTGGTGCTCTGCCTGCGTGTTCACTTGAAGTTATGAAGGCAAGTCCGATGCCAGTCCTGCTCCTTGTGCCTCAGCGTCTTGGGGCTGGGGAGAACCAGCTCGGGCGTCCCAAAAATCAGGCATGAATCCAAACTACCGGGAACCAAACTGTCGGGAATCAAGGCGCTCATTCCCCTGGGTATAATGTGACTCATTGAAACGCGCTTCAGCACATTCCGGACGATCCAACATTAGGGCTGGGAAGGGGGCGATCAAATGGGTGGCGATTTTGGTCGCCGTTTACCTTCTGTTCACGGCAACCCCGCTCGCGGATTATTACAGCGCCCCGCTTTACGTACGCTCCAATCCGCAGAAGAGCGACGTGATCGTGCTGTTGTCGAGCGGCCAAATCGATGGGGATTGGCTCACCCCGGATGCCGCCCAGCGCGTTTTGGGCGCGCTCAAGCTGTATCGTGAGCATTACGCCCCGACGATTATCAGTTCCGGCAGCCAGTTTCAATCAGGTAAACACCAGGCGGAGCTGCAGGCTGTATGGCTGGAGCGTGCCGGGATCCCGCGCGAGGCCATCATCGTCGAGGGAAGGTCCAGCCGAACTTATGAGTCAGCCGTAGAAATCTCGCGGATGATGGCCCAGCACGCCTGGGCGTCGGCTGTAATCGTGACTTCCCAAATGGATGTGCCGCGGGTCAGTATGGTGTTTGGCAAGCTGGGCGTCCGGGCCTCGTTTCTGGCGGTGCCGGAGTTCAGAAAACCGGCGAATTTCCATTTTTTTCGCACCGCGGCCTTCGATATTTCCTACCACGCAACCTATGAATACTTAGCCCTGGCGCTTTATAAATTAAGGGGTTGGATCTGAAACTGATGCGCGGTGAGCGGCCGCTTTAACGTGTTGGGCGCTGCGCACGATCGCGACTCGTCCACGGAGGTAGCGCTGGGACAGCGGTTTTACGGATGCGAATCGCAGGTATCGAGTCGAACATACGAATACCAGCAAGAGGATTTGGAGGGGGTAGAGATATCGATCGTCGCCCGAAAACAGCACTACTGTCATGAGACTCACCAGCACTGTGGACATGAACATGATTCCGAACCATGAATCCAGTGGGATCGATTTTTGCCGGATCGCCACAATTGTTGCGGCATATAAAATGAGGCGAAAGACCCAGAGCGGATACTTGTGCGCCCCGTCGCTGGGACTTGGAGACACGGAGCGGACCAAATGAGCGGCGAAGAGCAGGGGCACTACTTTCCAATGCTGGGCGATAAATTCCCTACCCTTCAAATCGTAATACCGAAGAACTTGCGCTTCCGTCAGTTTCTCCGATAAGTTCTTCACCTTCTCCTCTCCCGGAACCTCGTCGGGATGTATCCATCTGCCGAATCCCGGGCCCGCGGCTCCGGAGAGCGAATTATAATTCCCGTAAAAAGTCATGCCGGAAGTTCCCGCCAGGATCGGGAAACGCCCCGAAACCACGTAATTTCGAGCTATCCAGGCGGCAGATGGAATCGCGAATAATATCGCTGCGGCGATTAACCGTCGCCAGCTGACGAAATTCATCCGTGACGATCCGCGGAATTGCCACCAGCCGATCACAACCATCGCAGCCATCCAGAGGAGCAAGAAATTGGGCCGGACAAGCGGCAATAGCGACAGGACCAAAACACCGCTATAAAACCACCGTTCGCCCTTACAAATGAGAAGAATTCCGCCTACCAGGAGGGCTGTAGCAAGCGGCTCGCAGTAACCACCCAGCAAAAGAGGTTGGGCGTCGGGTAATAAGACTGTCACTAAAACGGCGAACCCCATCCGCCGCACGCTGCCCGAGATCGTCCATACCAAAAGAGCGACTCCGAAGGCTGTGAACGCATGCATAACCGCTTCAACCGCGCGGGTAATGGCGAGGGAATCGCAACCTGGACATAACCTCATCGGCAATGATAAAACCACGGGCCAAAGGGGAGGCCGCGTGATTGTTGGACGGCTGGGCCACAAGCCGTGGGGTTCCGTATACCCTTGCCCGGACGCGAGTGCCACGGCAAGCTCCTTGTACATGTAACCCTGGCCAAAGAAATAGGGACGGCTCGAATGAAAGACAGCGACGCGCGCCACCGGGATTGCGACGGCTACAAGGGCTACAAAGGCGACGGTCCACGCGGTGAGTCCACGCACTGAGACCGCTTTTCGTTCTTCGGCGACCAAGGGTTGGTTCGTCATTTCATTACAAGATGAAATAACTATTGGAAGACCGATTATGCGCCTGGGCTACCTTTAACTTAGCGCCAGGTAACAAACTCAGCCATTCCATAAAGTACGCATATTTTTTCGGAAGGATGAGAGTGGAGCAACGTGCCGCGTTTGGTTAATAAATAGTGTTCGTCGCATAAGAGTCGTCAACCGGTCCGTAGTTTTATAACGGCCTAGGTACTGCACATCTCCTTCCATATAAGGACTTCCGTCCTAGGCGTGTAACTCTATATCCTAAACACGTTTGGAAGCTGAGGAAGGATGGACGGGTCGCAAAAATGAACCATCAGTTCGGACTTAACTCAAAAAATTGTGAACCGGGAGTCCTGGCGTGAGGTTTCTCTTTTCTTTAGTGGTGGCAAGAGAAGGTCAACGGATACGGCAAGTTGCTTGCAAGGATTGATGCCGATGCGCATATCCAGGCTGCTCACTAATTTAAGTTTGGTCTGCGCCACGGTTCTAATTTGTGCGGTCAGCGCCGAGTGGGGCCTGCGGTTAGGACGCCGCCTTTATCCCTCGTTTTATCCGACCCAGATGGGTTGGGTAGGGCAATTTCAAAACCGTCCCAGCACGACGTTTGTGGTAGATCCTGAAACTGGCTGGAGGATGCGCCCCAACAATTCGTTTGCCTGGGTCATAGGAAGGGAGGAGCAAAGTTATCGATCAAACTCGCAGGGTTTCCGCTCCAGCGCCGATTTCGATAAGGGCGATCAACGAACCAAGTTCGCGTTCGTCGGCGATTCTTTCACTTTCGGCACCGGAGTGACTGTCGATGAAACTTTTCCGGCGCTCTTAGAAAAAGGGGCACGCGACCGCATATCCTGGAATTTCGGCATGCCGGGCTTTGGCGTGGATCAAGTCTGGCTGAGCGCGCGGCATCAAGCCTTACCTCTTAAGCCCGACCTGTTGGTGGTTGGTCTCGTGAACGCCGACTTCGAGCGCAGTCAAGTGCCCTTCCGGCGCCTCGAAGGATTCGGCAAACCGACGTTCAAGCTGGTGGGAGGCCGTTTGACCGAGCGCCTGACCGAACCGGCGCCTAATGCGTTGATGCAGTTTCTCGATGAGGACTCGCGTGCCTGGGCCATGCGGAGACAGGTGATGCAATGGGTGGGCTTCCATCTCGGTTGGGGAGAATTTTGGACGCTAAACGAGGCCATCATCGCCGCCCTGCGCGAGGATTGCAGGCAGGCCGGCGTTCCGGTGCTCTTTGTCTACATTCCGATCAAGGGCTTCAAGCCATTTCCGGCGCTCGAGGCTTATATGCAACGAACCGGTGCTGAATACATCGACTTGACCGCCCAGCGACCCGTGCCTCCGGCTAGCATCTACTTGAAGTACGATGGCCATTTAAGTGCCGAAGGACATCGTTACGTGGCAGATTTAATTGAAAACTGGCTGAAGGCCCATCCTCCAGTGACTGTGCGGGCACACCCCTGATGGCATCGACACACGAAGATTTCACTCCGCGAATCCATCCAGCTGGGCCGTCCGATCGAAATTTTGGACTGGTGTTTATTGCGGCGTTTTTGTTTTTCGGCCTTTGGCCGTTGCGCCATGGGAGACCGGTGCGGCTGTGGTGCCTCGGCCTGAGCGCCGCATTTTTATTGATCTCGGCGGCTCGGCCGGCTCTGCTGCACACTCTGAACCTACTCTGGACGCATTGCGGAATTCTGATGGGCAAGGTGGTAAATCCCGTGGTTACCGGCCTGCTGTTCTATCTGGTGTTCACACCGGTAGCTATTGTTCTTCGGTGGCTCGGCAAAGATCTGCTCGGTCTGGCCCTCGATCCCGCGGCTACCACCTACTGGATTCGGCGTCCCGAATCCGGCAGCGAGTCGAGCATGACGAATCAGTTCTGAGGGTACACGCATGTCTTTTCTATCCGAGTTTTGGCGTTTTCTTTCGAGCCGCAAGAAGTTCTGGCTGCTTCCGCTTTTGATCACGACGCTGCTTTTCGGCGTGATGCTTATCATGGCGGAATCAAGCGCGCTGGCTCCATTTATCTATACGTTCTTCTAGCTTCACATGTGGATTCTCGGTATTTCGGCTTTCTACCACGACAGTGCCGCGGCTCTCGTTCACGACGGGGAACTGATTGCCGCCGCGCAGGAAGAACGCTTTACGCGAAAGAAACATGACTCCCGGTTTCCGTCTGCTGCGATTCAATATTGCCTGGAATCAGCGGGTGTAAAGCCAAGTCAGATCGACCACGCAGTCTTCTACGAAAAACCGTTTGTGAAGTTTGAGCGTTTACTCGAAAGCTATCTGGCGTTCGCCCCGCGGGGACTGCGGTCTTTTCAAATGGCTCTCCCTTTGTGGATACGCGAGAAGCTATTCCAAAGAGATTCACTCTGCCGCGAATTGGAAAAGATTGGACCAGTGGGCGATTGGTCTAACCGCCTGCTTTTCGCCGAGCACCACCAGAGCCACGCTGCCAGCGCATTCTTCCCATCCCCCTTTGAAGATGCCGCGGTGCTCACCATGGACGGCGTGGGCGAGTGGACCACAACATCCACCGCTATTGGCAGCGGTAATCAGCTCAAGATGGTCGGTGAGATTCACTACCCACATTCGCTTGGGTTGTTGTATTCGGCCTTCACCTACTACACCGGATTCAAAGTGAACTCGGGCGAGTACAAGGTAATGGGATTGGCCCCTTATGGAGAGCCCCGTTACGCGCAAAAGATTTTCGAGCATCTGATCGACCTGAAACCGGATGGATCGTTTCGGTTGAACCTGGATTATTTCGACTATTGCGCCGGCCTGACGATGACCAACCGAAAGTTCTCCCAATTATTCGGGGGTCCTCCCCGGCAACCGGAAGACAAGCTCACGCAGCATCACATGGACCTCGCCGCATCGATTCAGGCGGTGCTCGAAGAGGTGGTCCTGCGGATGACGTGCGCGTTGGCATCTCAAACCGGCGCCCGCAATCTGTGCATCGCCGGAGGCGTGGGCCTCAACTGTGTGGCGAACGGCAAGGTGTTGCGAACCGGACGCTTCAAAGGACTGTGGATACAACCGGCCTCAGGCGACGCGGGAGGCGCGGTGGGTGCAGCGCTCGCCGCCTACCATGTCCATAAGGGGCAACCCCGCCGGCTGCATGGGAATCTTGACGGGATGAAAGGCGGGTTCCTCGGGCCGTCCTTCAAGCAGGATGACGTGGAGCGGCGGCTTACAAACGTGGGCGCCAAGTTTACAGTGTATGAAGACCCGGAGCTACTCGCCGAAAGTGTGGAAGCGTTGGCGGCCGGCAAAGCCGTTGGCTGGTTCCAGGGACGCATGGAATTCGGGCCGCGTTCTCTCGGCAACCGCTCGATTCTGGGGGACGCGCGGTCGCCCACCATGCAATCGCTTCTCAACCTGAAAGTGAAATACCGGGAATCGTTCCGGCCGTTCGCGCCTTCGGTTCTTCGCGAGGATGTGAAGGAATGGTTTGAAATGGACTCCGATAGTCCTTACATGTTACTGGTGGCGGCGGTTCAGGAGCAGCGCCGTATTCCGATGACGCCGGAGCAGGAGGAGCTGTTTGGTATTCAGAAGCTCAACGTGGCGCGCAGTGAGATTCCGGCGGTCACCCATGTCGATTACTCGGCGCGCATCCAGACGGTGCACGCGGAGACGAATCCGCGATATCACGCGCTGCTTTCCGGATTCAAAAACCGCACCGGTTGCCCGGTAGTCGTCAATACCAGCTTTAATATTCGGGGAGAGCCGATTGTCTGCACTCCTGAAGATGCCTTCCGCTGCTTCATGGGCACGGACATCGAAGTCTTAGTGGCCGAAAATTGTTTTCTCCGGAAAGAAGATCAGGATCAGAACCTTCGGGCCGACTACAAACGCAGTTTCGACCTCGACTGAGGGACGAGGCCGATCCAAAACATTGTGATATTTTCCCCAGATCCGGACACTTCTCCAGCACACTCTATCGCGCTAAGGGAGCAGTGCCCCCCCGCTGCTGCTTACTTGCTGCATCTTTTTGACGGAGGGGAACTGGTAAAGAATCCATTGCGAAGTCACTTCGACCGGGACTGCTTTCGCTTCCAGGTATCCCTTGATTTCGGGGCTTTGCTGATAGAGTCCTTGGGCATAGAACGTCGCGAAGTAACCGGCGCTGTGCCGTTGAAGTTTTTGCAACATATCCGGTGTGGCTAGCGAAGCAGAAAGACTCCAGCCCTTGCGGTGACTATTGTAAAAATCGGTAGGATCTCCGGGAATGAGATCCCCATCCGCTGTCCGGTGAGAATACCAGATGGGAGCCGATTCACCCGGGGTAGCGAAGATAATGAGAGCATCGGGCCGCACCAATTGCTCCACCCGCTTGCCGAACGCTATGCGCGTTCTCGTCTCGTTGCTGGTAAAGATCATGTGCCTGATCTGCGCGGCGCTGAACATGAAGATGGCAAGGCAAGCGAATCCCGCAAGCTTCGAGGAGAATATGCCACGGTCGACCAGTTTGACCAGACCATAGGCCATTGCGGGGGCGCCGATAACAACCAGAGGGAGCTGATAGTAGTTGTGTCCGTAGTGGCCGGCAGGCAAAAGCGGCACGGTGGCGAGGAATCCCAGCGCCCACCATTGAAAAAGATAGTTTCGCGACGGAGGGCGGGCCAGAAACCCTACGCTCAGAAGCGGAAGACCCACGGGTGTCGCAATGTCCCAGACCAGACGGTAGGCAAGCCGCCAAACCAAGTCGAGCACATTCGGGACATCAGCTCCCAGATAAGCGCCTTTGACACGGCCTCCAAAGATTCCAAACGTATTTCCGTAGATTTTCCACAAATCAAAAGCATGAACGTACCAAGCTGCCATGGGCAGGATTACTGTCAGCGCATACAGCCATACCGCCGGCTTGATGAGAAATCGCCAGCCGAATTTCCGTGCGCAGAGGTAGATCAATGGCACGCCGATATACATGCAATACGGCTTGATCAGAACCGCGACCGCCATGCTGAGTGCGCTAAGAAGCAATAGCTTCCAGTTGTCCTGTTCGATCCATAGCAGGAAGTAATAGATGCCGGCTACAGTGCACAGCATCATAAGGGTATCCGGCTGGAAGCTGCGACTGACGCTGAAGGAAAGCGGAAGAAACGAATACAATCCGGCGGCAAGGAGCGCAACACGGCCATCGAAGACCCGGCGGGTCAAGCGGAATAACAAAAATGCCGTCGCGGCGTAGAAGAATATGTTTAGAATGCGCGCCAGCCACTCGTGCACGCCGAAAACGCGGTAAAGCAGCGCCACGGGTAGAGTAAACGCCTGGAACTCCACTTCGACGTAGCCGGGCGAGTTCCCTCGCCAGTCCACTCGAGGATAAAAAACATTAAGGGACTCTTCGGCGAAGTTCCGCGCTAGTGCTGCCGTGTCGTATTGGCGGTACTGGTGCCAGTCAGCGAAGGGAGCATCTATACGGTACATCCGAGCCCCAGCCCCGGCAAGGATCAGTAGGCCGAGAATCGCCATGGGTCGGCCCGCCGACTCCCGGAATAGTTTGAACACAGGTGGGTTCATTAAGCACGTAACACGCCAGAAAGATTGCGGCGAACTGGGCAGCGCGGCCGCAGCGTTAAAGCAAGTGATCCCTTCGGTATGAAAATTGCTCCCAACCCGTTACAGCCTGAGCCTAAGAGGATAGGAAATGGGAAATCCTTCTATCCATTAGGTTGCAGTCCGCTTTCGACCATGAATTTCCCTTCGTTAGAACGAGCCAGAATCGCGATCATCGGGGCGGGACCAACAGGTTTGGGCGCCGCTCATTGTCTGCATGGACTCGGGATCACGAATTTCAAAGTTTTTGAAAAGGAGCACCATCCCGGGGGGCTGGCGTCCTCTTTCAGAGATCCGGCGGGGTTTACGTGGGATATCGGCGGACACGTCCAGTTTTCGCATTATTCGTACTTCGACGAACTCATGGACCAGTTGCTCGGTGACGCGTGGTTGCATCACGAACGTGAAGCTTGGGTCTGGATGCGCGAGCGCTTTATTCCTTATCCGTTCCAAAACAACATCCGTCATCTCCCGGCGGACGAAATGCGCGATTGCTTGCGCGGTCTGATCGGGTGCCTGCACGCGAAATCCGAGAAGCTACCGGAGAATTTCGAAGAATGGATTTACCGCAGCTTCGGGGAGGGAATCGCCCGCCACTTCATGTTGCCGTACAATTTCAAAGTCTGGGCCTACCGTCCATCCGAGCTGGCGTATCACTGGATCGGCGAGCGCGTGGCTGAAGTGGATCTGGAGCGAATCGTCATCAACATTACCGAACAACGCGATGATGTGAGTTGGGGTCCGAATAACCTCTTCCGTTTTCCTCAATGCGGCGGAACTGGTGAAATCTGGAGACGGCTGGCAAGGACTCTTCCCGCGGGTTCCCTTGACTTGGGGAAAGACGTGGTGGCAGTGGACACCGCGAAACGAAGAATCACGTTCGCCGGCGGCGCGAAGGAAGACTACGACATCCTCATTTCCACAATGCCGGTGGATGAGCTGGTTTGCCGGTCCGAGCGGGATGACTTGAGGTGCGCCGCTGCCGGACTGGTTCATTCCGCCACGCATGTGATCGGCGTGGGTTTGAAGGGCGCGCCAGGAGCGCACCTGAAAAAGAAGTGCTGGATGTATTTTCCCGAGGCGGACGTTCCTTTCTATCGCGTGACCGTTTTCTCGCACTATTCGCCCAATAATGTGCCCGATGGCAATGAGTTCTGGTCCCTCATGGCTGAGGTGAGCGAGTCGGCCAAGAAACCCGTCGAACGCGAGAGAGTCGTGGAACAAACCATTGCGGGTATGGTCACGGCAGGGCTAATAGAAAGCGCAAATGACGTGGCCTCCACCTGGCATTTTCGAGCTGAACACGGTTATCCCACCCCTTCGCTGGGACGCGACCGGGCTCTGAATACGCTGCTGCCCGCGCTCGAACAAAGTGGCATTTTCAGCCGCGGCCGCTTTGGCAGTTGGAAGTATGAAGTTTCAAATCAGGATCACAGCCTGATGCAAGGAGTGGAATTGATCAACCGGCTGGCCACGGGCAGTGAAGAACTCACGCTTAACAATCCGAATGAAGCCAATCGCCGGAAGCCTTCCGCACCTAAGACGAGATGAGGAAACTTGCAATCCAGGAGCGAAGGGCGTGCCACGCATGGTGACTATCGTGATGCCGGCTTGGAATGAAGCTGAGATCATTGAAGAGTGCGTGAGGGAGTGGTATGCGGAGGTCATCTCCAAAATACCGGGGTCGGAATTGATCGTTGTAGACGATTGCAGCACCGATTCCACCGGCAAGATTCTTAGCGCCATCGGCCAGCAAATCCCAGCTATCAAGTGTGTGCGCCCGGAGCGGAATGGCGGTCATGGAAAGGCCTTGCGAACAGGCTTCGATCAGGCCACGCAGCCATTCGTCTTTCAGACCGACAGCGACCGCCAGCATTTGCCGTCCGATTTCTGGAAAGTATGGGAGCTCAGAGATCAAGCTGATTTCGTCTTTGGAATTCGGAAACAACGCGCAGACGGCGCCGTGCGGGTGGTCATCACGCGCATGATGCGAACTCTCAACCTGGTGATCTGGGGCGTGTGGGTGCGGGATGCCAACTGCCCGTTCA
The DNA here is from genome assembly GCA_025350625.1 of Bryobacterales bacterium. Classification (GTDB taxonomy): domain Bacteria; phylum Acidobacteriota; class Terriglobia; order Bryobacterales; family Bryobacteraceae; genus Palsa-187. Next base: position 6,704 of record JANXXL010000278.1, on the reverse strand, counting down.
AGCTCATGCGCCGCGAGGCGCTGGCTAAAGTGCTGGCCCAGATTCCGCGAGATTGCTTTATCCCGATGGTGATGGTTTCGATCCTGGCCCGCAAGATGGGCTTTCGCACCAAAGAAGTTGAAGTAGAACATTTGCCGCGGACGGGGGGCACGCAGTCGCTGCAGGGTCTGGTCAAGTGGGCGCGCGTGGGCACGCGATGCGCACGCCAGCTTTTGTCGATCCGAATGTCCTACCGGGGCCAAGTATCCTAACGGAACTAATGCCGCGCCGCGAGACCGTGTTTTGGTAGATAGTCTGGATTTCTTGGATTCGCCGGGCTGCGAGGGCCGGCCCGCGTGGTGACCTCAGACTAGAAAGAGCGTAGTTTTGGAACCAGGATTGCGAATATTCAACAATCGATGCTAAAGACTGGTCCGTGGCGATGGGTTGTGTTGGCGGTGATCGTCCTAGGGGCGCTGCTGCTCAGAACTCATGATCTTTCGCGGATATTCTTGTGGCTGGATGAAACCGACATGTTCAACGAATATGTCTATGGCGATCATCCGAAGTCTCTGGTCGATTTCGCACTCACCACCAGGAACACCACCACCGTGACCTGGGGCTGGCCCGCAATCATCTGGATCGTGACGAAACTGTTCGGGCCCACCGTCGGAATCGCGCGCATGCCCACGGTCATCGTAAGTACCCTGGGAGTGCTGTTGATTTTCGTACTGGTCTACCGCCTGTTGCCCCGCGACTATAATGGCAACCGCGTGTTCCCCGCCCTCTTTGCCGCCGGCCTTGCGGCGATATCTATGCCCCAACTGGAGTACGCACAGCGGACGTACCCCTATGGCGTCACACCATGTTTGGCCGCCGCTATTTTGCTCGCCCATTTCGAAGTACTCCGCGCCGCATCGGATGGATGGAAATACAGCCGGAAACTGATTCGTGCGATCGCGCTGTATACGGCCGTGGTTAGCGTTGCATTTTGTATTCACGCCAGCCTCGCATTTCTCCCGGCGATTTCCGCACTAATTCTGACTTTCGGAGCTATAAAGGATGTGCGGAGGCAACCCTGGGAGCAAAAAAGGAAACTTCTCGCGCTGGCCGCCGGTGCAGGATCGGTACTGTTCGTCGTAGCCCTTCTCAACGCCAAGAATCCCAAATTCGGCTTCCGGCCTTATCTGACGCAGTACTATGAACCTGTCGCGTTCAAATCAATCCCGAGATTGCTCGGCCACGCCTATGATCTCAGTACGTATCACCTGAATCTGTTTTACAATCCGGCTTTGTATTGGCCGGAGCGGCTGAATGTTGTGCTCCTGCCGCTGGTCGCGATTTGTATTCTGGGGTGGAGCGCTGCGGCTTTCGGCAAATTCGGCCTCGGTCCACGGCGACTCGCTCTGCTAGGCCTTGCGATGATAATGACCACAGTCGTCTTGTCGCTGGCCCACGTGTTTCCCTTTGGAGGCGTGCGGCAGTCGCTCTTCTTCAATCCATTCTTCTTAGTATTCACGGCTCTCGGCTTCTATAGTTTTCGATTCTACCAAGCGACTCGCATTGTAGGAACCTTGGTTGCGACCGCCTATCTGGCTCTTTGGGCGGTGAATTTACCCCGGTTCTACCAGGAACGACAAACGGTTTATACCGCCGACGACCTGGTAAGCGCCTGGACGCAAAATGGCAAGCTTCCGGTCTATGCGCGGGAGTGCGAGCGGGAAATTCGGTATGAACTTCGGGCGCACCCGGAAATGCAGGTGAATACGCTGCCCAAGTTCTCAACGCCTCCCTATTTGCTGATTACGACGCATCATTGGATCGGAGACAACACATGGTTTTCCGGCTTTCCGGAGTATTTGGAAAGTTCGGGGTATAAAGCAACCATTGTCAAGCAAGCTCCGGGGCTCCACCTCGACAGCCGTTCTCAGTCCCTATATTTCCCGGCGAACGGACTTTGGATCTACAAAATAACTCAGTGACATCACTAGTCTATAGACGGGTGGTCGCAGCGTGAGTCTCCGGCGGTATAGAAGAGAGGCGTCGCTCGCGATTGTCTCCTCCGCAATTGCCATTCTGGCGGCGGAAGTAGCCATCCGCTTGGTTCTGCCTCCGCCCTACCGGGTTGATCCGGGAGCAATCATTGGCGCCCGGATGCATCGCCCTGACCCGCAAATAGGCTGGGTCTTAAGCTCTGATTCCATGCGGGTGCCGCACCGCCTGGTGGATAAACAGGGTGTCGTTCAATATGACGTGGTTTACTCAGTGGCGGACGGGCAGCGGCGGACTTCACAGCACGAGGTCAGCGGGCCCACCCTCATTGCAGCCGGCTGCTCGTTTACGTTCGGCCATGGGCTCAACGACGAAGACACGTGGCCTTGGCTTCTGCAAGAGCATCTGCCCGACGTTCACGTGATGAATGCAGGTTGTATGGGGTACGGAACGGACCAGGCTCTCTTAGCCGCTGAGCGCCAGGTGCTGCAATCGAAGGGACAGATGACTGCAGTGGTGCTCGGGTTCGGCGACTTCCAGATTGAGCGCAATCGCAGTCCGCAGGGATGGATGGCGATTGTTTATCCGTTTTCGAAGCCATTGTTTCGAGTCAGCTCCGACGGGGTCGAATATGAACGCCAGGTACGATTCCTATCCGCAGGCACTTGGGCCGACCATTCCGACTTGCTCGGGCACATCCTCAATACCTTAGGGAACCGCATCTACGGCATCCCTTCCCACAACGAAGCTAGGCAATTGACAATGGCGCTCATCACCACCTTCGCCAAACGATTTGAATCCCACGGAGTGCGCTTTGCAGTCGTGATGCTTCCTCACGCCGGCGACCGGTCGAGAGAAGCGCAAGCGGACCAAATCTTTGTAGTAAACCATCTGCGGGACGCCGGGATTCCGGTCCTTGTGCCCGATCTTCCCCGCCTCAGCGATGGACGGCTTGACGGAACGCGACTTTTGGTCAGCAAAATTGACCGGCACCCTAACCGCGAGTACAATCTCATTCTCACCGATCAAATCGTGCGATTTTTAAAGGCGAAAATGGGGTTTACCGTCAGTTAGCCCCGTCACTGCAGTCACTCTTTCCGTCCGGCCTCCGGAATTACTTCCACTGCGTCCGCCGTCTGCACGCCTACGATATGAGGATTCAGTCGTCCGAGTCGCGTTGCCAATGCATCCCCCAACATGCCGATTAGCAAAATCAGGAGCGCGCTTACGAACGCCAGCAGGGCAGACGCGGAAATGTTGGGATCCCGCGTCATGTCGATGCCCATTTTGATGACACCGTATAACAGGCAGAGCAGCACCACCGGGATGAAAATTCGCAGCGGCCGAAAGAGCATAGCGGTACGCAGGATCAGAATCGCGAAACTCCCAGCATCCCACGGCACGATCTTGGATTTCCCCTGGCGGGAGCGATAATCGATCGGCAGGTAGGACACCGCGTACTTATCGCAGTGCATCGCGAGCGTGATGGTAGTCGTCCAGCTGAATTGATCGGGAAGAATCGCGAAATATTGCATTGCCACTTCTCGCCGGAACGCTCGTAGCCCGCTATTGAGGTCGGGTATGCGGGAATTCGTCATGTAATTCGCAAGCCGGTTTAACACCCACTTGGCGGGACGCCGAATCGCAGGAATCTTTACGTTTGATCCGATTCGAGCCCCCACTACCATGTCCGCCGATTTTAAGCGTTCCAACATCTCCGGGATACGTTCGCAAGGATACGTGCCGTCAGCGTCTGTGATCACAATGAACTCGCTCGATGCAGCGGCGATACCGGTCTTCAACGCAGCGCCGTATCCGCGGTTGCTGCGATGCCTCAAAACCCTGGCGCCGGCGGCCGCTGCTGCTTGGGCAGTCTGGTCAGCAGAGCCATCATCGATGACAATAATCTCCGGCCGCAGGCCGTGGCCTTCCAATACATCCCGCAGTTCAGCGATAACCGGCCCCACGCCGTGCTCTTCGTTAAACGCGGGGATTACGATACTGACGTCCATTTGTCCTTTCATCCTCGAAGGTCGCACTTCCGGAAGGGCCCTTGTAGGAGCCTTTGCGGAGTCATTTTCGATGATACAATTTCGCGTAACCCCGGGGAGAGGTATGGATCAGTTCATAGTCCGTGGCTAGTTGGTCAAAGATAGAGCGCGCATTCGCGCCTTCGTGTTCGGGCCTGTCGAGCATCCACACCAAGACATAGTCTACCCGCCCGCCGCTATCTCGCGTGTATTTCTGAAAATCGATCTTGGGCTCGGGGTTCCAGGAAACACCATTGATTTTTACGTATCCGATTTGCCGGGGATCCTTGTCAGAGCGGAAAACAAGCGGAAATACGGGGCTTCTGGCTTCATAATTCAGGAGATCGATCACATCCCTCGACGCTGAAATGTATCCTGCGGCCTGCCAGAACGGCATCGTATGAAGTGACAAGGCGGTTCCGTCGGGCCGGTGTCCGCGGAATTCAAAGGCAATTGGGTAAAGCGTCGCATTTCGTTCGATTAGTTCTGCGCCTGAAGTAAAGTCCTCGATGTAACGATTGAGCTCGGCGTAGCGAACGGTATAAAAAGAGAGGCCGCCCAATGCGATAGCGACCGTCGACCATTGGATGGCGCGCCTCCAAGCGGGCGTGAAAGTCGCTCGCCCCAGCCATAGCACCAGGCCGAATACCGGAAACAATTGCATACGCGGGGTAATCATTCCACCGCCGGCAGCCGCGTCCGGCGCCGCAAAATAGATCAGAGCGTATACGATTGTCACCAGCAGTAGACCGTCCCAACCGTCGAAAGCCCGCTTTCTCATTCTCTGAAAGACCGCGTACAAGGCGAGTACGGCGAGAAGAGCCGCAAACGAGACCGAGAAGATCAGCTCAAATTTACTGAACGTCACCAGGGAATAGAGGGACACAAAATCGACCAGACGCTTGGAAAAAGGAATTGAATAAATAACTGCGTTATGCTGATGCCCCGCGTAAGCAGCCGCTAACAAGCCGCCGGGCACGAAAGCAAGCATCGGGAGCAGTGCCCGCTCGCCAACGCCCTTGCCGAGCGCTTGCGGACTCAGGCGGCCTGGCGATCCTTTCAGCCCCATGACGGTATCGACGGCCGTGAGGATTATGATCGCCACACCGGCCATCACGAAGGAAATGAGATGGCAGAAGTAGAGAATCAGCAACAGCAGTCCCAGACCGATCGCGTTGCGTATAGAGAACGACTCCCGGTGCTTTATCCAGTATCCAAGGGTAAAGAAAAACACCGGCAGACTGCAGCAGAAGTTATAGAGACCGGCGTGAAGCGGAACGCTATAAACCAACGGAAAAATAAGAATGGAAAGAAAGCGAGCGCGTGGTTCGATCAACCCCAGGACGAAGCGCACGGATATCGGCAACAGCAGAATGTACAGACTCAGCAGAATCTTTTCCGCGATCAGTGGCGAAGTGAAGATCATAAATGCCGCCATCATCACATGACCGGACCAGTTGGGCTGCGGCAGCGGATTCCAAGCGTAGTATTCCCGAAAGACTGCGCCGGAAGGCCGGCTCAGTTCCCGCATGATGTGCGCGTTTGCGAGATGCGCTGGACCATCCGCAGAAGGAAAGTAATGAAAGCACCAAATCGGAACGAGATACAGAATCAACAGTGCGAAAAAAATTGCATTCTGAGGATTCGCCAGCCATTTCCCAAAGCGAATGAAAAGAACTTGCATGGCTTAGACCGCCGCTAAACCGGCAGGAACGGCAGAAAGCGCGCCGTACGGCGATAATATTGATCGTAGCCAGGCAAGGTTTGTAGCAGCGCACGCTCCTCACTCATCGCTTGGCGGCGAACATAGAGCGCCAATGCGACAACCCCCGCGGCCCCCCAAAAGTTAAGCGCGAGTTCCAGGCCCAAGAGCAATAGAACATCCCCTGCATAGATGGGATGGCGCACCCAGCGGTACAACCCGTGCGCCACCAGCGCATGGTTTTCCATCAGTGACGCCTTTTCGATGTCCGACCAGTTGCGCCCCAGTTGAAGCCGAGCCGTGAGCGCCGTCAGCAGCCCCAGCGTATAAATGGCGGCTCCCACGATACGCAGAGCAGCGGGATCGCGCATGATCGGAAGAAACTCGGGCGCCATCGTCTGCACCACAATCGCCGCTAAGATAGCCACTTTCGCGGCGGAGAGCAGCTGGACTTTGAGCGAACGGTTCCGCGGAGCTGCTCGCTCAGACTGCTGCCGCTTAAGGATTTCCCAGACCGCCTTGTGGGCCAGTAGGCCCAGTAACAGGTAAACGCGGAGCAAAGAAACTTGCATGTCACTCAACGAGCGATCCCGGCCTGGACCTGGCGGTCGCGGGAAACATAGACTTCGCCGCCTCCCAGCGTTCCCGGGAACACTTTCACAGTTTCAAACTCGTCTTGGACGCTTCGCCACAAGTCCGGGTGAGCGGCCTTTAGCTCGATAGGTAAGGTATACACCAAAAACACCCTCGCTCGATTCTGGCGCAGACTCGCAAGCTCCTGCGCGTTATTTGCTACAGCCCACTCGGGGGCGTAGTACTTCGAGTAGACATGCACGGCCAGTCCCACGACGACAATCTTATCTCCGGGTCCGGCCTGGCTCTCCACGAAATCGCGGGCGCCAGTAAAATCCTGTTTGGGCAACGCATAAGCACGCGGAACAGTGGTCAACGACGCCAGAATAGTTAGCGTAGCTAATGCATAGCCCGCCTTCACAGCCCAC
>JANXXL010000261.1 GCA_025350625.1 Bryobacterales bacterium | reverse complement strand
AGAGATGGGCGCGTAGCTCAGGTGGATAGAGCATCAGCCTTCTAAGCTGAGGGTCGCAGGTTCGAGTCCTGCCGCGCCTACCAAGTATTCATCGGGCACTCACGCCGCCGGGTTTGCAGGCGAAGAATGGCCACTTTTGAGGAACCCCGATCCGAGCGCAAGGCGGGATCGAATCTGATTGGTGATATGGGCGCTGAGTTTTTCGGGGTCCTTCCATTTTGCGCTCCGCCGGGTTGCATCCAGATCATGGCGACGCATCAGCGCATGCAGGACTGCGGCCGATTGGTTGCGTAACCACAGCCGAAATTCCGATTCACCCCGCGATGCGAATTCAGCATAAAAGTTTCGCTGCTTGATTCCTTTCGGGTTTGTCAATTGGCGCTGGAGAGAGGAGCGCTTCCAGCCGTTCAGCGAAGCCGGGATTGCGGCCTGCCGCTTCGTTTAGAATCTTGACCAAGCCGTTCAGCGTTGCTATCAAGCCTTTTTCTTTTCGTATATTCCTCTAACCGGGTATGTGCTTGAGTCAGGCGGGTACGGTCTCCCAAGTATTTCGTGTGGCTGGCGCATTGACGCCGTCGTCCCGCTTCCGGCAGCGGGACGACGGCGTCCCGCGCAGTCCAGGGGGACTGCCCCACCCGAGCTGCTGCCATAGCAATTACCTGAGTGAAGCACATACCCAGCTTCCTATTACGATTCAGCAGGACGCCGTCGCAGGAATGTTACCGGCTGCCGGGCTTCCGCTATTTTGGCAGTCCGAAGCACATGATGTTCGATCCCACGGCGAGGGCTACGAACTGTTCTCCATCCACGGTATACGTCATGGGAGAGGTTTTGATTGTTGCGTTCAGCGGGACGCGCCACAATGTTTTGCCGTCGCGCGCGCCGACTGCGATGAAATAGCCGCTTGGGTCTCCATAGAAGACAATCCCGCCGGCGGTGGCCATCACACCCGCCACCCGCTTACCGTCTACTGGTCCGGCCTGCGGGATCTCCCAGACGATATTTCCGGTCTCGATGTCGAGTGCGCGGAGATACTTCTTTCCAGGCTCCTCGGGGGGGACGTGCGGTTTTCCAACTGCCGGGTGAGAGTTTGACCGAGCATTTCTCAAGAGCCATTACGTAGTAGAGGCGTGTGAGCGGGCTGTAGGCAGTTCCATTCCAGTTTGTTGCATGGTCGGGACAGGTTATGTCCCCATCCGGCGAAAGTTGGGGGCGGCCATCCGGACCAATTCCGCTGGCCCATGTTAGCTTGCGGGTGAATTTTTGAGTGATTAAGAGCTTACCGTCCGTGCGGTTGAAAACATAGAAAAAGCCGTTTCGATCGGCATGCAGGAGCAGTTTTCGATCCTGGCCGCGAAACTTTGCGTCGACCAGGACGTTGGGCTCGGTGGCATCCCAATCGTGAACGTCGTGCGGAGTGAATTGGTAAAACCACTTTAGTTCTCCGGTGCCGGGATCGAGCGCGAGTACGCAATTTGTAAAAAGGTTGTCGCCGCCCCGCTGGCGATCGTCGGAATCGGGCCAGGGATTGCCCGTGGCCCAGTAAAGAGTATCGGCCGCCGGGTCGTAGGAGCCGGTGAGCCAGGTGGCGCCGCCGCCATAGGAGACGGCAGTTCCTTTCCATGTCTCGTAGCCGGGGTCTCCTTTGGCCGGAACGGTCCAGTGGCGCCAGACGCGTTCGCCGGTGTCCGCTCTATAGGCGCCGATGAATCCCCTGATCCCCCAGTCGCCTCCGGCGACGCCGGCAATCACCATGTCCTTGACCACGAGCGGCGCGACGGTCCCACCGTATTTCTGAGGCTCATCCGGCATGACCACTTCCCACACCAGATGGCCGGTTACGCGGTTGAGGGCGATGAGATGAGCGTTGTCAGTCACCATGAAAACGCTGTCGTTGAGGATGGCGAGGCCGCGATTTGTACCCAATGACGCGTCTGAAACCAGACCAGGAGTGCGCGGGCGGGAGTATTGCCAGATTTGCTGTCCGGTGCGCGCATCGAGCGCAAAAGCCTGATTCGGCCCCGTCACGTACATGATGCCGTCCGCAACGATGGGAACGGTTTCCAATCCGAAGTAGCGCATGTTTTCGCGAAAATACGGGGTATCGGGGAGGAACTGCGACCATAGCGGAATCGAAAAGGCCCATTTCAGAGCGAGCGTGTTCACGTTGGCGGCGTCGATTTGTTTGAGGCCGCTGTATCGATTTCCGCTCAGTTGCCCGTTGTAGGTGAGCCAATCGCCCGGCTTCGGATTCACAATTCTGGCGAAGTCGATTCCAGCCGCGCGGGGATTCCCGGCTGAGGCCGGTACCCCGGGCTGTACGCCGGTCAAGCGGCTAAGGAAGGCAATCAGGTCCTGCAACTCACCGGCTGCCGCCTGCACGGGCCGCATCAGCGACTGTTTCTCCTCAGTGATGGTGGAGATGCGATCGAGTGAGAGCGGTTGCAACACGCCTTTCAAGTCTTGCAAGGCGAGGTCAAAAGCAGTCTTGCCCCGCGCGAATCCGCGCAGTGTTTCGCCATTGCGCAGGCGCACGGTCACGATATCATAGCCGGGTGCGATCCGCCGATCAGGCTGCAGCAACGCCTCCCGGATCTGGTCCACGGTCAATTCGCGCGCGACATTCGACAGATCCGGACCGATGGGCGCACCGTCACCGTAGACCATGTGGCAAGAGGAGCATTGTCCCTTGCCAAAGAAGAACTGTTTGCCGGCAACGGGGTCGCCAGGCACGGTGGTTTCGGCGGCGGATGCATTGAGGGAACCAACCAAATTTGCCAGATCCCCGATGGCGGCGGCTGGCAGATCGAATGGCGGCATGCCAGCCGCTGGAATTCCGTTGCGGATCACGGTGCGCAGGCTTTGAATGGAACGCCGGCGGACCGAGGGGTTTCCGGCAAGCCCCGGTCCTTGCTGCGTGCCACGGGCGTCGGCTCCATGGCAGCCGCCGCAGAGCTTCGCGTAGGTTTGCCTGGTGTCGATGCCTGAAGGCGGGGCGGCAGGATTTTGCGCCGCAACCGGGCTGAGGACAAGGGCCGCGATGAGGACGCTTGCGGCCGATATGGTGAACCGGCGGTTCCTGGACGGTTTGCTGTTTCCGCTCATCTCATCCTTCAACGTAGTTTTCACTGAAGAAATGAGCCTTACTACCTTCCGTGCGATGTTGGCCGGGGATATGAAGGGTTTCGGTTGTGAACTTATCGTGGGCGGTGCCGCGAGCAACAGGCGCGCCGCGGCCGCGAGATGGGGTCAAGCGCTCGGGTTTGTGACAAGCGCCATTCGTCGTACTCAACAAAGTGAGAACCGGGGGCCCGCATTGCCGCATTGACACCTGATGCCCTGTACACTCTCCGGCGCATGACGAGGCTTCCTTGTTGATTCACTGTCCGGCGGTCCAACCGGGAGCATATAGTGTAGAACAGCACTCTGAAGGAGAACAGGTATCAATGGATGTGGCACTTGTGCGAATGCTTTTAGAGAGCATAATCGAGGGACGTCCCGATCAATTCTCTGAGATTGAAGGAGCGGCAGCCGTTAGCTGGTTAAAGCATCGGGTTTATCTCACTCCACGCGACAAGGGGGCACGCTCGCAGTACCAGCCCCAGATAGAAAGCGCCGCGAGCGCTACAGAACAAGCGCTCTCCCACTGGTGGCGTGGCGATAAGGGCGCTGCTAAGCGTTCTGCTGAGGAAGCCCTAAAGAAGCTGAATGGTTAAACCAACATAACTTTATCGTCTATCAATAGTCCTTCTCAAGATCCTCGTCGAATGGCGGCGTTTCTGCAACATTTTGGCAACCGAAACGCCAAACCGCAACGCGAGAACATCTACACGATTTTGGAAGAGTCGTCAGGCTCAATTTTCTCCTTCGTTCTTAGCGGTCAAGACTGCGCGATCAGCGCACCGCGTAGCGGCTTGGCCTTGACGGCGGACTCTTTGGAGACTGGGACTTGGGGACAGGAGTTTGAGCGACCAACTAACCAATGGGCGCGCCCCCCCATCCCTCTTTTTAAACACAATAATGTATTTTATCGTGCTTAAAAGTCAAACTTTCTTTGGAGCGTCTCGGCGCGCCGAGTCTGTGGTCGAGTCCGGACACGAGCTCTCCTCGATTGCGGCACAGGATTAAAGTTGGTTCAGCTAAACCGCCAAATGATCTAATAGGTCCAGTATGTCGCCAGGGCCGATCCAATCGAACATCACCATGTTTTTGCCATGGAGCGGTTTGTCTATAACGAAAGTTTTGAAATTGGCGGGGCTCGTTGGTTCCTTGCCGCGGAGGTAAAACCTATTGCCGTGGCTCAATGCGTTTCGCAAATGTCTTAAAAACTCCAACTCAGGCGTCTGGTATTTAACCTTGTCCGGTTGAGGAGCGACTGCCTTCAACAACTTTACTTGATCGTCTACCCAAGTTAAAAGTGGCGAAAGGATTCTTGCGGACACCTCCTTTTCAAAATCGGCATCGCCCTTGATCAATGCTCTCGAACGTATGGGATCGAGAGGATGGATGGTGCCATCCATCCTCTCGGGCGACAACCGCGGATCTTTGTCGATTCCTTCAGCAAGGATCTGCTGGTAGACTTTGTCGTTCAAGAGCCCCAAGACACCCATTACTTCTCCGGCGTAATTAAGCTTCAATCGCTGAATTAGCCGAGCGACAACGTGCGGCGGATAGGCTGACATCTCAACAGTATGCACTAGTAAACAAATCGAGGCTACGGGTGCGGGGCAATACCCCATCCCCAATCCTGCTTCAGATAGATGATCTCCGCTGCTGGTAGACGATCACATACGTTATCGTCTATCAAAACCCACTGGCATATTTAGCGAGCTCTCACTCCATCTGCCATGTCACCTATCGATCGGTGGCGTTGCAAAGCCTTTGACATTCAACAATTTTGCAAATCCCTTGACAATATTGCGATCTATCAGCAGCAACAACGCGAGAAGGGAGACCCCAAGGGTTACGTAGTGAGGGTCATCGATACAAAACAGGTTGGTGGGTGCATCTTTTCCCGACGGATCTAAGCGCTGAAGACAACTGTTGAATATATACCACGACCTGTCGTCAGGACGGGAAGCGAATAGATTAATGAACAAAATTTGCAATGTGATCATTAAAACGGAATAGAAAAATACTGTGCGAATTGCGATTAGCACCTTAGGTGCTTTGCTCCCGAGGCCCTGATGACCGAAAACAAGGAGCAGGAGAAATGCGACCGAGATCAACAAGTAGAGAATAATGCTAGGGTCTCCAGTCACGATTTGGAAGTGGTTAGTGAGACCCTGCTCGTGTGGGATCTCAAACGCGGTTTTGTCGCCTCCGTGAGGCTCCTGGACCTGGTTGGCTTCATCGAGGAGGAGTTCGGAATCGAGCTGCGTCCCGTGGACGTCGTCCCCAGTAATCTCGCCACAATCGCCGACATCGCCCGGACGGTC
>JANXXL010000252.1 GCA_025350625.1 Bryobacterales bacterium | reverse complement strand
CTCAGCCAGGCGACCGTGATGCCGGGGTTGATTGACGGCCACGTCCACCTTACAGACGCCGACGGCGGGCTGCAGCATCAGATGATGATTGCTCTTTATAGCGCGACTCAAAGTTTGAAGGCCGGGTTTACCACGCAAGTGGCGATGGGTTCGCATGGGGGCGGCTACGCCGACGTGGAACTCAAGAAAGCCATCAATAGCGGCTTAGTGCAAGGACCCCGCCTGGTAACGGCTGGACCAATCATTGCGATCACGGCTCCGGGGAATGGTCCCTTTCCGCTCGAATTCAGACCGTTCGAGCCGGAAATCGTAAGGGACGGCGCCGAGGGGCTGCGCGCGGGCGTGCGCGAGCTTGCCCACTATGGCGCTGAGCACGTGAAGATTCACACCACTGGGCGCTTTTACTTCAAGCCCAATGGCGAAATGGTGAATCAGGCGTTACCCAGCCTCGAAGAGATCAAAGCGGTGGTGGACGAAGCGCATCGCCGCGGAATGTGGGTCGCGAGCCACACCTATGGCGGTGACGGGCTCAAGTGGGCGATCGAAGCCGGGCTCGACAACATTCAGCACGCGAATGCCGCCGACGATGAGGATATCAAGAATATCCTGAAGAAAAACCTCCCCATCACTTCCACGGTTCTCGACCTTCGGCAGGATGAACCGGGAGATTTGAAGCAATGGGCTCCCTACAGTCGCTTCCGCATCATGGAGAAGACCTGGAAAAAAATGCTGGATGCGGGCGTGCGGCTGGGCTTCGGCAGCGGCTCGGCGCCGGTTTCAAACGGCCGGGGACGAATTTATAACCTGGAGTGCAACTGCTCCCACGGCGTGCAAGGGGAAACTTTCACGGTCCTGGTGAAATGGGGAGCAACACCGGCTTACGTGTTGCGCATGGCGACTACTGTAAACGCTGAGATTATCCACATGCAGGACAGTATCGGGACCCTTGAAAAGCGCAAATTCGCGGATTTGGTTGCGGTAGCAGGCGACCCCCTCCAAGACATTACCGAGATGGAGCGTGTTAAGTTCGTAATGAAGGGCGGCGTGGTAGTCCGCGACGACCTGACCGGGCCCACAAGTATGGTTCGGTTGACCACAAAGTAGGTGGAGATTTTTATGAAGTTAAAATTCGCAATGTCTCGGGCTCTGATTCTTGGCCTTTTAATTTGTATCCCGGCAATCGCACACCATGGGAGTACCGCATACGATACCACCAAGGTTGTGGCCTTTAAAGGTGTGACCGTAACGAAATTCCTGTGGGCCAGCCCGCACGTGATTATTACCTTCGACGCGAAGGACGACCAGGGGACTATGAAGCAGTGGACCGCTGAAGCGGGAACGCCGCAAACACTTCTTCTATCCGGCTGGAGCAAAGCCGCGGTGAAGGTCGGCGATAAACTTGACGTCTACCTGTATCAATCGAAGACCGGAAATCCGGTAGGCCGTCTCAGTAAGATCACGCTGGCCGACGGCAGCGATCTGAAGGACAGCGCTTTGGGATACAAGGAGAACCCGTAAAATTCGGCTTGCGGCCGGGTCTTATGGATGCCACCGCACCGGCGCAAAGCGGAATTCGGGCAGGGATGTGGATATGCGAACTTGGTTTTTGAAATCGGGCGTGGTGACCGTGGCGGTGGTTTTTTCACTGCACGCTGCGGCGCAGGAAGCCGCTCCCAAGGCTGCTAAGGAAACGCGCCCCCTCACGCTTTATCAAAAGCTGGAGAGGGCAAATGCCACCGGCGGTCCAGCTCCGCGCAGGGATTTTGGCGGTTTCTGGACCGGTCCGCTGACTCCGAAACTGGGTCCCGCGCCCGAGATGACGCCAGCCGGCCAGGCGCAATTTAAGCAGAATAAGCCCGATATTTTTAGCGCCAGCTCGAATGATCCTTGGGCGACATGCGATCCGCTGGGCGTTCCGCGCACCATGACAACGGAAACCAGGGGAGTGGCCTTCGCTCAAATGCAGGACCACCTCGTGATCCTGACGCAGTACCAGAAAATTTGGCGCGCGGTGTGGATGGACGGGCGCGAGCTTCCGAAGAACATTGGCGCCAAAGGCGGACCCCAACCAAATTGGTATGGCTACTCGGTAGGCCACTGGGATGGCGATTATACGCTGGTGGTGAATACGGCCGGTGTCGACGACAGTACCTGGCTCGACCGGCGCGGGTATCCGCACAGCGCGGATATGCGCGTCGAGGAGCGGTTCACGCGCGTGAACCACGATGTATTAGAAGTAACGGTGACGGTCGACGACCCGAAGTACTACACCAAGCCCTTTGCGCTCGCCACCAGCCGGTTCCGCTGGATACCCGACCAGGACGACGAAGAGCAGTTGTGTGTCCCCTCCGAAGCAATCGAATATCGAAAGATGGTCGTCGTCCCTGCCGGCCAGGATCAAGCTGTCGGCAAGAAATAAGCGCAATGGAGACAGCATGAGGTTAGGGCCCACCCGTATGTTGCTGGGCGCCGTGGCAACGCTTTCGGTCTCGCTATGGTGCGTGACGCCGGCCCGGTCACAAGAGAAGCCGCAATTGGCGGAAGAAGTTTTCAAGAACATCCAGGTTCTCAAGGGAATTTCAGCCAACGAACTCATGGGAACCATGGGCTTCTTTTCCGCTTCCCTGGGGTTGAACTGCACGGATTGCCACATCTCCGAGAGCTCCGGCGACTGGGGAAAGTACGCCGACGATACTGCCTTAAAACGCACCGCTCGCAGGATGGTCCAGATGGTAGATACCATCAATAAGGAAAATTTCGGGGGCCGCCGCGCCTTGACCTGCTATTCCTGCCACCGCGGTTCGTTGCGTCCGCGGGTCATTCCGAGCTTGATGGAGCAGTATGGGAGTCCGCCTCCGGAGGATCCCAATAACGTGGAGATTGTGGGGCGTAATACACCTACCGCGTCGGCCGATCAAATTCTCGACAAGTACATACAGGCCCTGGGCGGAGCAAAGGCAGTGGCAAGCGTTACCACCCTGACCGCTAAGGGGACTTATCAAGGATTCGACACCGACCTCGAGGCGCGCCCGTTTGATGTCTTCGCCAAGGCGCCGGCGCTGCGGACCAGCGTGATTCATTTGCATAGCGGAGACAGCATCACTACTTACGATGGCCGCGGAGGCTGGATCGCGTCGCCCGATAAACCGTCTCCTTTGATCGCGCTTGGCGGAGAGGATCTCGACGGCCTCAAACTCGATGCTACTTTGACTTTCCCCGCTGGCCTGAAGCAATCGCTCGGCCAGTGGCGCGCCGGGTTCCCCAAGACGCAGATTGACGATCGCGACGTGCAGGTCCTCCAGGCGACCGCTAGCGGCGGCTCTCGCATTAAGTTATTCTTTGATGGGCGGTCTGGCCTGCTGGTACGAACTGTGCGATACACTGATACGGCGGTGGGCGTTATTCCGACGCAGACGGATTATTCCGATTATCGGGTGGTCGGCGGTGTCAAGATGCCGTTTCATTGGGTCGTTACTTGGACCGACGGACAGGCAACCATCGATATGACTGAGATAAAGGCTAATCCGGAGATTGACGCGGCGAGATGGGCCAAACCGGCCCCAGCCACGGCGCAAAAATCTCCGGGGAAGTAATCGAGGCAAGTAAGTGGTTTGTGGCCGGCCTAAGCCGGTCTGATATTATTTCAAAGCGACCGGAAAATTTAATACAGGAGATGAGGAATGCAAGTAATGCAAAGTAAATTTGTGATTGGCATGGCGTTCGGGTTGTTACTGAGCGCGGCGGCGGTGCAGGCGCAGCAGCCGAAGCCGTGGTCGGCTACGTGGCGAGGGGCCGGCATGGCGCCTTGCGAGGGATCTGAGGGAGGGGCATTGCCCTGCCCGCCGCCTGCGAGGGTGAAGGCGATCCGCGCGGGACGTATGTTCGACAGTAAAACCGGGCAAATGTTGACCAGGCAGGTGATCGTCCTCTCGGGCGACAAAATCACCGAGGTCGGGCCCGAGGGTCAAGTTAAAATCCCGGCGGGCGCTCAGGTGATCGATCTCAGCCAGTCGACGGTTATGCCCGGGTTGATCGACGCCCATACGCATATGTTCAACGCCCGCAAGCCCGGCGGCACTACCGAAGATTACATGCTGATCGGCTTGCAGAACGCGCAATTCGACCTTAAAGCCGGTTTCACGACCGCACGCGACATGACCAGCCACGGCAATGGCTACGGCGACGTTGCCATTCGCAACGCCATTAACGAAGGACGTGTCGACGGTCCCCGCTATCAAGTTTCCACTCGCGGGATTAATTGGGGGGCCAAGCCTAAGGACCCCAACGTTCCGGAAAACCCCCTCGCGAGCGCCATTGTTCGTAACGAGGAAGAAGCGCGCGCAGCCGTCCGCGACCAGATTTCACATGGCGCGGATTGGATCAAGCTGTATCCGGCCGGTGCGTACTCGTTCAGCCCGGATGGTAAAGACCAATACGAACTGACTTATCCCAAGCCGGTATTGAAAGCGCTGATCGACGAGACCCATCGCCTGGGCAAGAAGACCGGCTGCCATAACTACGGCGGCGAAGGCATGAGGAATGCGATTGAGCTGGGCTGCGATACCATCGAGCACGCCTTTGGCATGAGCCAGAAGGATGCCGACCTGATCGTCTCGAAAGGGCTGTACTTCGAGCCGACTTTCACCCGCTACACCGAGCCCTATATGGACGACAACGACGCCAAGAGCACGGGCGGCAAATATCGCATGATTCCAATTTTTGAAAAGGCTGTGACCATGGCCGCCGCTACCAAGGGCATGAAACTCATGGTCGGCAGCGGCGCCGATGGGGCCACTCTGCCTCACGGAACGCAGGCGCTCGAGTTCGTCAACCTGGTGAAGCATGGCGGCGTGAGCCCCACCAAGGTCCTTCAGGCCGACATGATGACCAACGCCACGGCGCTGGGCTGGCAGGATCAGATCGGATCGATCGAGAAGGGTAAGTTCGCCGACATCGTCGCTGTCTCGGGCGACCCCCTCGCCGACATCACGGAAATGCAACGGGTCAAGTTTGTGATGAAGGGCGGAAAGGTCATCCGGAACGACGTGGAGCAGCAGGTGGAGCGTAGCGCTAAGCGGTAATAAAGCACGCCGAAGCACGTCTCATGGCAGATACTCGAAAGTCATGAGACGTGCTTCTTCCGTTATATAGTCGTTGGCTCCGTAGGGCGGAGTTTGCACGATGTGCTTCGGCACCGCGATGTACATCTGTTGGAGTTGGGGCACCCACAATCCAGTTTTGGCGATGGCGCCGGTCGGGACTTTTCCCAGCGATATATAGTGGTCGGGGTCAATCTGCTTGAAAACCTGAAGTGTGCCAGTTGTCCCGACGAAGTAAATGCGTTTGCTGGGAGCGTCATATTGCACTTCATCCGCGCCGCCGACGCTATCGAGCGCTTGGACCACTTTCCCCGTATCCGTATTCAGAACGACCAGCTTGCCGGGTTCATAGCGGTGCCCGCTCGAAATTCTGGCGCCTTTGGGCGCGGGCTGGATGCGGCTGCCCACGAACAGGCGATGGTGGGCTGCATCCAAGCCCGAGGCATGCGGCACCGGACCGCCCGTGATGGGCCACTCGGCGATCACGGCGCGCTTTTCAAGATCTATCACCTTGACGAAGCTTTCGCTCCCCACCAGATCCCCGATCACTACGTATAATCGCTTCCCGGAGGGGTCGATCGATAGCCCACCTGGATCGGCAGCGTTCATTTTAATGCTGCCCAGAAGCTTCACCGCCTGGGTATCGACGATCTCGATTGTGCCATCGGCGATTCCAGTTTTCGAGAGGACCGCCGCATAGTACAGGTGGCGGGCAGCGTCGTATGCGGCACTATCCGGCTCCCTAGTGGTGTTGCCGCGTCCGCCCGTCAAGGCGACGGTTTTCGTTACCTGGTAGGTGGTCCCGCTGATGGCGACGACGGTGTTTTCTCCGAGGTCGGTCCAGATTTCATTGGTCTCGGCGAGGTAGAAGGGCTTGCGAGGGTTACCGCCCAGCCCCCTGGTTTCGTGAATCACATTGCCGGAGCGCAGATCCACTACGATCAGGCTCTTGTTCGCCTCGCCGCAGATGAACAGGCGCTGGCCCTTGACGTCCACCGTCATGTGGTCCATGTAGCCTTCAGTCGGGAGCGGGCTGGTCCGAACCAAGCGCAAGAGCCCCGTCATGGTCTGCATCGGCAGACTCTGGACGAGTACGCTCGAGATCCAGGCGGTGCTGAGGGAGAGCAGGATTGCGCAGATTTTCATCTCATGGCAGATACTCGAACGTCATGAGGCGAGCTTCTTCAGTGATGTAGTCGTTGGCCCCATAGGGTGGAGTCTGCACGATGTGCTTGGGCACGGCTATATACATCCGCTTCAGTTCGGGCACCCACATGCCAGTCTTGGCGATGGCCCCGGTGGGAACTTTTCCCAGCGACGTATAGTGGTCCGGGTCAACTTGTTTGAAAACCTCGAGGGTACCGGTGGTCCCCACGAAGTAAATGCGTTTGGTGGGCGCGTCGTATTGAACTTCGTCGGAGCCACCCACGGTATCGAGCGCTTGGACCACCTTTCCGGTTTCGGTGTCCATCACGACCATCTTTCCGGGCTCGTAACGATGGCCGCCCTTGACCCGGCTACCTACAAACAGGCGATGGTTGGCTGCATCCAATCCGGAGGCATGCGGGACGGGTCCGCCCGTAATGGGATATTCGGCGATCACGGCGCGCTTTTCAAGATCGATTACCTTGAGGTGGCTGTCGCCATTCACCACATCTCCCATCGCCACGTACAGCCGCTTGCCTGAGGGCTCAATCGAAAGCCCTCCCGGATCGGCGCCGTTCATTTTGATGCTGCCCAGCAGCTTCGCGGCCTTGGTATCGACGATCTCGATGGTGCCGTCCGTGGTTCCCGGCTTGGAGAGAACGGCCGCATAGTAGATATGGCGGATCGGATCGTAGGCCGCGTTATCCGGTTCGTGGTTGGGAGCGCCGAGTCCGCCCGTCAACACGACGGTTTTCGTTACCTGGTAGGTAGTTCCGCTGATGGCGACGACCGTGTTATCTCCCA
>JANXXL010000309.1 GCA_025350625.1 Bryobacterales bacterium | reverse complement strand
TCGCAGCGCCGCCTGCAGGCCCACGGAGTGCGTGGTTCCCTCAATCCCATAGATAGTTCCGAGCGTGCCCACGATCACTTCCCGCGCGGCCAGCGACGTAATCAGGCCGATGCCGATTTTCCAGTTGAAGCCCAGCGGCCGGATGACCGGTTCGACGGCGTGTCCGATAATCCCCGCGATGCTGTGACCGATCTCCGGCGCCTTGCCCTCGTGAAGCGGCAGGTGCGCCAGCACCCAGAGAATAATCGCCACGGCCAGGATCACCGTACCTGCGCGCCGCAGGAATACCCGGGCGCGATCGATGAGACGCAGGACCAGGGACGTCACGGTAGGCCAGCGATAGGGCGGCATTTCTAGGATGAAGGGCGCGCGCGTGCTCTTGAGGACGGTCGATTTCAGAAGGCGCGCGGTGACAATGGCCGCGAGAAAACCCAGCACGTACAATCCCAGCAGCGCGGCCGCGCGGGTTCCGAAGAACAGGCCCAGCAGCGGTTTCTCCGGGATGAAGGCGGCGATCACCAGCGTATAGACAGGCAGGCGCGCCGAGCACGTCATAAAAGGCGCGATCAGAATGGTGGCGATCCGGTCGCGCTTGTTTTCGATGGTGCGCGTCGCCATGATCGCGGGGACCGCGCAGGCATAGGCCGAAAGCAGCGGGATAAAACTCTTGCCCTGGAGGCCGATGCGGGCCATGGTCCGGTCCGCGATCAGCGCCGCGCGGGCCAGGTAGCCGGAGTCTTCGAGTATTCCGATGAACAGGAACAGCAGCAGGATCTGCGGCAGGAACACGATCACCGCTCCCACGCCGCTCCAAACGCCATCGACAATCAGCGAGCGCATCGGCGTATCGGGCATTGCTGACTCGATCCACTTTCCAGAGGTCTGGATCGCGGCGGCGACGGCGTCCATCATAGGGCGCGCTCCCGCGAAGATCGTCTGAAAAACGCCGATGACCACCATCAGGAATACCAGCGGTCCGATCAGCGGATGCAGAAAAATTCCATCCAGACGGCGCGTCCAGAGGGGCGGCGCCGGTGCACGAAAGTTTGTCCGGCGACTCATATTGGCGGCCCAATCGCGGACTTTGGGAATGTCTTGCAGTACCGGCAGTTGCAACAAGGGAGGCTTCGGCGGCAGGTGTTTCGGAGCGCCGTTCAGGAACTCGAACACTTTTTCGACGCCTGTGCCTTTGGACGCGCTGATCAGGACCACCGGCGTGTTGAGCTGTTTCGACAACTCCGCCGCGTCCACTTCGCCTCCACGGCCGTGGAGGTCGTCGGCCATGTTCAGGATCACCAGCGTCGGCAATCCCAGGCTTAGGATGGGAGCGGCCAGCGACAGGTGGCGGCTAAGGTTCGTGGAATCGAGGATCAGCATCACCGCGTCCGGCTTGGGCAAACCCTTCATGGTTCCCGCCAGCACGTCGTGGGTTACCTTCTCATCTTCGGTGCGTGGTTGGAGACTGTAGACGCCGGGGAGATCCACTACAAAAATTTCGCGCAGATGGCCCAGTTTGGCGCGGCCCATGCGGTGTTCGACGGTCACTCCCGGAAAATTCGCCACCTTCTGGCGCAAGCCGGTGAGCCGGTTGAACAACGTGGATTTGCCAGAGTTCGGCGGTCCGACAATAGCAACAATGTGCTGCTTACCAGAAGTTTCCGGCGGCGGCAATGTGGCTAGGGTGGGGCCGTGGCAGTCTGCCATAATTTCCTATCGCAAGATCAAATGCAAAGCCGTTTCACGACGAAGGGCTACCTCCGAACCGTCTACGCGGAAAACCCGAGGATCGCCACCCGGCGCTGCATGCGCGCGGGTAACGGTATGGCCGGGAAGAAAACCTAATTCCATCAGGCGCTGGGCGTCCAGATCGGACATGTCGATGCGATCGAGAATGCCGGACTCGCCCTTCTTAAGCGCAGTCAGATTGCGGGGACCGGCCGGGGCTGCATGGGCGCTTTTGTTGAAACCCATTTGCATTGTGACTTTATTATGCCTCTACAGGCGGTGTATTTCAAGGGGGGATTGCAAGTCAGTTGCAACTAGGTGCGCAACCAGGTTACAGCCGCACTCAGAACCAAGGCGAAGGTGAGTCCGCTGAGAATGCCGCCTAAGATTACCGAGGACGGGGAATAGTCAATCTCCACTTGGCTTTCGCCGCCAGAAACCGGGATGCCACGTAGCCCCCCATCAATTTCGGAAATGCGTTGAGGGCTTCCATTCACGCGTGCCTCCCATCCGGGATAGTAGAGTTCACTCAGTACCAGGAGCCCGCTTGTGGCGGTATTCACGCGGAGTCTCATGTGACGAGCTGAATGCTCTTTCACGCTAGCCTCATTATCCGCCGTGGTCCCGCCATGTTGGACCCAGGCTCGCGGACGAGCGCCCGGGTTGGCATAGATTTTCCAATTTGCATCGGCGTAGACCGGATTTGGCTCGGGCGCCGAGGAGGGCTTCAAGATATAGCGCACGTTGAGTAGGTTGATTCCCGGCCCTCCCTGGCTCATCAGGTGCATGTAGTTGGCAGCAAGCGTGACCGCACCGCCATTGAGTGTTTCGATCCCGTAGGAATCTCCCAGATTCAACGGCGGGTCGGTCACCACTTGAACCCGGAACGGCCCGGAGCGCGATTTGAGAAAGTCAGCCGCGCCGCGCATACTGACCAAGCGTTCCAGCTGATCGCCGTCCTTGCGGGCCGCCTCAATCTTGTTCAACGCGATGGCGCTGAAGGAGTGCAGATCGAATACGACGAACGCCACCACCAGGAAACGCGCGACCGCTCCGGTGACTCCTCCCGCAATGAACCGGAAAAGGAGATAAGTCAGGATGATGAGCAACAACGACCATTCGGTCCAGGATTTCAACTCGACCTGGCTGAACACCAAAGGACCCGTTAAGACCAGAAGGGAGGCGATTGCCGCAGCCAGCAAAATCCGGTTCAGTGAGCGCCAGGAAACTGGCGTCGTCCCGTGAAACAAAGTTTCTGCACCGTAGGCCGCCAGGATCGCCAAAGCGAAATGGGTCAGGTAGAGAAAGCGGCTAGCCTCACGCGCCATCCACAGCAGCGGCACCAGAGCGTAGATCAATCCATAAAAGACCGAGGATGCGCCCAGCGAGAAGAGGAATGCGGCTACGGCCAGTCCCGCAGAATAACGCACCCACGGGTGTTCGCGGCACTTCCAGAACCCGATGATGGCGAGCAACAATGGAAAAACGCCGAAGTACGGGCTGAGCACTTCGCCCGGCCCCAGCTTGCCCTGAAAATTCCAGGAGAACAAATAGCCTGCCAGGGCTCGTGGCAAAATCGAATCCACCAGGTAAGCAATCGGGATTTTTTGGTTGGCGGGCAGCGAGGTGCCGGAGATGAATCGCACGGCCCGTGCGGCGAACTCCGCAGAGGAAATAAGTTGGATTGCGCCAGCGGCCAAGCCGGTGACCATCACCGTTACAACCACCATAGTGGGCCGCAGCCAGCCAATTCGACGGGTAAGCGCGTAGTGCGCAGCCGCAGTTATCAGGACGATCACCTGCATCATTACGATGTGCAGGCCGCCCGCCAGGATCGACATCCCGAGAACCAATCCCGACAGCGCCGCATAGAGAATCGAGCGCCGGCCGGACGCCTCCAGCGCCCGCAGCATCAGCAAAAACTGGAGAGGCAGCCAGACCGAACTTTCGAGGAAGTGAGGCCAGGGAATTACGCCGACGAATCCTCCCAGCGAATAGCACAAACCGGCGAGCAGGGCGGGGAAACGGTCGAGGCCCAGCTCGCGAATCAAAGCGAACATGAAATAGGCGGCCAGCACGTGCGCGAACACGAAATACAGGTGGTAGAGGCGGGGCGACAGCAGGCCGTTACCGTCGGATGGAAACAAAGCAAACACCAGGTGCAAAGGATAAAACACCGCGGGCTGCATTTCTCCAGCGAAGCTGCGACCGCCGAAGGCGTAGGGATCCCACAAGGGCAGTTCCCCGTGCCGTATACTTTCGGCCCAGAAATGGAACCAGGAATATGCCTGGTTGACGGGTTCCGCGATCGTCAACATCGAAAATTGCCGCGTGAAAACGATCTTCCAATAAAATGCCACGATCGCCAGCAACAGCCAAAAAAGGGACCTGATTGTCGGCTTGACCATGTTTTCGATAGACGCCCGGGTTACGGTGTTCCATTCTAACGCAGAGCCTGAATCCTGCGGCTCACTTGCCGCCGAAGCGTAACTTGATACTCTAGGCGGATCAATAAAATCCTTTGCAATCCAAAAAGTCATTTTCCTCGTAGCATGGATATGAGGTTCGTGCTACGATTTCCCGAGGCGGATTAATGACTTTTCCAAACTTCGCTTCTCGCGTACTGCAGCTCAAGACAGTATTGATGTTTGGAATGTGCATTTGGGCGGCTTCCAGCCTTTCGGCGGCCACTCTGTCAGGCACCTTAATGGACCTGCAAGGCCGCGTAGTTCCCGGTGCCACCATCAGGCTGCTTCGCCGCGCGGATGGCTCCCGGCGCGAGGTAACTACTGGTGGGCAGGGGGAATTTTCACTGGCCCTGGACATTGGGGAATATCAGTTGACGGCCGAAGCGCCGGGGTTTTCTGTGCTGACTCGGACCATTGTCCTTATGAACCAGAGCGAACGGATAGAATCCCTGCAATTCTCGGAAGTGGTTTCGCAGAATCAGACAGTTACGGTCACTGCGGATGTCTCCGACGTTGGGTTATTTGCGCCCGATCCGGCGCAGCGGATTATGATGCGCGACCAGACCTTGGATGCCAACCCCGGACGCCCTGGGATGCCCATCTCGATTCCCGGGATGCCGGTGGAATCTCCAGCGGGCGGCGTGAAGCCTCCGCAGTACTTCGTGCCGGGCGTAGCCGGAGATCATGGAGAACCCATCGCCATGTTTTTCCAAATAGGTGGCTTCTTGTTCCAGAACAACCTCCCCGTCAACGCCCACGGGAATGGTTACGCCGACCCCAACGTGATCATCCCGATAGCGATTGACAATGTGCAAACCGACGGGGGGGCATTCAATGTGAGGGAAGGCAATAATTCCGTGAACGCGGCCATTGTTTTCGGTTTGCGCGAACGGCTGGAACCGATGGTCCGGCTGACCGCTGATTATCGGGATGTAAATTTGGTGCTGGGATGGAGTCCCGCGAATCCGTCTAATAAAGAGTGGTTCGGGGTAGAGATCGCATACGGCAACGGATTTCTGAAGCGGCTGGAGCACCGCAAACAGTACAAAGCGAATTTTTCGAAGGTCTTCGATTTCGGCAAGCACGAGCTGACTCTGTACGGGATCGGCTACTCCGGCTCAGCTTTCCAACCGGGACTCATCCCTATCGGCGCCACCGTCCCCAACGACACTTATGATGACCGGCAGAGCGAGGAAACTTCTAACGGCGCGCTCATTTTGAACGATGTTTGGCGGCTGACGGCGCGGCGCCAGTTTCAATTTTCAGGATTCTATCGCTATTACACCTTGGACGTACGCCCTAACTTCGGGGACGGCTTGATCCGGCAGAGCGAACATCGGAATGTGAACTCGGAGGATGTGCTGTATAAGGATACGTATAACAAAGCATTCTCACTGCTGGCCGGCGTGAACCTCCGACGCGAGGCCCCTCGCGCGCTCGATCTCGACAAGGCCGATGAGGCGGGAATTTTCCAGCCGGTAACGGCCAACAATATCACTCTCAATTTTTATAGCCCTTTTATTGCTGCGGATGGCACCCTGGCGCATGTCCTGCACTACAATGTCGGGTATCGCGGAGATCAGGTCTCCGTCGATAACCAGGATATCTATCGCCCCAACTTTTCGTTCTCCAGAAGCGCCACCATTAGCTCCCCGAAAGCCACTATTAGTCTTCTGCCTCCGGAAGGTGTCTCATACCTGCCGACAGTGTCGCTGAGTTACGGTCAGGCGTTCCACATAAACGATCCCCGCATCGGTACAACCGCCATTTTCGGAGGTACGATTATCAGCAAAGCCCGGTCGTATCAACTGGTGGTCAGCAAGACCGTTGCCCAGACTGAGTTTCGGGTCACGCTGGCTCATGTAACTACCGCGCAGCAGCTCGCGCGAATCTCCAACGACACGGGCCTTCAGCAAGACGAGGGGCCCGGTATCTTAAAGTCCCTCTCCACGATGGCTCGTCACAATTTCACGCACGGATTTTTGGAAGGGTTTTTTGCACGCGCTGATGCTCGCGATCGCCTTACCGGCGAAGCGACGCCGGAAGCACCGCGGTTGATATGGGGCTTTCTAGGTACCGTCGACAAACTACCCTTCCATTTGGTGGCCCGCGGCGAGTACGAACATGTCGGGAGAAAGCCGCTGGGCGGGGGTTTTATTGCGGTACCGGTCAGGGAATTCCGGGGCTCGGTGATGCGCCCCTTCGAATCGCGAGGATTCGACGTCGGCGTCAACTTCCTCATCGTCAGCGGCCTTGGCGGTCAAACCGTGGAGACTCTGGCTTTGCCCGGGGAGGGCGAAGCTTTAGATCGCATCACGGGATTTGCGCTCCGCTCTTACGTAACAGCCTCCTTCACATACAACTTCCGGCGCAACCGCCAGCATTAATAGAGCGACCTTCGGTGCAACCCTGGGAAAGGGGCTCTTTAGAATAGAACGTATGGCTGAATTATCTCGAATCGGCGTTGCCATCGATGACGCGTTGTTGGAGCAGTTCGACAACCTGATCGCCACACGCGGATATACCAATCGCTCAGAAGCGTTCCGGGATCTCATACGGAACGAGCTGGTTCAAGAGACCTGGCAAGCCTCGGAACGCGAAGTCTTCGGCACCGTCACTCTGGTCTACGACCACCATGTCCGCCAGTTGGCCGATAAACTCACCGTCCTGCAACATGCCCATTTTGCAAACATCATGGCGAATATGCACGTTCACCTGGACCACCACAACTGCCTGGAAGTAATTCTGATCCGTGGGAAATCCAAAGAAGTTCAAACCATCGCGAACGCGCTGATTGCCATGAAAGGGGTTAAACACGGACGGCTGACCGCTACCGCTGCTTAGAAGTCCGTCTGTCGCGTATCGGGCACTTACCCGCCGATTTGGTACATGGGTCTCGGCGGGGGTACGAACTTCGAGGTGTTGATCTGATGGCCGATCCACTTGTCCTTCACGGACTGCCGGATGGCATTGGCGATGGCCTGGTCGGTTTCAGGTGACGGAGCGCCAGTGCGCAGCAGCACCCGCATATCGGTTTCGTCGATCGCGAACAGACAGTAGCGGAATTTGCCATCGGCGGTCAGGCGAATTCGGTTGCAATTCAGGCAGAAGGGCTTGCTGACGGACGCGATGAAGCCTACCCGGCCTTTGCCATCGGCGAATTCGTATTCGGTGGCGGGAGCGCGGGGATCGCCATCGGGGATTTCGCGCAGAGGGCCGATTTCACGGGTGAGCATCGCGATCATGTCGTCCGCGAGGAGGACCTTGCCGTGATCCCAGATGCCCTGCGCGTCCAGCGGCATGAATTCGATATAGCGAATCTCAATGCCATGCTCACGTCCGAAGCGCGCGAGCGGGACGATGTCCGCCTCGACCAGATTTTTTACCGCCACCGCATTGATCTTGAGTACTGGGAAACCTATGCGCAGCGCGGTTTCGATTCCGTTCATCACGCGTCCGAAATCGTCGCGGCGGGTGATCTGCTTGAAACGCTCGCGGTCGAGGGTATCCAGGTGAATGTTCAGGCGGCGTAAGCCGGCATCGTACAACTCCTGCGCCTGCTCGGCGAGCAGGACGGCATTGGTGGTGAGCGCCAGGTCTTGGATTCCATCGATCGCGCTCAAACGCCGGATCAGATCCGGGAGACCCTTGCGCAGCAGCGGCTCGCCGCCGGTCAGTCGCAATTTACGCACACCCATCGTCACTGCGATGCGCACGAAGCGTTCGATTTCCTCGAACGTCAGGATTTCTTCGCGCGGCTGGAACTTGACGCCTTCTTCAGGCATGCAGTAGAAGCAGCGGATGTTGCAGCGATCCGTGACGCTGATGCGCAGGTTGTCGTGGACGCGGTCGAAAGTGTCGATGAGCGGTGTCACTGGGCCTTCTTACTGTACAGCCAACATGCGTCCTATGGGAAGACGAGCCTGCGCCATGATTTCCGCGGATTGCTTCACCTCAATTGTAGCGCCTCACGGTTCGCGCACCGCATCAGCGCCGAGATTGGAGCCGCCTAGCCGTGCTTCGCGGTTTTCTTCAGGTACTTTTCGTAGTCTTTGCGTTCTTTCTTGCTGGCCTTGTCCCACTCTTTATCTTCCTTGCCTTGGGCTTTTAACCATTCCCTGAACTCTTTATCCTCTTGTTTCTGCTCTTTGCGGATGTCTTGATCCGGGCGCTTGGCAAAGGACGCATTCGGCAGCATCATCATGGGCACCATCAGCGCGGCTGCGAGTTTGAGACGCATAAATCCCCCTGTATCTTAGGATGTGATTGGGCGACGGTTAGTTTCGGAAGGAGAATCGGCAGCTAGTCAGTCGCGGGCAGCGCCTCGCGATTGGCGCGACGCACCAGCAGGGTCAAACCGGTGGCCAAAAGTACTGCCAGTGCCAGCAGATACCAGCCGTGTTGGCGCAGCCATATCCCGGAGTTTTCGCCCAGTTTGGCCCCCAAATACGCGAGGGCGGCGTAGCGCGGAAGGCGCGCGGCGAACAGAACCAGCAGGAATCGTTTGCGCGTGACCCCCATGGCGCCGGCGCAGGCGGCGAAAACCTTGAAAGGCAGAATCGGAATCGGCAGGAACGCCGGAATGAACACCGTGATCATGCCGTAGCGCAGGAACCAGGAGCGGAAACGCTGGCCGCGTCCGGACGCCGTATGCCGGGCCAAAAACTTCTCGCCGCCTCGGCGCGTAACCTCGAAGAAAAACATGCTGCCGGCGAGCGATCCCACCACCGCAAGCGCAGCCGTCAGCACCGCTTCTTCGGGCCTCGCCGCGGTCATGAATAGCAGCAGGAGATCGGTCCCGCCTGGATTCGGGATGCCGGCCGATTCCACCATCGCGAGCACCAGGACCCCCACCGGCCCCAGCTCTTTCAAGAGTTCAAGAAGATGGTGCATTCCTTATCCGGCCGCGTCCCCAATCATAGCGAGCAATCGGGCTTCGTCAATGACCGCGACCCCTAGCTCGCGGGCTTTATCAAGCTTCGAGCCGGCCTCCTCGCCCGCGACCAGGTAGCTGGTCTTCTTGCTTACCGAGCCGGCGACTTTGCCGCCCGCGGTTTCGATCCGCAGTTTGGCCTCCTCCCGGGCAAGGCCGGGGAGAGTACCGGTCAGCACTAAAGTCATCCCCTGGAGCGGCCCGCCGGCGCGCTTCTTGACGGCGTGGGTAAAGTTGAATCCTGCGGCGCGGAGTTGTTCGATCAAAGCATGGTTGTGCTTCTCCTGAAAGAACTGATGGATGCTACGGGAAACCTTTGGCCCCACCTCTTCGGCGTGCTGTAACTCGACTTCACCGGCCGCGGCAATCTTATCCAGATCGCCGAATGCTTCTGCTAAAAATTGCCCGGTGCGCTCGCCGACGAAGGGAATGCCCAGGCCGTTCAGAATCCGCGGCAGCGAGGCGCGGCGCGAGGCGTCGATATTGGCCAGCACCTTTTCGGCAGACTTCTTGCCCATGCGCTCGAGCTTAGCCAGGTCGTCAAATTTGAGCGCGTAGAGGTCGGCAACGTTTTTGACCAGAGCCTTATCTACTAGCTGGTCTACCAGCGCTTCGCCCATTCCGTCGATGTTCATGACACCGCGGGCGGCCCAATGAAGAATCGATTCCCGCAGCCTCGCAGGACAACTGATGTTGATGCAACGGCTCGCAGCCTCGCCCTCGGCGCGCACGATCTCGCCGCCGCAGATAGGACACGCGGTGGGCATGCGGAACGGGCGGCGATGGTCACCCTGTTTCACTACGCGGACCACGTGAGGGATGACGTCACCGGCGCGCTCGACCAGCACGGTATCGCCGATCTGAATGCCCAGGCGCTCCACTTCGTCTTCATTATGCAGAGTCGCTTTTGAAACCATGACGCCGCCGACGTTCACCGGACGGAAAAAAGCGCCCGGGGTGAGTGTGCCGGTGCGCCCGACGTTGACGCCAATATCCAGAACCACGGTTTCTTCCTGGCGTGCAGGGAACTTGAAGGCAATGGCCCAGCGCGGAGCCTTGTGTCGCCAGCCGAGGCGGCGCTGCTGTTCGAGCGAATCCACCTTGGCCACCACACCGTCGATTTCGTAGGGCAGGGAATCGCGCTTCTGCTCCCACTCTTTGCAAAACGCCGCTAGCGCTTCGATATCGTCGCACCGGCGCCAGTTGGGATTGACCTTGAATCCCATTTCGTTAAGCTGCTCCAATGTTTGGTGCTGAGTTGGCGGCGCTGGAACCAGATAATAGGAAAAATAATCCAGGCGGCGCGAGGCGGTCACGGCAGGGTCGAGCACGCGCAGCGATCCGGCCGCGGCGTTGCGCGGATTGGCGAAAAGCGGCAGCCCAGCGGCGGCGCGTTCGTCATTCAGCTTGTCGAAAGCTTTGCGGATGAAAACCACTTCGCCGCGTACTTCCTCGGCCGGCGCTCGAAAGGGGATGGAGCGGATGGTCCGTGCGTTTTCCGTGACGTCTTCGCCGGTCGCGCCGTCGCCGCGGGTGACGGCTTCGGCCAGTTTGCCATCACGGTAACGCACGGCGAGCGATAAGCCGTCGAGCTTCAGCTCAGCGACGTACGCGAAATCCTCCGCGCCTAGTAAGTCGCGAACGCGGCGGTCAAAGTCGCGCAGTTCGATCTCATTTAACGCGTTATCCAGACTCAGCATCGGCGAGGAATGCGCCACCTTGACGAAGCCTTCGCGCGGCTTGCCGCCGACGCGCTGGGTGGGCGAATCATCTGTGATCAGATCCGGGTGCGCGGTTTCGAGCGCCTGCAGTTCCCTTATCATCGCGTCGTATTCGGCGTCGCTGATTGCAGGCGCGTCGAGCACGTAGTAGAGGTGCTCGTGGTGCTGCAATTTCTTGCGCAGGGCTTCGATTTTCTGGGGGATGGAACTCACGGGGACGTTATACTTGAGAAATCGCTAAATATCAGCAGC
This sequence comes from Bryobacterales bacterium, assembly GCA_025350625.1. Taxonomy (GTDB): domain Bacteria; phylum Acidobacteriota; class Terriglobia; order Bryobacterales; family Bryobacteraceae; genus Palsa-187. The sequence goes on along the minus strand of JANXXL010000309.1, from coordinate 5,110 downwards.
CGGTCCTGATCTACAATCCTGTCGCGGGCAAATTCCGGCGGCAGCCTGCGCTTATTCTCCAACGTACCATTGATGCCTTGAAAAAGGTAGGCATTGTAGTAGCGCACACTCCCACTGAGGCTGCCGGGCACGCCACCGAACTGGCGCGCGATGCCGTGACGGCTGGCGCGGATTTAGTCCTGGTTTTGGGCGGCGACGGAACCATCAACGAAGTGGCGAACGGTATGATCCCATCGCGCGTGCCGTTGGGGGTGCTGCCCGGCGGGACGGCGAACGTGCTCGCGAACGAACTGGCTCTGGGCAATCGCCTGGAGCGCGCCGTTGAGCGCTTAGGACGCTGCGTCGAGCGCCGCATTGCGGTCGGGCGGCTCTGCAAAGGCCTCGGGGAAACGCGCTATTTCCTGCTGATGTCGGGAGCAGGTCTGGACGCGACGATCGTGACCAAGGTGCACAGCGGACTGAAGGCTCGTGCGGGGAAGCTGGCATATTGGGTAGCCGGCTTGGGCGAATTCTTCGGCACGGTTGGGCAGTTTCGGGCTCAGGTAGGCGATGAGCAACAGCAGTGCGGATTCGTGCTGGTGTCGCGCGTGCGCAACTATGGCGGCGATATGGAAATCGCCAGCGGCGCATCGTTGCTAAGCGATGATTTCGAGGTGGTGCTGTTCAAGGGGTCGAATCCGCTGCGCTATGCAGCCTACATGACTGCCGTGACGCTCGGTCAGGTGAAGTCCATGCCCGGCGTGCGGACGTTGCGCTCGCAACGAGTGGAGTTCCTGGGCGACGCGCACCTGCAGATCGACGGCGAGTACGGGGGCCGGTTGCCGGCAATTCTCGAGATGGTGCCTGATGCGCTCACGTTGCTGGTTCCGGCAGAGTATCGCTGAGCGCGCTAAAGACAGCAATGGATAACCTCACGCACACACTGGCGGGCCTGATGCTGGCGCGCGTGGGTCTTGAGAAAACCACTCCGCGCGGGGCCGCCATGCTGATGCTGGCCGCGAACGCACCCGACCTTGACGCGGTGGTCTGGTTTAGCGGCACCCTGCGGTACATTGAATTCCACCGCACCTATACCCATTCCTTGGTCTTCCTGCCGCTGATGGCGCTCTTGCCGATTCTGCTTGTGCGCGCGAAGTTGTCGTGGAGATCCTATCTGGCTTCGATGGCGGCAGTGCTCAGTCATCTGTTGCTTGACTGGACCAACGCTTATGGCATTCCCCTGCTCTATCCCCTGAGTGCCCACCGCTTTAGCCTGGATATAACCAACATCTTCGATATATGGATTTGGGTGATCCTGCTGGGAGCCGTGGCGGCTACTGCGCTGGTGGGTCTGGTGAATGGCGAGATCGGGGCGGCGAAGAATACCGGGGCGCGCCGCGGCTGGGCCTGGGCAGCGCTGGGGATGCTGGTGGCTTATGAAGCGGCTCGCGTGGTGACGCATGATCGCGCGGTTGCAGTGATGTCCGCGCGTTTGTATGAGGGCGCGCCGCCGCGAAGAGTAATGGCGCTGCCCAACGCGACTAATCCGTTTAGTTGGCGCGGGGTGATCTGGGGCCCGGGATTTGTGGTGATTGCGCCGGTGGATTTGCTCGGGGAATATGATCCCATGACGGGGCCCGGCGCCGGACACCTCTATCGGATTGCCGCTCCCGTTCCCGAGATGGATGCTGCGCTACGCACGCCGCCCTTTCAAGTCTTCACCCGCTGGTCCCAAGCGCCCTTTTGGAAAGTGACCCCTGTCGAAGATGGGTTGCGGCTGGATTTACTGGATCTACGATTCGGGACTCCCGACCGCCCCGGCTTCACCCACGTCTCGGCTTTTGTCGACCGGTCGGGAACCGTGCTCCGCGCGGGCTTCGGAATTTAGCGCAGCGCGCGACGACGGAGTAGGGCATCGTCGATGATTGCCGAAGCGGTGGCCTCCGCGTCGACTTCGAGATCGCCGTTGGCATAAGCGAGCATCAATCCTTCGATCTTGGCTTGGCGTTCCGGCGAATCCGACACTAGCGATCGCAGGCTGCGAAGCAATTCGGAAAGATGGATGTCGTCGGTCGCGGTCGAAGGTATGGTTTGGCGCGCTCGCGAAGTACCGGCCGAGGAGCCCGCAAAAGAGCGATTGGGGTCGTTGACGTTCATGACGCCTCCAATGGGCATAGCACCGTGAACCCAGTATCGGCTATTGAAGAGCAAATGTGAACCTTAGCATCAATTTGGCCGACTAGGTTCATACCTAGTCATTGTACTCCTTTGGTCTAGTCCGGGTGGTCCATGAAGCTGTAGCAAATCATGTGGCAAATCACATGATGCGCGTCCTCGATGCGGCCCATGTGTGGTTCGGGGACGTGGATCGCCAAATTCGCCAGCGCACCCAGCTTGCCCCCATCGCGGCCGGTGAGCGCCACTGTGCGGCAGCCGAGCGAGTTGGCGTACTCCATCGCGCGCACCACGTTCGGCGAGTTGCCGGAGCCGCTGATGGCCATATACAGGTCCCCAGGTTGCGCGAAGTTCTTCAGCTCCTCGACCAGCGCATCGGCATAAGTGAGGTCATTCGAGTAGGCCGTTAAAGTGGGCAGATTTTGTCCCAAAGCTACAATGCGAAAGCGGGCGTTCTTCCCCATGCTCGCGCCTTTCACCATATCGCAGACGAAATGGGCTGCTGTCGCCGCGCTGCCTCCATTGCCGGCCACAAACAGGGCGCGATTGGCGTCGCGGGCCTCCTTCATCCATTCGATCGCCTGGGTCACGCGCCCGGTGTCGATGGTCGAGAGTGTGGCGAGCAGCTTCTCGCGATATTCGGCAGGGAAGGACATTACCAGGTCCATTGTAGCCCGCGCCGCCACTGCGAATCCTTATACATTCCTTACGCTTTTCGCCTGCATCTTGACAAAGCGTTGACGCCTGAAGGCCTAGTCTGAAGTCGTGAAGCTTGCTGTTCAACTATCGGCGCCGGTCTCCGCACCCGAAGTTTTAAATCCGGAACTGGAAGTGAACGTGATTTATACGCATCTTCCGGGAACGGCCGATGCGTTAAATGCCGCTAGCGTGCTAGCCCGCGGGTTGGGCGCCCGCGTTACTGTACATCTGGCACAAGTGATTCCTTACCCGCTAGAACTTAAATCGCCGCAAGTCTCCATACCGTTCGCCGAGGAACAACTTGGGCTCCTTGCATGCCACCAGCCTGTCGAGACCAGCGTCCAGGTACACCTTTGCAGGGACCTTACCGACGCCATCCGCCAGGCACTGAAGCCGCAATCGGTAGTCGTGATGGCAACGTCCAGGCGCTGGTGGCCCACCCGCGAGGAAAAGCTTGCGAAAACTCTGCGGCGCGAGGGACATCACGTGATTCTCACTTATGCAAACTAGTATTCCAACACCCCCATCGACAACCACTACCAAAGTGGTGGTGGCGACCACGGTCGCTTTGACCTTCATCACTTTCTGGCAGGCGGCAGCCGTGGTTTTGAACGATCTGGCCTCGACCATGTTTTACATCGGAGGCATCACCGAACAGGCCATCGGGAAGCCGGCTCCGTGGATGGTGCTGGGCGTCATGCTGTTCAGCTATGCCGTGCGCTCGGTCTACATGGAAAGCTGCGGCATGTTCGTGCGCGGCGGCGTTTATATCGTGGTCAAGGACAGCATCGGACCCACCGTGGCGAAGCTTTCGGTTTCCTCGCTGGTGGTGGATTATGTTCTCACCGGACCGATCAGCGCTGTGAGTGCGGGCCAATATCTCGGTCGTTTGCTCAACGATATGGCGGAGACGCTGCATCAGAACTGGCGCAGCGATCCCAATACCTTTGCGGTTTTCTTCAGCGTGGCTGTCACCATCTATTTCTGGCACAGCAACACCAAAGGTGTTCCCGAATCGAGCCATAAAGCTTTGCGTATTATGCAAATTACTACCGTCATGGTGGTGATTTTGTTGTTCTGGGCGCCGATCACTCTGATGATGCGCGGGGGAGCTAAATTGCCGCCTCTGCCGACGCCTTCGAACTTGCACCTCACTAACGAGTCTTTGGGCTGGCTGAGCGGGACTTTTTGGGCTCGCATGTCGTTCGTCGTGATCCTGGTGTCGATCGGCCACTCGCTGCTGGCGATGAGCGGATTTGAGACTCTGGCGCAGGTGTATCGCGAAGTGGCGTATCCCAAGATGAGAAATCTGCGTCTCACCGCGAATATTGTCTGCACTTACGCCGTAATTTGCACCGGCGTCATCTCGCTGCTGGCGGTAATGATTATTCCGGATTCGACGCGCAGCACTTATTACGACAACATGATCGGCGGCCTGGTGATGAATCTGGCGGGTCCTGCCGCCTTGAAGCTGGGCTTTCACGTATTCATCGTGATCGTGGGCGTTCTGATTCTGGCGGGAGCCGTGAATACGTCCCTTATCGGGGTAAACGGCGTATTGAATCGCGTCGCCGAGGACGGGGTTCTGCTCGACTGGTTCCGTAAGCCTCATAAGAAGTACGGGACTACGTACCGCATCTTGAACACCATGGCGATCTTGCAGATTTTAACTATTCTGGCGAGCCGCGGAGATGTGTTCTTGTTGGGCGAAGCTTACGCCTTTGGCGTCGTCTGGAGTTTCGCGCTCAAAGCCTTGGGAGTGCTGGTGCTGCGCTATCAGCGCCACGACCAGGAATACAAAATGGGATGGAACATCCGCATTGCCGGCAAAGAGATTCCCATTGGACTGGGCTTGACCACTTCGATGTTATTCCTGGTGGCCATCGCCAATCTGTTTTCGAAAAAGATCGCGACGATTTACGGCGTCTCCTTCACGATTGTTTTGTATACGCTGTTCATGATTTCCGAGCGCGTCAATGCCCGCAAGAAACTGGAGCATCGCAGCGATCTGGAAAAGTTTAATCTGGATCATCAGTCCCAGGTCACGGCGGCGACGCTGCACGCGCGGCCGGGCTGCGTGCTGGTGGCGGTTCGCGATTACCATCGCATGCACCATCTGCAAAAGACGCTCGAAAAGACGAACCTGCGGCGTCACGATATTGTGGTGATGACGGTGCGGCAGCTTTCAACCGGCTCGGGCGAATACGAGCTGCGTGACGATCAGCTATTCGCGGGTTACGAGCAGGAACTGTTCTCG
>JANXXL010000173.1 GCA_025350625.1 Bryobacterales bacterium | reverse complement strand
TTGGCTCCGTCGAAAGATCCATCGCAAATGTCATCCTCCAGCCCCCAATGCTACATTAATTAAAGGGCGGGTAAATGACTCATTCAGTGTGGCACAGGGGGCCCTTTGTGTCAGGCTAGATGAGACAGGCACCCCCGACGTAATTAATGTATAAAGGGCGTAGGGGGTAATCAATGACAAACCAGGCTGGGAGCATGCCCGAGGCAGGGGCCTCGGAGCGAAGTGAAGCTTCCTTAGAGATATTTCATGATGCGGAACGGAGCGGAGAGGCCCCTGCCTCGGCGCCCGCGGAAGGTGGGGTGGAGGCGCAACCGCGCAAGCGGCGGAAGTTGGGCCGAGTGGAGCAGTTGCGTCTTTTGAGGGAGTACGAGGCCCTGCCGCAGGGGGAAAAGGGGCTGTTTTTGAGGCGCCTGGGCCTGTACACGTCCCAGGTCAGCGCCTGGCGCAAGATGCGGGACGAGAAATTCTTGAAGGACGAACCCAAGCGGGGACGCAAGGCCAAGCCGATGAACCCGCTGGCCAAGGAGCTGGCTGAGAAAGACCGCCAACTGCGCAAGGCCCAAAAGCGCATTGAGCTTTTGGAGAAGGTGATGGAGATTCAAAAAAAAATTTCCGAGATAACGGGGATCCCCCTGAAAGCGGTCGAGATCGACGAGAACGACTGATACAAGCGGCCCGGGAGATGGCCGGGCGGGCGGGCTGTGTTTTGGCCTGCTATTCGCTGGGAGTTTCCCGGGCCACCTATTACCGCCGCAAGAATCCAAAGCCGCGCTGGTTTTCGGGAAGAGTCTCGGCCCGGACCATCACCCTTGAGGAGAAGCAGGAGATTCTCACGGTGCTCAACAGTGACGAGATGGTGGACCTGCCTGCGTCACAGGCCTTCACGCGACTCCTGGACCAGGGCCGGTATTTGGCCTCTAAGAGCAGCTTTTACCGTATTTTGGGGGAATTCAGCGCGGTCAAGGAGCGCCGTCAGCAGCGGCAGAGGGTGCACTACGAAGAGCCCCGGCTGATGTCCAACGGGCCCAACCAGATTTGGACGGCCGACATCAGCAAGCTACGTGGGCCGGAGAAATGGGTCTTCTACTATCTATACGTGCTTTTGGATCTCTACAGCCGGCTTGTGGTCTCCTGGATGATCACCGTGGGCGAGAACGCTAAGCTCTTCCAGGATCTCATCGAACAAGGCTACCGGAGCCAGGGCCTGACCAAGGAGTCGGGGATCTGGGTCCACACGGATCGGGGCTCACCCATGACAGCCAAGAGCACGGCGCAATTTGAAATGGATCTGGGCATTCTCGCCTCGACGTCTAGGCCGAGGGTGTCAAATGACAACCCATACTCAGAATCGAATTTCAAGACGCTAAAGTACCGGCCTCAAACTCCCGAACGCTTCGGAAGTCTGGAGCATGCCTTGACCTGGGGACGCCAGATCATCCCCTGGTACAACACCGTGCACTACCATTCAGGCATCGCCCATCTAACCCCGGCCTCCGTCCACTACGGACGCGCCGCCGGAATCCTCAAAGAACGCGACGCTGTGATGGGCAGGGCGTTTGCGGCCAGGCCCGACCGCTTCAACAACCGGCAGCCCAAGCCATTCCAACTGCCCAAGGAGGTTTGGATCAACAAACCGACAGGACTCGAGCTTCAAACTGCAACACCGGGGAGGTTATACTAAATTCCATGGGTGCCTGTCTCATCGGGCTTGAAAATTTCCGAGTACCACAATCCACGTTTAATAACCTTATTGACCCAAATAGTATTCTTCAGATTTACATTGATGATTGTGAAACGGCTAAAAATTTAGACCAACATTTTTTAACAGAAAAAGTTGATACAAAATTTCCTGATTGGGGATTAACAAGCATTCCTTTGACTGGATTTGAACGTTGGCGGTTCGAGGGGATGACCTTAGCGCTTACTGTGACCACCCAAAGAAGCCGGAATCAAGAGATTTTGGAGTCATTACACTCAAATACACTTGGGCCCTTAGAGGCTACAACTCTGTATTGGAATGACCTAAGAACCGTAGAATCTGTAAGACTTTTAAAAATTCAAGAAAAAAAGAATAATTTGGAAATGGAAAAGATCCATACTGCTTCCGTAAATTTCGAAAAAGCTGAG
>JANXXL010000157.1 GCA_025350625.1 Bryobacterales bacterium | reverse complement strand
CAAAATGGAGAAGGTTGCGCATCTGTCCGGGATCCATGCGAAAGTTCGGGTTCAATTTTCCGGCGTGGAGGATATCGAGCGATCCCCTGGCGGTAATCAACTGCGGCCAAAACTGTTCATCGATATCGTCGGAACGCTCCGCGGCATCGATTACGGAATAGGAGTTATCGAGCTTCAGCATGAAGCGCACCATGCCGGAACTGAGATCGAAATCACCTAGAAATGTGGGCGTTTTAGCTATATTGGACAGTGCGACCGCAGTATTTAAGGCGATGGTGGAAGTGCCGACGCCAGCCTTGGAGGGTAGAAAAGAGTAAAGCAAGTCGGAGGATTCCGAGACGACAGGTTTCTTCTCGAGCACTTCCTGCACGCGCCGCAGGCTATCCATCAATAGCGACCGCTCAAATGGCGGAGTAAGAAACTCGCGCACACCCGACCGCATGACTTCGAGCAAAACCTGCGGGTCACAGGTCCGCTCGATGGCGACGATCTGAATCCCAGGGCAACAGCCTTCCATTTCCTTGCTGGCCGCGAGCGCTTCCTTTACCGACTCGACACTGAGAAAAATCAGGTTTGGGCCCTGCGCCCGCAGAAATCGGGAAAGTTCTAAGGTGGTGGGATAGTGATCGAACGCTCTCAGCAGCGTCAGACCCCCGATAGGTTCCAGAGCGGTCTCTGTCTGGGTTCGCAGCTCCCGGTTTGGGCAAATGATTACGCCACGCAGCATTTTAATAGCACCTTCTCTATTTACACTCTAAGGTCGTTGGAGGTCGCCAACAATCCCCCACTAGTCCCGTTCGTCACAGAATAGTACTAAACCAGGGGTTTCCCCTTAGTCCAGACTATTGTTCAGTAGCAAGTGGATCTCTGGTATTTGTCACAAATGGCTTTCCACTCGCCGGTCCGGCCGTTGGAGAAGCCCGCACGGGGGTGTTGAGGCTTTCTATTTGCCAGATCACGCCTACGGCGAGGTCCACTACGTATGCCGCCATCGCAAATTCTTCGAATTCCCTGAGCATTTTGTTCTCCCGCTTGCCACAGAAAACTTATCGGCACGTTTCCGGTGGAGAGTAATGTTAATGGAGGATCAGACAAGGACGTAACGAAGTAGATGGTGAGCCGGGCGGGACTCGAACCCGCGACCACTGCATTAAAAGTGCGGTGCTCTACCAACTGAGCTACCGGCCCGCTGTTGTGAGGAATTAGCCTGTTTACCGCTCCTTAGAGGATAACATGGCGGCTCCTGTTCGCCCACTGCAGCGGACTCCCGGTCCGTGTGTGTATTTAGTCCTCCCTCTAGACCATAGTGCCGCCGCCTGTGCTAAGTTCTCACTATGGCTAAAGAAATTATCGAAGTGGACTGTCCTTGCTGCCGGACCAGCCTCAAGATCGACACGGTCACGGGCGCCGTCATTAGTCATAAGCAGCCGGAAAAGCCCCCGCCGATCGAGGATCTGGCGGCGGCGGTGGCTAATCTGAAGGGAGAAGCGGCAAGGAGGGAAGAGGTGTTTCAGAAGTCGTTCGCCGACCACAACAACCGCAAGTCAGTGCTCGACCGGAAATTCGACGAACTGTTGAAGCAGGCCAAGTCCGATCCGGACACTGGCCCGCCCAAGCGTAACTTCGATTTCGATTGAAGACCGCCGGCTTTGCGCGGCTTCAAAGCGGTCGGAGGCGGGTCCTGGGGGACCCGCGCAGACGCGGGCGTCTGCCCCACCTCTGCTAAGAAGATACGTGCTGCCCGGCGCGTGGCGCTAGATCTGCGATGCGGTCAGGGCCTGATCCAGATCCCAGAGAATATCCTCTATATCCTCCAGTCCGACGGAAAGGCGCACCATCTCAGGCTCAACCCCGGCCGAGCGTTGCTGTTCGGCGGAGAGCTGCTGATGGGTGGTGGAGGCCGGTTGAATCACCAGGCTGCGCGCATCCCCGACGTTGGCAAGATGCGAAAACAGCTTCATGCTGTCGACAAATTTACGCGCCGCGTCATAGCCGCCCTTGATACCGAACGAGAACACCGCGCCCGCGCCTTTGGGAGTGTACTTCCGCGCCATCGCATAGTAGGGGCTCGACGGCAGAGACGGATATTTCACCCAGGTGACTAACTTATTGCTTTCGAGGAATTTCGCCGCCGCTAAAGTATTTTCCACGTGTCGTTCCATCCGCAAGCCGAGCGTTTCGATTCCCTGCAGGATCAGAAACGAATTGAACGGGCTGATGCACGGACCCAGATCGCGCAACCCTTCCACGCGTGCCCGGATGATGAAGGCGATGGCTCCGAACACCTCGCTGAACTTCATGCCGTGATAGGCGCGCGACGGTTCATTGAGCTGGGGGAAATGGCCTGTGGACCAGGGGAATTTCCCGCTGTCCACGATCATGCCGCCGATGCTGTTTCCGTGACCGCCCATAAATTTGGTAAGTGAATGAACCACGATGTCGGCGCCATGGTCGATCGGCCGGCACAAGTACGGGCTGGCGAACGTGTTGTCGATCACCAGCGGAATGTTGTGCTCATGCGCGATGGCCGCCACCTTTTCGATGTCCAGCACGTTGCCCCGCGGATTGCTGATCGTCTCGGCATACAGGCAGCGCGTCTTGGGCGTGATGGCCTTGCGGAAGTTCTCCGGGTCGTCCGGTTCCACGAACGTGGTATTGATACCGATCTTGCGGAAGCTGACGTCAAACTGCGTGTAGGTTCCACCGTAAAGCGTGCTGGAGGAAACCATCTCGTCGCCCATTCCCATCAGGCTGGTCAGCGCGAGGAATTGGGCCGCCTGTCCGCTGGCGGCGGCCAGTCCGGCGACGCCGTTTTCCAGCGAGGCACAGCGCTGCTCCAGCACGTCTGTAGTCGGGTTCATGAGCCGCGTATAGACGTTGCCGAATTCCTGCAGCGCAAACAGGGACGCGGCGTGCGTGGAATCTTTGAAGACGTACGAGGTCGTCTGATAAATGGGCACCGCACGCGACCCTGTAGTGGGGTCCGGTGCGTAGCCGGCATGAAGGGAGCGGGTGTTGAAGCCCAATGAGCGTTCCGGTTTTTCGTCAGCCATAGCCATCTATGTTATCTCGATTATCGAAGCCATGCGTCGCGGCGCCCGCTCACAAATTCATCGTCGTTGAGCGCGGGGTAGGCGGCATAGACGCGGTCAATCTCGCCCAGTTGCCCAGGGGAAAGATCCTCATTCGGATTCAGACACCAACGGCCTTCGAGCAGTCCTTGACGCCGCAGCACCTCATGCAAGCCGGCTATGCAGCCGTGGAACCCGTTCGCCGCATCGAAGAAGGCCGCGTTGGAGTCTGTGACTTGCACTCCCATGGTTAGAGCCTGATCGGCCGGAAGGGTGGGTAGTGTTTCCAGAAGCTCCACCGCGCGCCGGGTCCAAACCGACCAGTGCCCCAGAAGACCGCCTACGATCCGGAGTTTCTTGCCGCTGAAGTGAAACTCGGTGAGGAGGTCGGCGACGATGTTGTCGTCATTGCCGGTGTAGAGCGCAATTTCCGCGGCGCGGCCCGAATCGGCCACGGCGCGGATGACGTCCAGCGTCTGGTAGCGGTTGAATGGCGCCATCTTGATGGCGACCACGTTTTCGATTTCGGCGAAGCGGCGCCAGAATTCATACGGCAGCACGCGGCCGCCGACGGCAGGTTGAAGATAGAAACCAATCACGGGAATCACTTGCGCCACGGCAGTAGTGTGGTCGATCAGTTTCCGGGTGGTGGCGTTCGGAAGGGCGGCCAAGCTAAGCAATCCCGCGTGGTAGCCGAGGCTCGCGGCAAGTTCCGCTTCCCGGACTGCTTGCGGCGTAGGCCCGCAGATGCCCGCGATACGCAGGCAGCCGGCCGCTTCCTCCCGCGCCAGTTCGAGGACCGGCTTCAGCAGGCCCGCTTCGCGAATGGCGAACTGCGTGGTGTGGACGCCGACGGCGATGC
>JANXXL010000150.1 GCA_025350625.1 Bryobacterales bacterium | reverse complement strand
ATGGGGAGACTCTCGTCGCCACGCTAACGGGTCTGCCGGCTGGAATACCCATTTCCGTTGCTGCACTGGATCGCGAGCTGTGGCGCCGTCAGCAAGGTTTCGGCCGCGGCGGCCGCATGAAAATCGAGACGGATCACGCCCACATCGTCAGCGGAGTCCGGCACTCTCATACCATCGGTTCACCGATCGCCATCCTGATCGAGAACAAGGACTGGAAGAATTGGACCGAGGCGCTGCCGGTCGAGGATATCGAGGGCGGCGAGGAACATAAGAAGCCGGTGGTGCGACCGCGGCCTGGTCATGCGGATCTCGCAGGTGCGATTAAGTACAATTTTCACGACGCGCGGTATATTTTGGAACGTGCGAGCGCGCGGGAGACGGCCGGGCGGGTTGCCGTGGGAGCGATCGCCAAGGCGTATTTGGCGGAATTCGGGATTGGTGTACTCAGCCACGTGATCGCCGTGGGGGAAGCCAGGCTGGAGCGGCAGGCCACCTGGGAGGAGCTGGTGGCTCTCAGCCAGCGCGATGAAGTATTGCTGGGTTGCGTGGATGCGGAGGCAGAGCAGCGCATGAAGGCCGTGGTCGATCAGGTGTATAAGACCGGCGACACGGTGGGCGGGGTTTTCGAAGTGATCGCGCGCGGGGTGCCTCCGGGGCTCGGTTCGCATATCGCCTGGGATACGCGTTTGGACGGCAGGCTCGCGCAGGCCATTGTTTCGATGCAGGCCGTGAAGGGCGTGGAGGTGGGGTTTGCAGCGGAGGGTGCCGCGGCTTTCGGTTCCAAGGTGCAGGATACGATCGGCTACAGCCGTGAGAAACGGGAGTTTACGCGGGGGGCCAATCGCGCCGGGGGATTAGAAGGCGGCATGACCAATGGGCAGGATATCCTGGTGCGCGGTATGCTCAAACCCATCTCAACGCTGCGTCGTCCGCTCGAAAGCGTCGATCTCGAAACGCGGGAGCCGGCGCTCGCCGCTTATGAACGCAGCGATGTGGCGGTGGTTCCCGCGGCGGGAGTAATCGGCGAGGCGATGGTGGCGCTGGTTTTGGCCGGAGCAATGGTTGAGAAGTTCGGCGGCGACTCGCTCGGTGAGACGCGGCGCAACTATCAAGGATATTTAAAACAGGTGAAGGATTTTTAGGGCGGCTTAAGGATGATTTATTCGATCGTGAAGTACGGGCATCCCGTGCTTGAAAAAAGAGGCGAGGATGTTACGGAGTTCGACACACCGGAGCTGCACCGGCTGGTGGAGGACATGTTCGAATCGATGTACGCGGCCAAGGGCGTCGGTCTTGCCGCGCCGCAGATCGGTGTGGGAAAGCGGCTGGCGGTGATCGACATTTCGACCGGCGAGGACCCGGCGCAGAAGATCGTGCTGATTAACCCGGAGGTGGTGAAGACCGAAGGCTCGCACAAAAGTGAAGAGGGTTGCTTGAGCTTGCCTACTTTCCGCGAACAGGTGGTGCGTCCACTGAAAGTGACGGTCCGCGCGAGGGATGCGAAGGGCAAAGAGTTTGAGATGGCGGGCGATGAGTTGCTGGCTCGCGCCCTGCTGCATGAGACCGATCATCTGAATGGCAAACTGTATATTAGCCATATCAGCGCGCTGAAGCGCGATCTTATCCGGCGCAAGGTTCGGAAACTGCAAAAAGCCGGCGAGTGGGAATAGAAGCGCAGTGAAGCTGGTGTTTATGGGCACGCCCGCGTTTGCCGTCCCCAGTCTAGAGCGCATCGTCGCAGCGGGCCACGATGTGGTCGCCATATTTACTCAGCCGGATCGTCCGAAGGGGCGTGGACAGAAGGACGCGATGTCTCCGGTGAAGGGGGCGGCGGTGCGCCTGGGACTGGCGGTGCATCAACCGGAGCGGGTGCGGAGCTTGGATGTGGTTGAACAACTGCGCGGGTTGGCGCCGGAAGCGATGGTGGTGGTCGGGTACGGACAAATCATACCGCTGGCGATTCTGGACATTCCGCCGCAGGGCATCATCAATCTGCACGCTTCGCTGTTACCTAAATACCGCGGAGCCGCGCCCATTCAATGGGCTATCGCGCGGGGGGAAACCAGCACTGGCGTGACTACGATGCGCATCAACCAAGGTCTGGATACGGGCGATGTCTTACTGCGGTTTGAGACTGCTATTGGCTCGGAAGAAAACGCGGTCGAACTGAGTCAGCGGCTGGCGGTGACGGGGGCGGAGTTGCTGGTGCGCACGCTCGCCGAACTTCCGGGCATCCGGGCGGAGCCGCAGGACGATTCTCAGGCTAGCTACGCACCCATCCTTAAGAGAGAAGATGGCAAGATCGACTGGCAGCTTTCGGCGCGCGAGATCCTGAACCGGATTCGCGGATTCGAGCCATGGCCGGGCGGATATGGGTTTCTGCGCGGGCAACGATTCCAGATCTGGAGCGCTGCGCTGGGCGAGCGCGAGTTGCCGCCAGGAGCACTCCATGTCGCGGACCGAAAGTTGTACGCGGGATGTGGCAGAGGTGAATCGATCGAGCTGCGGGAGGTCCAGTTGGAGGGGAAGAAGAGGTTGCCGGCTGCCGCATTTTTGAATGGATTTCCGATGGGCTCCGATGAGGCGCTCGCGTGAGGCTCCCGCAAGGGTTTCGCTACGCTTCGGTTTACGCGGGCATCCGCAAGATCGAAAAAGACGACCTAGCGCTAATCGTCTCGGACACGCCTGCTGCGGCAGCCGCCGTGTTCACACAGAATCGCGTGGTGGCGCCGCCGGTGGTGCTGGCACGCGAGAATCTGCGGGTGTCTCGCGGAAAAGCGTGCGCGATCCTGGTGAATGCGGGCAACGCTAACTGCGCAACGCGCACGGGCGACCGGGTGGCGTTGGCCACGGTGCGCGCCGCGGCGAAAGCGTTGGGCGTCAAGCCGGAATATGTCCTGCCGGCATCTACTGGGGTGATCGGCGTCGAGATGGACGGCGGCAAGATCGCCACGGCGCTCCCGGCGCTGGTTGCGGGGCTCGACGCGGGGAAGTTTAACGAAGTCGCAGCCGCCATCATGACTACCGATACGGTGCGCAAGACAGCTTTCGCCGAAATCAAGAGCGGGCGCAGGATTGCGCAGATCGCCGGGATGACCAAAGGTTCGGGAATGATTCAGCCGAACATGGCAACGACGCTTGGCTTCGTGGTCACAGACGCCGCAGTTTCGCCGGCGGTACTGCGCTCCGTTTTGAAGCGCGCCATCGCTCGTAGCTACAATCGCATAACCGTCGATGGCGACACTTCTACCAACGACACTGTAGCGATGCTTGCCAATGGAGCATCCGGCATGGAACCTGCCGCAAAGGTTTTCGAGGCGGCGCTCACGGACGTGCTCGAATCGCTGGCGCAACAGATTGCGCGCGATGGAGAAGGCGCAAAAAAGCTGGTGACGATCTCGGTCGAAGGAGCCGTCACGGAAGCGGGTGCGGAGACAATTGCACGGACCATCGCCAATTCGCCGCTGGTGAAGACCGCGATCGCGGGGTCCGATCCCAACTGGGGCCGCATTCTCTGCGCGGCAGGTAATGCGGGAGTGAAGTTCGATCCGCGCAGGGTGGATATCGACATGCAGGGCACGCCGGTTTGCCGCGGCGGCTTGGCTGCCGATTTTAGTGAAGACCAACTGAAGACCAAACTCGGTGAGCGGGATTGCTACATTCGCTTCGCGATTCAAGGAAGCGGCCAGGGGCGGGCGCGTTTCTGGACGTGCGACTTCACCGAGGACTATATTCGGATCAACGCGAGTTACCGCACCTGATCATGCGAACCGCGCTGCTGCTGTTTATTTCGATGGTTGCGGTCGCGGATCCCGCAGCCGATGTTCTGAACGTCTTTAGCGCGGCGGCTGCGGCTCTTATCAACGACGATGCGGCGGCTTTTCTCGACAACTTCGATCGGAATATGCCCGAGTACGCAACGCTCGAAACTGACATAGATGGCATGCTGGCCGCCTACGATGTAGGTTCCACGATCGAAGTGGTTTCCGACGAGGGCGACGACCAAATCCGAAGTGTCGAACTGGACTGGCTTTTGCTGGCAACCCGGAAAGACGCGATTAATAGCGCACAAGAAACGCGAAGGCGCGTGGTCAAATGCCGTCTGGAACGACACGGCAAACGGTGGAAGATTACACGCCTGGACCCGGTGGAGTTCTTCCGGTATTAGCGCATTAGAGTGACGTTTCCATGGGCATCGCGAGCGGTGGCTCGATGAAGAAATCCAGTTTCTGCATACGCGCCAGCGCCGCGCGAATGGACGCTTCGCTCGAGCGTTCGACCGTAATTACGAACGGAAGATTCTCGGCGTTTTCATCCGGCAGTTGCAGTACGGCCTCAATGGAGATGTTCTCGGCTGCGAGCGCCGCGGCGAGTTGAGCGATAATCCCCGGCCGGTCCTTCACGCGGAACCGGAGATAGTACGCGGCGCGATTGAGCGTGATTGGAATTGGGCAATATTCGCCCAGCCTCGCATGCGCGAAGGGTGAAACGCGTTCCGGGCTGCCTGAGCGGATTTCTCTGGCCACGCGCATTAAGTCGCTGACCACGGCGACGCCGGTCGGGTGCGCGCCTGCGCCGCGTCCGTAATAGAAAGTGTCCGCGCCATATTTTCCGCGCACCCACACCGCGTTGTATGCGCCGCGCACGCTGGCGAGTATAGTCGACTGCGGAATCAGCGATGGACGGACCGAGAGCAGCAATCCTTCCGGGGTTTGTCGCGCTGTACACACCAGGCGAATGGTATGACGCAGCATGTGGGCGTAGCCAAAATCGATTGGTGCGATGCGGCGAATTCCTTCGGTGTAAATATCGGAGGGCACGATCCGCTCGCCAAACGCCAGCGCCGAAAGAATCGCCAGCTTGGAACGGGCATCGAGGCCATCGACATCGGCCGAGGGATCGGCCTCGGCGTACCCGGCGGCCTGCGCTTCCGCCAGCACTTGCGCGAAATCCGCGCCGCGTTGTTCGATTTCGGTGAGGATATAATTGCAGGTTCCGTTCAGAATGCCGTAGAGCGTGGTGATGCGGTCGCCGGAAATGCCTTCGCGCAGCACCGCGTGAATCGGGATGCCGCCGGCGACGCTCGCCTCCATCGCCAGGTTGATGCGTGACGCGATGGCTTGATCCCATAGCTCGGCTCCGCACTGCGCCAACAATTCCTTGTTGGCCGTCACCACCGACTTCCCTCTCGCGACGGCGGCTTCGATCACTTCGCGGGCAATGGTAGTGCCGCCGATGAGCTCGACGACGATGTGGATATCGGGATGATCGACTACTTCCCGCCAATTGGTCGTCTGCATCGGCGAACCCAACGCCGCTGGGATCTTCTTGCTGCTCACATGGCGGCTGCATACTGCGGCCACGCGCAGCGGGAACCCTAGCTTGAGGGCGATTTGATCGGCGTTTTCCGCTAGGATATCAAGCGTGCCGGAGCCGACGTTGCCGAGTCCGACGACTCCAAGATTGACTGGCTGCATAAAAGGGATTCTCTCTATTTGACCACTAAGCGGAAATCCAGCACCAACACCAGACCGTCGGGCTGGACGCGCACGTCGCGCAGGTCGAAGCTGGCAAGCTCTTGCCGATAGAGTGGCGTGGCCGAAGTCTGGGCAGGCGTTTGCTCCAGGAGGCGGCGCGCGCGATCCTGCATTTCGACCTTGAAGTCGTGGGCAAAGCTGGCGGTCAGCGCCTGCCGAACTCGGCGAATGTAATAGGAGTCGCGTGGCGTCGAAACATTTACGTCCTTCAGCGCCAATGCGCCACTCTTCACAATGGGCGTGGCGATCAATGTGAAGTCGAAGGAATCCCCCAGACCCATGCAGCCGCCGAACATATCGAGCGCGGTGCGTCCACTGAAGCGAGCCGAAACCCGCAGGCGGCCGTCGATGGCTCCAACTTTGGGTGACTCCAAATAGGCGAACTTGCACTTGGTGGTTTTGTTGCCGCGAACGTAGAGGCGGCCTTCCTGGGAGAACAGTTGATCGGCAACCAGGCGCTCAATAGCGCCGTAACGTAGCTCCAATTCCGCGCTCCATGAGGGCATGCAGGAGATCAGCAGGAGAACGGCGACAACAGGGAATCGAGCCATGCGGTTTGTCTCATTGTAGGGGACCGGTGTGTTACTCTGGAGCGTTTACCCCCCTCTATGGCTGTCACTCGTGAAAAATCCCAATTGATGAGCGCGTCCGAAATCGACCGCACGCTGGTGCGTCTGGCTCATGAGATTCTGGAACGGACCGAGGATCTGAATAAGCTGGCGTTTATAGGCATCCGGCGGCGTGGCGTTCCGCTGGCTGAGCGCCTGGCGCAGAAGATTGAAGCGCTGGAGCGCCGGACGGTTCCGGTTGGGATTTTGGACATCAACCTCTACCGCGATGACCTGTCGATGATTTCGCAACA
>JANXXL010000138.1 GCA_025350625.1 Bryobacterales bacterium | reverse complement strand
GAAAAAGCAGCTTACGGTTCATGGAAAAACTTTCGTGGGGCACGTTTCAACGTGCCTTTCGGCATACACCCGTCAATCGAAGATGAAAGCCGGTTTATTATAACTAGTGTCTGTCGGAAAAAGCGAGTTTTTTCAAAATCGTCATCGCCGGATTCCACGTTCACACTCTTGCGCACCGCCGCGCGAGGCAGTGTTTGCACCCACAGCAACCGATTTAGGATTAAATTCTATAAATATCTTGACCTATCTCGGTTCCTTCTCCGCGAAGCCTCGTGCTTGACCGCTTTTGCTTGCGCTTTTCCGTCTCGCTAGGCCGCAGCTTTTCGCTTGCTCGTCGCTGCCGGACAGCGAGTGTCGTCCTGCGCGATGAGCAACTTGCCCAGCACATGCAGATTCCGGCCCAAGATGCCGAGACCCACATAGCGTTCATAACCCCGCTTGGAACGGTCGCGGCAGCGCTCCATGCCGTTGCCCGCTTGCAACGCGCCGATCGCAGATTCCACGCCGGGGTGGCGTCGACGCGACTCTCGAAATTCTACACTCACTTTTTTGCGATTCTTCCCCTTGGGCGCCAAACATGGGTGCTTTACAATCTTGGCCAATTCTTTCTGATTTTCCGGGCTGTGAAATCCTCGATCAAACGACGCCCGCTCAACCTTGCCATCGAAACGCTTCTGCACTTCTTTCATCACCGGAATCGCCAAGTCCACGTCCTGCTCGCCATTCGCCACGACTCGGTAATAACAGATGAATCCCGCCGCATCCTCGATCACGATGGCATTGTGGCCAAATTGAATCGGATTCGGTTGCTTGCCCCTCTTGATCAATTCCGTATGCGGCTCAAAAATGCTGAACAGCTTCTCCTCGTTGGGTACAATCTCGCCTTCCAGAACCCGCCGCCGAGCCGTGTCGCACACCTGCTCGGTCAACTTCATGTAATGCTGCAATTGCTGCGGTCGCGCATCCATCAATCCGTCCACTGTCGCTCCCGTCAGTATGGCCACGCTTGCCAACAACAAGGTGGCGCGGCTCAACAAGTCCTTGGCCGTCGCCAACAATTTCCGATAACCCTTTTCGATGCGCTCGTCTTTGTTCGCGCCCTTCGAACGCCCCGCTTGACCGATTTCGCGGATTTGCGCCCGTACCGACTTATGCAACTGCTCGTGCTGGCGCCAACCGGCTATTCCATGCTCTTTCGCCAACTCTGCGGCCAACTTGAGTATCTTCCGCAACCCGTCGCCGATCAGGGTCGATTCCGTGGGATAATGGACATTGGTCTCCACCACGAACGTATCGCCGCGCACCTGCTTGATCGCTTCGGGAACCAGTTCGTGGCCTGCCCCCACGATTGCTTGGTTGATCTTTTGCAGCGTCTCGGGGCGTATCAAGCACACGTTGTCCCGAATGGTGCGCCAATCGAATTTCGTGCGGCCTTGTTCAGCCTTGAGTTCTTCCTCCCAGGCGCCGATGCCCATCATCAAGCGTAACGTTCGATGCTCTTCGGCCAGGTTCTGCAACTTGTCGTAATCGAAATTGCAACCCAGACGCACGCCCGCCAAAACGAGAATTTCCCAATAATCCAAACCAGGACGACCTTTCTTCTTGCTGGTGGTCCGGTTCACGTCTTTGCCAATCGCGTCCAGGATCGTCTTACGCACGGAGGCATTGCTGTAAATATGCTGCAAGGCTCGCAGAATCGGGATGATCTCGTCGCGGCATTGCAGGTTCAACGATACCTGATCGGGACGCGGACAATCCAAGGTTGGCTGGCTTTGATACGCTTGACGCATGGGAATTCCTTTCGCGAAGATGGTGTGTAAATCCTTGAGATTCTCAAGGATTTACGCGCCAGCGCTTCAGAAGGTTTACATCTTCGCGAAAAATTCTGTAAAAAACCCTTGGTTTTCGTGCGGCCAAACCACTTTTCCGACAGACACTAACTAGCCTATGTTGCGCAGTTGTTACTGTACAAGTAGTGTACGGAATATCAAATATCCGGGGTTTTTGAAGAATTTGCCAAAAAAGTCTTCACTACAAAAGGCGGTCGGGACTCACACGCTCGGGGAGTTTCAGGCCGAGGGCCTCCAGAATACGTTTTGGTTCGCCTTCCGGCCGGGCGACCCGACGCAGGACCAATGTCTGCTCGGTGGTCGTGTTCAGATGGATGTCGCCGATCTGGATGGTGGCCAATTCACGCAGGATCACCTGGGGTGACATCGGACGCGGCTTAGCGGTCGCGTTACGGCGCTGCAAATCGGGTTTGTGGATAAGCGTCAAGAGACCAGCGCGTTTGGCCAAGTGGTCGAGGCTCTTCCACAAGGTGTAGGCCAAAACGCACACGAAGATGTGGGCCTGAGTGCGGCCGGAATATTGGTGCCAAATCGGTCGCAGCAGTAATTCGCTCTTGAGGACACGGAAGGCGCGTTCGACGACGGTAAGTTGGGTGTAGGTTTCCCAGAACTGTTGGGCCGACCAGCCCGCTTGGTTGCTACGGAGCAAATAGCCGCCATCGCGTACCAACGCTTCTTTGAACTTGGCGACATTCCAGGTGTACGTGAGTGACACGGGCTTGGCACCGACACAGATCGTGGCGAAAGCGTGGGCCTTCGGATAACGCTCCTTGAGCCGGCCGATGGCTTCCAGGATTTTGTCGCGTTTTTTCAGGCGTCCCTTGGCGACGCGGTCCTGGAGTTTTTTGAGGGCCTTGGCGAAAGGACGCCGCTGGCGGCGTCGGATGGCGCGTTCCTTGGCGCGACGGGGTTTGCTGCGGGCCAGCAGATAGTGGATTTTACCACGCTTGAGGAGTTTGACTTCGACTTCGGGGTTGTCGGGCAGATGTTGCCAGCCACGACGAGTCTTCAGCGAGGACTGGAATTTGGCCAGAACATTTCGGCGTGTGGACAAGAGATAGCGGCGGCCCGATCCACCGAGAAAGGCAAGCGAGTCCTTGCTGATCATGCCGCGATCCATGACCCAGACGCGGTTGGATTTGCCGAAGCGGGCTTCGATGTCCGTGACGATCGTCTTGACGGTTTGCAAATCCTGGGTGTTGCCCGCCCAGGTGCGATGGGCCAAGGGAAAACCCTCCCGGCTGAGAACCAGGGCGACGATCACTTGCTGGCAATCGCTGCGGTGATCACGGGAATAGCCTCGTTCGGCCAGGTCGTTTTCCTCGGCCAAGCCCTCGAAGTAGGTGCTGGTGAGATCGTAGAGGAGCAGGTCGTAATCGAGTTGGAAGAGCGTGCCGAGACGTTCCTTCAAATCGCCTTCGATCTTGTCCTGGGCCTTGAGTAACTGGTCGAGTGTGCGATAGAGACGATCCTTGGTGACGGCCGCATCGGGCACCCCGAGGAGATCCTCAAGGGCCGTGTCCTGATACCAATGTTCGGCGAGGGCGAATTCGCTGCAGGGC
This sequence comes from Bryobacterales bacterium, assembly GCA_025350625.1. GTDB lineage: Bacteria > Acidobacteriota > Terriglobia > Bryobacterales > Bryobacteraceae > Palsa-187. The sequence continues at coordinate 701 of JANXXL010000138.1, read as the reverse complement.
TGACACAGACGATTGATGACCTCAATGGCCACGATGTCCGCAGGCGGCACGCTCTCTTTGCCGTGCGGCACATGACGGCCGATGATGTTATCGAGACCGATGTACTGCCACAGCCAGCGTGCCAGCCAGACATCGCCGAAACGGCGGGCGTTGGCCCAGCCGACGTGACCCAAGCGAACACGGACGACATCCGGATCGTCGGGCAACGGGACGTGTTCATCGTCGGGAAAGAGGCGGAGTTGTTGGGGATCGCCCTGTCGGTTATGAAAGACAACGGTGCGTTGCCATTGCCGTTCCTGATCGTGATTGAGTTCGCCGAGGTGAGCGACGGTACGCTGCCGAGGCCCGGCAGCGGTGCGAACGCTTTCGACGAGAGCGAAGTAGGTATGGGTCTTACCTTGTTTGGTGCGTTGATAGCGTCTGAGAAACATCCTTGACTCCTTGGCACCAGCATGGCCATGGAGCAAAAGGAAATGCAAGGGGGTAGGTTTCCACTACATCGCCAAAATGGACTTTCCACTACAAAAAACCGAGGAATTTACCGAACGCAGGGCTGAAAATTGCAGAAATTTTCTCCCAACTGCGCAACTTAGGCTAACAGCACGCCCGCAGACCGCGTCACAGGGAGCGAGCGATTGCCCGGCGTGCAGGTTTGCGAGGCCATTCCGCCGCGATTCAAGTCGACGGCCGAAGCAAACCTC
>JANXXL010000302.1 GCA_025350625.1 Bryobacterales bacterium | reverse complement strand
TTTTTTATGAGCGCCGCACTGGTCGAAAGCCCGCGGGATGAACAGAACGCTACCTACCGCTGCGTGGTGCGCGCTGGTGAACCGTGGGTTCGGGAAATCCGCCAGGGAGCGTATTTGCGGATCGTCGATCTTGAAGGCAATCAGGCGGTTGACACATTATTCTACAATGCGCGCGATTACAGCGACCGGTATAGCGCGCAGGACACCATCCGCGAGCAGCGCAACATTTACCTCACTACCGGCACGCGGCTGATGTCGAGCTCGGCCAACGTGCTCCTGACAATTGTTGCCGATACCTGCGGCCGTCATGACACCTTGGGCGGCGCCTGTGCCGCCGAGAGCAACATGGTCCGCTACTCGCTTGAAAAGCGCTACATGCACGCCTGCCGGCAGAGTTTCCTTCAAGCGCTTGCCGAATGGGGCCACGGCATGGACAAGCGCGATATTACCCACAACATAAACTTCTTCATGAACGTGCCGGTCACGCCCGATGGCCGCCTGACCTTTGAAGATGGGGTCTCGGCCCCGGGCAAGTACGTCGAACTGCTCGCCGAAATGGACGTTCTGGCGCTGATCAGCAATTGCCCGCAACTCAATAATCCCTGCAACGCCTACAACCCGACGCCGATCGAAGTGTTGATCTGGGATGAGCAGGACCGTTGATGTTTCGCAAGGTCCTCATCGCCAATCGTGGCGCTATTGCGTGCCGAATCATACGGACCTTGCGGAACATGGGAGTCGGTTCCGTGGCCGTTTACTCGGAAGCCGACCGGCATTCTCTGCATGTGCAACAGGCCGAAGAGGCGCTGCTCATCGGACCTCCGCCCGCTGCGCAAAGTTATCTATCTAGCGCAGCGATCCTCGAAGCGGCGCGGAAATCCGAAGCGGAAGCGATACATCCCGGCTATGGATTCCTGAGCGAAAACGCCGATTTCGCTCAGATGTGTGCCGATAGCGGCATCGTTTTTATTGGTCCGACGCCGCAGCAGATGCGCGTCTTCGGCTTGAAGCACACGGCGCGAATCATGGCTCGGGAATGCGGAATCCCACTCTTGCCCGGCACCGGTGTGCTGAATGGCGTCCGCGCAGCAGTGGAAGCCGCTGGCGGGATCGGCTATCCGGTAATGCTCAAGAGCACGGCGGGCGGCGGTGGGATTGGGATGCGGCTGTGCCGGTCGCCCGAAGAACTGGCGGATTCATATGAGGCGGTAGAAGCGCTGAGCCGGTCGAGTTTCGGCAGCAGCGACCTCTATATCGAGAGATTCGTAACCTCTGCCCGTCACATAGAGGTTCAGATTTTCGGCGATGGGCAGGGGAAAGTCATTGCGCTAGGAGAACGCGATTGTTCCCCGCAGCGGCGCAACCAAAAAGTGATTGAGGAGACTCCGGCGCCCGGTCTGCGGCAGAGTCTTCGAGAGAAAATGTTCGCGGCGGCCATACGCCTGGGTGAGGCGGTCCGCTACCAATCTGCTGGAACCGTCGAATTCATTTACGACAACTCCACCGCGGATTTCTATTTCCTCGAAGTGAACACCCGCTTGCAGGTGGAGCATGGAGTAACCGAAGAGGTAACGGGAATCGACCTCGTCGAATGGATGATCAAGCTGTCTGCCGGTGAGGCGCCGACACTGGATCAGGAATGCGTCCGAGCCGCCGGGTGCTCTATTCAAGTTCGCGTTTATGCGGAGAATCCCGCGAAGAATTTCCAGCCGAGCTCGGGCAGACTCACCCATGTCGTCTGGCCGTGTGACGCGCGGGTGGGAACTTGGGTTGAGCCGGGAACCGAAGTTACGCCATTCTACGATCCGATGCTCGCCAAGATCATCGTCCACGGCAAAGATCGGGCGACCGCATTGTCCCGGCTTGAGGATGCGCTGGCGAATTGTTCGATCGCCGGAATTGAGACCAACCTCGACTACTTGCGGCAGGTAACCGCGGATCCGGGATTCGAGGCGGGTGGCATCACCACCGCCTTTTTAGAGGCATTCGAGTACCAGCGCAACGCCATCGATGTGCTCGAGCCGGGCACGCAGACTACGGTGCAGGATTACCCAGGCCGCTCCGGCTATTGGCATGTTGGCGTGCCACCTTCGGGCCCTATGGATGCGCTGGCTTTCCGGATTGCGAATCGATTGGTGGGGAATATGGATTCCGTCGCGGGGTTGGAGATTGCAGTCACCGGTCCCACCCTTCGTTTTGCGTGCGATGTTGCGATCGCGCTCACCGGCGCCGATTATGAGGCGCGTCTCGACGGCGCGCCCGTCCCGCGCTGGCGCTCCATTCTGGTTGCGGCGGGTTCGGAATTAAGGATGACGACCGCGCAAGGCCCTGGCAGCCGCGCCTATCTTGCCGTCTCCGGCGGGCTCGATGTGCCCGAATATCTGGAGAGCCGCAGTACCTTCATCCTGGGCGGCTTCGGAGGGCACGCGGGCCGCGAACTGCGCGCCGGGGACGTTATCGGAGTCGGCGAGAATGGCCCTGCTTACCGTTTTGCGAAGGAAGCGCCCAGCGAACTCATTCCGCAATACACGAAGGAATGGGAGATCGGCGTTCTCTACGGGCCGCAGGGCGCTCCGGATTTTTTCACGCCGCAGGATATTGAATCACTTTTTTTGACGTCGTGGAAGGTGCACCATAACTCCGACCGCACAGGCATTCGCCTTATCGGGCCGAAACCAGCCTGGGCGCGCGCCGACGGGGGCGAAGCGGGTCTCCATCCTTCTAACATTCACGACAACGCTTACGCCATCGGCACGGTGGACTTTACGGGCGACATGCCTGTGATCCTCGGCCCCGACGGCCCCAGCCTCGGCGGCTTCGTTTGCCCTGCCACCATCGTGCAGGCGGAATTGTGGAAGATGGGCCAGCTCAAGCCCGGCGATTTGGTGCGTTTCCGCGCGATATCGAGAAGCCAGGCAGCCGAAATGGAAGAGCAGATCGAGGCTTGCGTTGCGGAACTTGCGGGCGCTCTGCCGCGCCTGCCCGACGGCATTCGCGAAGAGCCGGTGTTGAAGCGCCGTGCGGAGTCGCGAGATGGATCGCCTGCCGTGGTTTGCCGCGCGGCCGGCGACCGCTACCTTCTGATTGAATACGGACCAAACATACTGGACTTGAATTTGCGATCCCGCGTACACGCTCTGGAGGAACGGTTGCGGGCGGCGCTCCTGCCCGGAATTCTGGATATCACTCCGGGTGTGCGCTCGCTGCAGGTGCATTACGACGGCCGGGTTCTCAGCCGCGAACATTTGCTCGAAGCGCTCGAAGCCTGTGAAGAGCAGATTCCGGATCTGGACAATATGGTTCTGCCGTCACGCGTCGTGCATTTACCGCTCTCCTGGGACGACCCGGCCACGCGCCTGGCGATTGCGAAATATACCCAGTCGGTACGGGCCGACGCGCCCTGGTGTCCCAGTAATATCGAATTCATCCGCCGCATTAACGGATTAAATTCGATCGACGATGTTCATCGCATCGTTTATGACGCGAGCTATCTGGTGCTGGGTCTGGGCGATGTCTACTTAGGCGCGCCCGTGGCCACGCCCGTCGATCCGCGGCACCGCCTGGTGACCACCAAGTACAATCCGGCGCGCACCTGGACCCCGGAGAACGCGGTGGGCATAGGAGGCGCGTATTTGTGCGTGTATGGAATGGAGGGTCCCGGCGGATACCAGTTCGTCGGCCGCACTCTGCAAATGTGGAATACGTTCCACGTTACCCCCGAGTTTCAGTCCGGCTCCCCGTGGCTGCTTCGTTGCTTCGACCAGATTCGCTTCTTTCCGGTTACGGCCAGCGAATTATTGGAAATTCGAGACGCCTTCCCGCACGGCCAATACTCTTTGCAGATGGAACCGCAGCAGTTCCGATTGCGCGAGTATCACGAGTTTCTCGGGTCGATTGCCGGCAGCGCCGCGGGCCTTAAGCGCCATCAGCAGGAAGCTTTCGTAGCGGAACGCGACCGTTGGGCGTTAGACCCATCCGTGGAATCGCCCTACGCAGGCATTGCAGTCGCCGCAGGCGAACCGCTGCTCCCGGAGGGATGCCGGGCGGTGCGCTCCCCGACCACCGCGAGTGTATGGAAAGTGGCGGTAGCGCAAGGGCAACGCGTGGTGGCCGGCGAGAAGCTCATCGTGCTCGAAGCCATGAAGATGGAGATTGCGGTGGCAGCACCCTTCGCCGGCATCATCGAAGTATTGAACTGCGTCAAAGGCGCGATGGTTTTAGCCGGCCAAAACTTAGTGACGCTAAGGCTGGAGGTCAGTCCGTGAAGCTGACGATCGATGCTTTGCGCTCGCTCTACAGTTCGGGAAACGCCAAGCCGTCCGACGTCGTGGCGGAAATGTACCAGCGGATCGGCCGCGAACCCCACCAACCGGTTTGGATCTCCCTGGTCCCACGCGAGAAGGCATTGGCGCGAGCTCGGGAACTCGAGAGCGATCAGAGTACCGTTAGACCACCGCTGTACGGGATTCCATTCGCGATCAAGGACAATATCGATCTCGCCGGCATGCCCACGACGGCCGGCTGCCCTGCGTATACATATTCACCGGAGCGCGACGCTACGGTAGTGGAGAGGCTGCTCCATGCCGGAGCCATCCCTATCGGCAAGACCAACCTGGATCAGTTCGCTACCGGCCTGGTAGGAACTCGGTCGCCCTACGGCGCTTGCTCGAGCGTGTTCGATGCCCGCTATATTTCCGGAGGATCAAGCTCCGGCTCCGCGGTCGCAGTGGCGAAAGAACTGGTCAGCTTTTCGCTCGGTACCGATACCGCCGGATCGGGCCGCATTCCTGCGGCGTTTAACAATCTGGTCGGATTAAAACCTACCCGCGGCTTGCTAAGCGCCGCTGGAGTGGTCCCCGCGTGCCGCTCGCTCGATTGTGTTTCGATTCTGGCGGCGACGTGCAGCGACGCGCACAAGGTGTGGCGCGCAACAAAAGGTTGGGACGGGCGAGATCCCTATTCACGCGCGCCGAGACCTGGGGATGACGCTGCGCCTTGGGCTGGAGGAGAGTTTCGCTTCGGAGTGCCGGCACAGGACCAACTGGAATTCTTCGGCGACCAGGAGTATGCGGGACTCTATCAAGCTGCCGTCGCGCGGCTAGAGCAGTTGGAGGGAACCAAAGTCGAAATCGACTACTCGATCTTCCGCGCCGCCGCGGACTTATTGTATTCCGGGCCGTGGGTGGCCGAGCGTCTGGCCGCGCTCCAGCCTTTCTTCGAAGCGCACGCAGCGGACATGAATCCCGTGGTCGCCGGCATCGTCGGCGCAGCGCGGCGGTATTCTGCCGTGGATGCATTCCAGGCGGAATATCGTTTGCGCGCCCTCCGCAAAGCCTCGGAGCTGGAGTGGCTGCGCATGGACGTGTTGGTGGTGCCTTCCGCACCAACTATTTACACGCACCAGCAGATCGCAGCCGATCCGGTGCGTCTCAACACCAACCTGGGTTACTACACGAATTTCGTCAACCTGCTGGATCAAGCGGCGGTGGCGGCGCCAAGCGGATTCCGGCCCGACGGCCTTCCGTTCGGCATTACATTCATCGGCCCGGCGTTTAGTGACCCGGCTCTGCTCGACCTCGCCGACCGTTTTCACCGCTCTCAAACCGATGTTGCCGGGTCGCGGGTCGATCTTGGGCCGTGTCCGCCCGGATGCATCGCCCTCGCCGTGGTTGGCGCGCACCTCTCCGGCCAGCCGCTCAACCGTCAATTGACGGAGCGCCGCGCCCGCTTGCTCAAGACCACGAAAACGCTGCCTTGCTATCGGCTCTACGCGCTCAAGGGAACCGAACCGCCTAAGCCCGGCCTGGTGCGCGATGAGGGTTTTCAGGGCCCCGGCATTGAGGTCGAGGTGTGGGCAGTACCTGAGAACGAGCTCGGAAGTTTTGTGGCCGCGGTGCCTGCGCCGCTCGGAATCGGCAGCGCGACGCTCGAAAATGGCGAGGTCGTGAAGTGCTTCATTTGCGAACCTGATGGCATAAAAGGAGCTACTGACATCACCCATTTCGCAAGCTGGCGCGCGTTTCTTGCCAGTCAATCGTTGCCGGCAAGTGTATAATCAGGATTGGATTAACGGTGGCTCGGTCGCCACCCGAATCACCCCCTCGAAGCGTTCCCCGGCCGTGTCGCCACGCTCAAAAATCTGGTGGAGACAATGCTGCGTATTTTCTCGATCCTTGCAATAGCCAGCTTCCTGACGGCCGAGACGCCCGCCGGACCGAAGCCCAGCTTCACGGTTGGCTGGTCCGTCTACGCCGGTTGGACTCCCTATCACTATCTGATGCAATCCGGCATCATGCGCAAATGGGCCGACAAATACGGCATCACCATCAAGGTGCAACGCTTCGATTACGCGCCTTCGCTCGACGCCTTCGTTGCGAAGAATATCGACGCATGCACCATGACCAACATGGAAGCGCTGGACATGCCCGCAGCCTCCGGTGTTCCCACTACAGCAATCATCATCGGCGATTATTCAAATGGCAACGACGCACTTTTGGTCCGCAATGGTTTGCAGTTGAAAGACCTTCCGGGCAAGAAGCTGTTGTTGGTGCAAAAGACCGTCTCCGAATATTTGCTCGATCGTGCCATGACCATGAACGGCATGCGGGACCGCATCAAGCAGGTGCGTTTAGTCAACACTTCCGACTCCGACATCGCCACAGCTTTCATAAGCGATGCGAGCGCCTCCGCCACCGTCACCTGGAAGCCGTTGGTATCGCAAATCGCGAAGCAGAAGGGCATCACGTCGCTATTCAACTCGTCGCAGATCCCCGCCGAGATTCTGGATTTAACCGTGGTGCGGACGGATATTCTGAATCGCCCGGATGGTTCCGGGCAGCGCTTTGCGAAAGCGCTGGCAGGGGCCTGGTATGAGTTGCTGGCTCGCATGACCGCGCCAGGGCCGGACGCGGACAAAGTTCTGACTGCGATTGCGGCTGGCTCCCAGGATACTCTGGCGTCTTATAAGGAACAGCTCAGCACCACCAAGATGTTCTATACCCCGAAATCCGCCGCAGAATTCGGTGCGTCAGCGGCTCTGAAAGAGAAAATGGCGCTGGTCCGGCAGTTCTGTTTCGATCATGGCTTGCTTGGAACCAACACCAAGGCAGTGGACGAAGTCGCCATTGCTTATCCCGATGGGACGGTGCAAGGAAAGCCGGATCGCGTTCGGCTCCGCTACGACGTTTCCTATATGAAGATGGCCGCGGAACGGAAGCTCTGAGACATGTCTTCCGCTGTGTTCGCGATTCACGCTAAGCCGGGCCGCACCACCGCGCTCGCGCTATCGTGGTTCCTATTCGCAGCCGGTGTGGGTCTCTACTTCTATGCGTCAGCCGCCCGCCATCGTGAGAATCCCGAAGACCGGGTCACCCCGACACTCACTCAAATGGCGCGCGGGATGTATGACGCCGTGCTACATCCAGCGGAAGATGACGAACCCTTAGCGGAAGGCGCGTCCTGGATCGAAACCGTTCGCCACAGCATGTTATGGAAGGACACGCGGGCCACCGGCATCCGCTTCTTCGCCAGTCTGGCGCTGCTGCTCCCGGCCGTTCTAGTGGGATTGCACATGGGTTTATTCCCCTATATAGGTGCGTTTTTACTGCGTTTTGTGCTGTTTTTCGACAAAATAATCGCGCTCTCGCTGCTGCCGATACTATTCATCGCCTTCGGTATCGATGAGCTCTCGAAGATCATTCTGATTGTAATCGGAGTCACGCCGACCATCATTCTCGACACCTTCAATATTTCGCGGGCGGTGCCGGGCGAGCAAGTTGTGAAAGCCTTCACACTCGGCGCGAGCGATTTCGATGTGGCTTATCGCGTGGTGTTGAAGCAGATCTGGCCGCGGGTATTGAACAGCATCCGTTTAAACCTCAAGGCCATTATGTTGTTCCTATTCGCCGGAGAGATGATCGCTTCGACCGATGGCTTGGCCTACCGCATCGCGCTGTTGCGCCGGCATATGGGCATGGATGTGATCATTCCCTACGTGCTCTGGGTTGCGCTGCTGCTGTTTCTGGTGGATTTCGGAATGCGCTGGATGAACCGCAAGCTGCACCCCTGGTTTCACGAGGCATGATCCCGTTGATTCAGATCGAGGATATTCGCGTCGCCTACGGCACGCCGCCCAAGACCGTTCTCGACGGCATCGACTTAGCAATCCAGGAAGGCGAGTTCGTCTGCGTGCTGGGCCAGACCGGCTGCGGGAAATCCACATTATTACGGTTAGTGCTGGGATCGGAGCGGCCCTCCCAGGGCCATATCTTAATCGAAGGGCGGGAGCACCTGCAACCGGATCGCACTCGCGGTTACGTTCCGCAGAAATATTCGCTGTTTCCGGATAAAACCGTGCTCGATAACATTACCTTCGGAGCGGAGGTCGGCGAGTTCAGCCTGTTCGGCTGCTTCACCCCCCGCTATTTCCGCCTCCGGCGCGAGTATCGTGCTCAAGCAATGGATTATCTCCGCCGCATTGGATTGCGCGAATCCGATGCGGCCAAATATCCGGACCAGCTATCGGGCGGTATGCAACAACGTGTCGCCATCGCGCAGGCGCTGCTCACCCAGCCCCGCATTCTGCTGATGGACGAGGCCTTCAGTGCGCTCGATCCCGGAACACGCCAAGAAATGCAGCGGCTGATTCGCGAGTTATGGCGCGCTACCGGCACCACCATCCTGTTCGTCACGCACAACACGCAGGAGGCTCTCTACCTGGGAACGCGCGTCATTGTGCTCGCCAGGGAATCGCCGGATTCCGGTTCGCGTGTCGCCCTGGACTTGCGAATCCCTCAGCCGTGCCATGAAAATGAGATGCCGTGCCTGGTGCGCAAACTCGAACGCGTCTCCGCGAATTTGCCCGAAGCCGATCCTCAAGAGGATACAATTCACGCCATGCGTTGATAGTCAACGCGGGTGCAACCGCTGCAACGCAATCGTTTCAAAGTCGAGGTGGTCGGCCAGAAGATCGGCGATACTGAAACGCGCTTTCGCGATTCCCTCAGGCGCATGGTCGTCTGTCTGCGCGAGTACATGGTAAAACTCATGGGCGAGCAGGCGCGCGAGCGACCTTCCGTAAAGGTACTCCTGCTCCGCTTGCGGCTGATTCAAACCCACGGGCGCCAGGAAGCGGTTTAACGCGGTGCAATCGACGGAACTAAAGGGAAGAACTTTCCCTTCGGCAACCGAACTCGAAGCGAGAGGCACGGAAGTAAGCAAAGGCGCTCCAGCCAAGGCAGAGAACTGGGCCACGCAGAGACCGCGCAGTTCCACCAGCACCAGATGTTCTGCGCCGCCACTAGTCGCAGCGTCATCCGTCCCGCGCAATACCACCCGAAAACCGGCCGTCTGCATCAGAACGTCCAATTCGCGACTCATGGCTGCAAGCACATCGGGTGTGCTCCCCTGCCCGCCCTTTACGTACACCTCCAGAGTCGGGCCCATCGGGATGGTAGAATCCGCCCGGGCGGTGAAGTTGCTCACGAAGAGCAGGCAAAACATTGCCAAAAGACGCGCGTACATGGCGCAAGCCCATTGCTATTATACAGATCCTCTTTGAAAACTGCGGGCGGTGCTTGCTTAGGTGATAAATTGGAACGGTACCCGATTCCCGCCGCGTCTATTCTCCAATGGCTTTATTTAGAACCTTCCTGTTGTTCCTCTACTGCTCGCCTATGTGGGCTGCGCTTCCCGTGATCGTTTCATTCACCGCCAGCTCGCAGACGGTTTCGAGCGGCAGCAGCATTGTCTTGAACTGCTCGGTCGCAGGCGCCGCCACTGATATTGAGGTGGATGATGGGGCCGGCGCCTTTGCCGCAACCAACTCTTCCTGCGGGAGCGGGATTTCGAAAGGTCCCACCAGCACTACTCTCTACAAGCTGGTCGCCGGCAACAATTCCGGATCCGACGGCCAAGCGTGGGCTTACCAACGGGTCTTTGTGGGGACTGGTAATCTGGCGGCCAGCGTTACAAATTGCAGCGGCGCGACCCAGAACAGCACCTCCTGTGTCATCACGGTGTCCGTGGGCGGAGCGTACGCCAACCGCTACACCGACGTGGTGTGTGACGTCTCTTTCACGGCGCCTTCCACGGCTCGAATCCGCCGAACCTCCTATTGGGACCCGCTGGCCGGGGTGTGGAAAATAAGCTTGCGTCCAACCGAAGCCGGCGCCTATAGCTGGTCCGGGTTTTGCGGCGCTAACCCGTCGAGCGGGCCCAGCAACTATACCGCTGTCTCCGGTTCATTCAATTCTTTGGCTTCGAACGCGAGTGGGTTTCTGGCGCTCTACGGCGGAGCTGCCCCCTACCGTCTAAAAACCGCTGGCGACGGCAAGCCGTTTTACCCGGTCGGCATTCAGCAAGGCTATGGATACAACCCGACCACCATCAGCAGTTTTTTCATACCCATGACGCAGGGTGGCAACGGTACCGACGAAGGTCCCGGCACGATCCCTGGCGATACCAACGTCTTTGGCAGTCCCGATCAGTATTTTGGGACCTATCGAGCAGCCGGGACCAACATCTTTCGCAATAACGGGGAGTCAACCTCAGGAATATTCGCGGGCCAATATTGCGACGGCCAAGGCCGCAACAATTTCGATCACGACCTCATCGTTACCTTAGACAACCTTGCGGCCAAAGCCGATTTCTATGGAATCAAGCTCGAAATGGTTCCGTATTACGACCCCGGTCCTGCGATTCTACCCGGATACGATTTTTTTGCCAATTTGAAAACCTCCAGTTGCTTTCTGAATTTGTGGCTGGAGTACTTTGCCAGATACGGCGACCAAACCAGCATCTGGGAACTGGGCAATGAGATTGTTCCGGGAGTGCAATATGTGAAGACGCTAGTGGCTTTCATCCATTCACAGGACCCATATAATCACTTAATCACGCTGCCCAGCACTCCCGGCAATAACGTCGGGCTGGACATCACATCTCCCCACTACTACTTCGCGGACACCATTAACCCAGCCGCAACCCAAACGCTCGATGACACCATGGTGGCGGGCCTCATCAATCCGATGAAGTCGGCGTTTCCCAACCACCCCATTATTTTCGGCGAGATTGGCGATGCCTGCCCGGTTCCCGACGCCGACCCGCCGGTCAACGAGCGTTGGCGCGACATGCTCTGGACGGCTTTCTTCAATCAAGCCGGAGTCATTGCCTGGAACAGTTTTCATGGAGACGGCCGGGGATGTGGCGGTGGCCTGAGCAATCTGTTCGTGGGGGTCACGCAGCGCGCGCAGCAGTTGGTGTTCTCGAACTGGATCTCGGACTTCGATCCGCTGGCAACTCCCGCCAGCGTCACGCTCGGTAATCTGGGTGGCGATACCGCACGAGTTTATGCTCTCGCGGGATCAGCTTCCGTAGGTGCCTATATCACCCACGTCAACAATCACAGCAGCGTCGTGACCGGCGCCACCGCTACCCTGAACGTTCCGGCCAGCGGCCTGGTGGCAACCTGGATGAATCCATTCGATGGAACCATACTGGGAACTTCGACGCCAGGCGCCGGTTCGCAAACGCTTACGATTCCCGCCTTCTCGCAAGACATCGTGCTAAAGATCTCCGCGACATCTAGCTCCAATGGCGGCCAGTCCTTTTCTGAGAGCGGTGGCAATGGAGTGATTAACCTCACGCTCCCGGCGGGCTTTTCCTGGACGGCGGTCAGCACTGCGGGCTGGATAAATCTCACCGGAGTAGTCGCGGGAAGCGGGAGCGGCACAATCTCTTATCAAGTGGCATCCAACTCCGGCCCCGCGCGCTCTGGCTCTATTAGCGTGGCTGGACTAACCTACACCGTTATTCAGCAGGCCGCATCCATACCCGGCCTCAACTTTATCGGTTCCATGGCGCACATTGCCGCCGAAGAGAACTGGACCACCACCTTTACCCTCGTCAACAAGAGTGCGTCTCCGGTGCAAGCCCGCCTGAATCTCTACGGCGATCCGAGCGGCGCGCTCACCCTGCCCCTGGGATTTCCGCAGCAGCCCGCGAACACCGGGCCCATTCTAGCCGCCTCGCTCGATGAAGCGCTGGCGGCCCACGCTTCGTTAATAATAAATACTGCCGGTCCGCAGACCCCGCCGGTACAGATTGGTTCCGCGCAAATCGCCGCTACCGGGCCGGTGGATGGGTTCGCGATTTTCCATCACGTGGTGACGGCCCAGGAAACCGTGGTGCCCCTCGAAACACGCAATGCCAGCTCTTACACCCTGGCTTTTGACAATACCAGCGGCATCGTGATGGGGGTGGCGGTGGCGAATGTGTCGGCACAGAACGCAGTCATTCCGGTGGTGATCCGCGACGACGCCGGCACCGTGATCGGCGCCCCCGGCGCCTCCATCTCACTCGGCGGCAACGGCCACCTGGCCTTCGTGTTGTCGGATGCGGCGGCGGGATTTCCGGTCACCGCGGCCAAGCGCGGCACCATCGAGTTCTATACGCCCGCCGGAGGGCAGATCAGCGTGCTGGGCATCCGGTTCACGCCACCCAATAACGCGCTCACCACCATTCCCGCTTTGGCCAATGTTGGCACGGGCGGTGGGAGTATCGCGCACTTCGCTTCCGGCGGCGACGGCTGGAAGACTACCTTCGTTCTGGTCAACGCCGGTAGCACCGCGGCGCTGGCGAATCTCAGCTTCTTCGCCGATAGCACTGGTAATCCTATATCGCTGCCGCTTTCCTTTCCGCAGTCAGGCAGCGGGACCGCCGCCACCGTTCCCGCTGTCGCCCAAACACTGAGCGCGGGCGCGACTTTAATCGTCGAGAGTTCAGCCTCAGCAAATCTTCTCACCGGGTCCGCGCAATTGAGCTCGAACGGAAACGTGCGTGGCTTTGCGATCTTCCGTCACAACGATCAGGAAGCGGCGGTGCCCTTCGAGGACCGCAACGCCGGCGGCTATATACTGGCTTTCGATAATACCAACGGCACCGCGACTGGTATTGCGATAAACAGCGTGTCTTCGCAGCCCGTGAATGTGCAGGTGGTAGTTCGCGACGACACCGGCATCCAGATCGTTCCCACGGATGTGATTTCCTTGGCCGCTAACGGACACTATGCGTTTACGCTCGGCAGCGATCGCTATCCGGTTACTGCGGGCATCCGCGGCACCATTGAATTTGTGGGTCCATCTGCGGGACAGATCGGAGTGCTGGCTCTCCGCATACCTCTCGCGCACACTTTCACCTCGCTGCCTGCTATGGCCGAGTAGCGGCTATTGAAACACTCACAGCCGCGACGGGATCTAACTGCAAGTAAGGAGTCCCAACCATGACCGACAAACTTAAAGGCAAACGTGTGGCCATACTGATCACGGATGGATTCGAACAAGTCGAAATGACGAAGCCACGCAAGGCGCTCGATGACGCTGGGGCGGTAACCACACTCATCTCGCCGAAATCGCGCGAGGTGCAAGGCTGGAACCATCATGATAAAGGCGACCGGTTTCCCGTAGATCAAGAATTGAAATCCGCCGACCCGAATAACTTCGATGCCCTCCTGCTCCCCGGAGGCGTCGCCAATCCGGACCAGCTCCGTACCATTCCGGAGGCCGTCAAATTCGTGAGCAGCTTTTTTGCGGCGCATAAGCCAATCGCTGCCATCTGCCACGGGCCTTGGTTGCTGGTCGAAGCGGACGTGGTTCGCGGATATAAGATGACCTCGTGGCCCTCCCTAAAAACAGATTTGACTAACGCCGGCGCTAACTGGACGGATAGCCCCGTAGTCGTTGACCGCGGCATCGTCACCAGCCGGAAACCCGACGACCTTTCCGCTTTTAACGAAAAGATGCTGGAAGAATTTAGTCATCAGCCGGTCCATGCATAATGGAATGGCGGCCCCCAACCCATGCGGATCACGATTGCTCACACCAAAGACCGGCAGCAGATGATCCAGATGGTGGACCGGGCCTTCGACGATGTCTTTCGAGGCCTGGTGCAGGGTCCCATCGCGATCACCGATCAGCATAAGGCCTGGCAGGGTAACCTAATGACGTTTTCGCTCACGGCGCGGATGGGATTCATCAGGAATCCGGTGAGCGGGACCGTTGAAGTCACCGACCACGACCTCACGCTTGATGCCGATATCGGCTTCCTGAGCAAGCTGATCCCGAGCGAAAAAATCCAGACCACGCTCGAAACGCGATTACGGAAGTTATTGGCTTAGCTCTCACATAGCCCGCGCGAAGCCTAAGTGATACGGTCTTACCGTTTGAAACTTCAGGCGCTTAGCTCATTGCCCGCAGAATCGCGTCCGCTTTAACATCAGCTATGAAACGTCGGTTTATGAGAATATTCCTGGGCAAAAGCAGGCTGTGGCGAGAAACTAAAGCCCAGGACCTGATCGAGTACGCTTTACTCGCCGGTTTTATGGCTGTCGGCGCTGGCGCCGTGGTGCCGGGCATTGTACTCAGCATGAGCACTATCTTCGATACCGTATACGACGCTTTGCTCACCGCCGTCAACGCAAACTAGCTGATTTGTTCCCCTGTTAAACGGAAACGGGGCGGCGCCTTGAAAGGCGCCGCCCCGAATTCTATAGCCGCAAGTCAGTAACGGTTGTTGCGGCGTTGACCACCGAACCCGCCACCGCCGCCTTTGCCCCGTCCACCGCCGCCGCCGCCGCCGAATCCGCGATCCTCTTTCGGACGCGCTTCATTGACGTTCAGCGCGCGGCCGTCGAGTTCCCGGCCGTTCAGCTCGGCAATGGCGCGGTCGCCCTCTGCGTTGTTGCTCATCTCGACGAACCCGAAGCCTCGGGCCTGTCCTGTATCGCGGTCGGTGACGACGCTGACGCGGTCAACCGTACCGTAAGCTTCAAACATGGATCGAATCGCATCTTCGGTAGCACCGAAGCTGAGATTTCCTACAAATATGTTTTTCATTTAGTTTCCTTCTGCAGTTGCAGAACAGCAAATCATGGGCAGGATCGGACAAAGGCGGCGGACCGGACAATGTTAAAGATGCCTAAATCAGCGAACTGACAAACTACGCTTTTAACTGTAACACGGTATCGGCAGCAGCGCAGAAGCGATTAATGACGATATCCCTGGGAACGCAAGGTCAGTTCCCGCAGCCAGCTAAGAACCGGATTTTGCGAGAAGCCTTGGGGATCGACCATCCACCATGCGAAAGACAACATGAACACGCTGGTGACGCCCCAACCCAACGTTTTGCTAAGCATACGTCACTGTGTCCTCGAACTTCACATCCGGCCGCAACCGCGCCGCCAACACCGCGCCCACCAGCAGCAGCACGATGGAACCTATGAAAGGCACCACCCAGCTCCCGGTCCGGTCTACCAGGTATCCGAAACTCGCGGGCGAGACCAATCCCGCCACGCCAAAGCCGAAATTCATCATGCCGCTGGCCGACCCCGCATAGGCGGGCGCAATGTCCATAGGCACCGACCAAATGGGCGCTACTATCAATTCGGCAAAAAAGAACGCCAGCGAGAGGCAAATCGCCGCCACGGTCAGGTTGTGAATCAGCACCACCGGAATCAGGAATACCAGCGCCCCCAGGAACCCCGTCACGATCACCCTGCGCCGGGCCACGATCAGACTGCCGGTCCGCCGCAACAAGCGGTCGCTGACCACGCCGCCGACGGTATCGCCCACCACGCCCGCGAACAACACTCCTGCCGAAAACATGGCCGACGACTGCAAATTCAAATGATAATTCTCGAAAAAGAACGCGGGAATCCAGCTCAAAAACAGCCTCAGCGTCCAGCCGTAACAAAAATCCACGATGGTCACCGGCAAAATCCGCCGCGCGAGCTTGAACCACGGCACCACCCTGCGCCGGCTCAGCGGTGCGGGCAAGGTCGCAAGGTCCGCTTCGGTAATCGAGGGGTGCTCGCGCGGATCGTTGCGAAAATACCAGGCCCATACTATGAGCCATAAGAGGCTGGCCACTCCCAATACCACGAAGGACACGCGCCAGCTCATTACCACCAGCATCGCGGCGATCAAAGGCGGCGTCACCGCATTGCCGATGCGCGCAAACGAGTGCGTGATGCCTTGCGCAAAGCCCCATTTTTCGACCGGCGTCCAGCTCGCCATCGCGCGCGTCGCCGTAGGCAGCGCCGCACCTTCGCCGAAGCCCAGCGCCAGCCGCGCCGCGAACAGCGACGCGAACCCGCCCACCGCGCCCGTCAGTATCGTGGATACGCAAACAATCGCGCAGCCCACCGAGAGCGTCATGCGCGGCCCGAACTTGTCGCCGATCCATCCGCCGATCAATTGGAACACGGCATAAGGAATGGCGAAGGCTGAAAACGCCAATCCCAACTGGGTATTCGTCAAGTGCAGGTCTACTTTGATTAACGGGGCTGCCGTCGACATATTTACCCGATCCACAAACAGGATCAGATACATTACGCAAAGCAGCGCCAGCACCACTTGCGGAGCGCGCAGTTTGCCCGGCGCGGGCCTCGGAGCCCCCTGCTGCCGCGCCGTCGATTGTCCGGCGTGCCGCGCGTTCACGCAGCCGGGCGGGTTTCGCCCTTGATTTGCGTGCGATGCAGCACGCGTCGCGCGGCGGGATCGAAGGGATCGCGCCGGTGCATGGTGCAGCGGTTGTCCCAGAGGACCACGTCGCCGGTGCGCCACTGGTTATACCAGGTCACATCCTCGCGCGAGGCGTAGCTCCATAGTTCATCGAGCAGCGCTTCCGATTCATCGAGCGGCAATCCGCCGATGTAGGCATTCCGCCGCCGCCCCAGGAATAATGCGCGCCGTCCGCTTTCCGGATGCGTGCACACTAACGGATGGTAGACGCCCGCGGAAGTCACCGGATCGTCCACCGCCTCCACGCCCTGCCGCACGTAACCGCCGCTGTTATAGGTTCCGTCATGCTTGAGAGACAACCCCGCGACGCGACGTTGCAATGCTTCCGGTAGCAATTCATAGGCCCGGTACATATTGCAGAAATAAGTGTTCCCGCCGGCCGCCGGCACCTCCAGCGCGTAAAGCATACTGGCCTTGGGAGGGGCTTCGAGATACGACATATCGGTATGCCAGGTAGCTTCGCCCGCGCCCAGGCTCCCGATGGGCTCGCCGTTTTCGACCACGTTCGAGACTACGTAAATCTCCGGATAACCTTCGACGAAACGCCGCCCGGTTTCCTGGACCGGCGCCCAGTCGAGCTCACCCAGGCGGCGGCTGAATGCAATCAGATGGTCGTCTTCCAGGCGCTGCCCGCGAATCAGCAGCACCAAGTGGTCGAGCCACGCGGCATGAATAGCGGCGAACTCGCGGTCATCGAGGGTGCGCAGGTCAACGCCCTCGATCTCCGCCCCTAGCGCCCTGCCGCTGGGCACGATTTTTATGGACGATGCGGTGGTTTGTTCCAAACGACCCACTGTATCAAATGCCGCAGGTCTTTGGAATTTAGCGCTGCCACCCGAGAGCCGCTAATTGCTGTTCGAGAAACGCCAGACCATCGGCCAGCGTCTTGCGGTAGCGCTCCTCAGTGCACTTGGTTAAATCGGAAAGGACGCGCGTCCGATGAAGCAGCAGGCTCTCCCGCTTGCGCTGGACATCCAGTTGTTCCGGTGTCAGCCTCGGTTTGGGTTCGCCCCGGCGGCCGTTCGCGGATTCGATCTGCGCTTCGACCGACTTACTTTCCCAACCGCGTGCCACACTATGATTATAACGTTTCTAGCGGCTGGCGCGCGCTTCCTGGCCTGCCAACACGGGCTGATCGCCGCCAAAGGCGAGCTCCGCGCATCCGGCGCACTCATCGCCTTCAAGGCCCCTGATCCGCTTCCAGTTATGCGCCCGCGTCAATACGCAGCCGCACAAGGTGAGCGATTCACCGCCGGGTTGATCCACCACACAAAGGTGGTGTTTTACCCCGCCGGTGACCAACTTCATGTATGTCATACGCTAGCTCATAGGTACCATCAGGTTCATAGCCGATCAATCGCCTAAACGTACTAAGGCTGCGGCTTAGTCAGGCGTACGGTCCCCTATTAATCGGGCAGCCCACTTCTGCCGATCTGTCGAAATAGGCCGTGGATGGAAGCTTGTAACGCTTGCTTGAAGGTTATATCTTTAACAAAGGGATGGACATGTCAATTTCTCATCGACAACGGGTTTTAATGCTTCCGGCGCTGCTGTTCGCTGGACTCGCAGTTTCCTGCGCCAACAGGGGGACGGCGCCGGCTGACGCTCCTCACGCCACCGTGACCATGCGCGACGGCACCCAGATCGCGGGGACCGTCACCGCCAGCTCGCCCTCCGGAATCACTTTGCTTGGTGACGACCGGCTATCGCATACCTACTCGATGAGTCAGGTGAGGTCGGTCGATTACGACCAAGCCCCGCCGCTGCCGGTCGATGGCGGCGCAACCCAATCCAGTTCTAACAGCACCGGCGCGTTCCGTTCCCGTTCCGACGATATCCATAACGATCATTACCACCCGCTCCAGTCAGCCATTCGCAGCACTACCTACTCGCTGCCCGCGGGAGCGCTGATTCCGGTCCGTTCGGAGGAAACCATCGATGCGGCCATCGCCTCGCAAGGCCAGACCTATGCAGCCGAAGTCACCCGGGATGTGACCGACGCCGGCGGCGCGGTGGTGATCCCGCGGGGTTCAAACGCGCAAATTATTATTCGATCCGCGGTTAGAGGCGGACGCATCAAGGGCCAATCCGATCTGGTGCTGGATCTCGACTCGGTATCGGTTGACGGCCGCCGTTATAGGTTGGACACCCAGGACATGCTGACAAAGGGACGTGCCGGCGTGGGCAAGAACCGGCGAACCGCGGAGTTTACCGGCGGCGGCGCCGTGATCGGTTCAATCATCGGTGCGATAGCCGGGGGCGGCAGGGGCGCGGCCATCGGCGCAGCGGCGGGCGCGGGCGCGGGCGCAGGCACCCAAATCGTGACCCGAGGGAAGTCGATTCGGATTCCCGCCGAGACCGTTCTCACTTTTAAGCTGGAATCGCCTTTAAGGGTGGATGCCGCGAACTAAATCGGCTTAAAAAAAGCCTTTGTAGAAGAGACTTGCTCCCAGCAGCGCCATCGCGCCAGAGAGCCCCATCCGTAACTGCTTCGATGGAACCTTGCCCGCGAGGAAAGCGCCGAGAACCGCACCTGGTATTCCGCCCATCAGCAACTGCAAGAGAACCGAGCCATCCAGATTACCCATCGCCGCGTTCACGCCCCCGCCGATCAGCGAAATTACCAATCCAAAAACCAGATCTGTGCCCACCACGGCGGCGGCGCTCAGCGTGGTCATGCTCAAGAGCGTAAGCGCGCCTAAAGCGCCGGCACCGGCCGACGAGAACCCCACTTCGGTTCCAATCGGCAGGGCCAGCAAAGCAAGCCATTTGGTACGGTCGCGACGATGCTCGGCCGTGGGATGAAACAGGTTGAACATAGCAACGACTACGATGGTCGCCCCGATTACGCCGGTGATCATTTTGCCATCCACGCCGCGCAGAAGAAACACACCAATCAAGACCCCCGGCACGCCCCCCGCGACCATGTATCCAAGGGTGCGCCAGTCCACTTGACGGCGCGCCATGTAGACCGGCGACGTGATGATCTTCACAACAGCGCCGAAGATGAGCGCGGTCCCGACAGCAATGCGAGCCGGCAAGCCCACCGTCAAAATCAACAGTGGAGTGGTTAAGGTTCCGGCGCCGACCCCGGTGAGTCCGATCGCGATGGCAATCACGAATCCCAGCAAGTAGGTCATGCGATCGCCGCGCCGGTTACTCGGCCTGAATGTGGATCCCGCACTCCAGCTTTTCCTTGCCCTGCCAGCGCCCGGAGCGGAGGTTGGCGGGATCGAAGGGCAGAGCAGTGCAGGGTTGGCAGCCAATACTGGTGTAGCCCTGATCGTAGAGCGGCAACGCCGGAATGTTGCACCGGCTTAGGTACTGCCATACATCTTTATTGGTCCACATCGCCAGCGGACTCACCTTTTCCAGGGTCTTTCCCGCGGGCAGCTTGAACGCCTCTACCGGTTGCAGATTGGCGCGCGTGGGAGATTGTTCGCGCCGCAGCGCCGTGAACCATGTGTCATAGTTCGCGAGCCCGGCAAACAGCGGTTCCACCTTGCGCAGGCCGCAGCACTTGCTGGGTTCCGTCTGGTTGAGGATGCCGAAGAGCGCTTCCTGCTCTTTCACGCTCCGCTTGGCCTCCAGATTCACCAGGTTCAGATTCCAGTCGCGCGTCATTCGATCGCGGTAATCGAGCGTCTCCGCGAAATGATACCCGGTCTCGAGGAACAACACTGGCATATCGGGTCGCTGCTCCTTTAACAGGTGCACCAGCACCACGCACTCCGCCTGAAAACTGGAGGTGATGCAAGCCCCGCCCGGCTTCGCTAGCTCACCGGCAATGAGCCGCCGGGCGTCTTGAATTTTCTGTTCCAGTTCACTCATGACGAAAGAATCCTTGAAGCGCCTTGCGCAGCAGCGCAATCGCGGCCTCCTCTTCAGCCGGCAGGTTTAGATGCGCGCCAGGAGGGACCGATGCACGGACCAATCTTGCCAGACGTTCGGCCGCGCTCTCGGTGCCCGCTTCCGTCGCCGAAATGATCATGCCGGCGGCAGCGGTCGCGTTGGTTTGGCGATCAATGAGAATGAACGCGCCCGCGCCCCGATTCTCGCGATAGGGATCGAAGAAAATCGGCCGCGCCGTGGACAGATGCACCACGCCGACTTCGTTCATCGCCAGGCCGCGCACCGATTCCGCATGCAATGTGTTCACGTTCACGCGGTATTCAACCGATTCGACCCGCGCCGGAACCATCTGCGCCGTATGCTTGATCAGATAGTGCCCCGAGGGATCGAGCGGCTTCGCATCGAACCACACCATGGTGGCCTCAACCGCCCGCGCGGCCACCGGTTCGGGACCACTGCTGATCATATCGCCGCGGCTGATGTCGATCTCATCGGAAAGCGTGAGCGTCACCGACATGGGAGCATGGGCCACTTTAAGATCGCCCTCCCACGCCACGATTCGATCGACCCGCGTCCGCCGTCCCGAAGGCTGCGTCAAAACTTCGTCGCCCGGCCGCACCACCCCCGAAGCAATCTGCCCGGCGTAGCCGCGGAAGGTCATATCCGGACGGACCACTCGCTGCACCGCCATGCGAAACGGCGCATGCACCGTGACCGGCGAGGTGTCGACGGACTCCAAATGATGCAGCAAACTATGCCCGTCAAACCACGGCATGTGCTTGCTCTTATCGACGACGTTATCGCCCTTAAGCGCGCTCAGCGGCAGGAAGTAGGCGCCTTCGACGCCCAGCCGCGTCAGAAACGGAGCGAACTCTGCGCGAATCCGGTGGAACACGCGCTGTTCGTAATCGACCAGGTCCATCTTATTTACCGCGATCACGAAGTGCGGAATCCCCAAGAGCGATGCAATATAGGCGTGCCGCATGGATTGCGTCGTGATCCCGCGCTTCGCGTCGAGCAGTATGATCGCCAGTTGCGCGGTCGAAGCGCCAGTGGCCATGTTGCGCGTGTACTGCTCATGCCCCGGCGTGTCCGCCAGAATGAATTTGCGTTTCGGCGTGGCGAAGTAGCGATAAGCAACGTCGATGGTGATCCCTTGCTCGCGTTCTGCGCGCAGCCCATCGGTCAGCAGCGAAAAATCGATTTCGCCGCCGCGGATCGCCTGTTTCAGTTGATCTTCGTAAGCCCCGCGCGCGTCGTGCAACAGCCGCCCGATCAGTGTGGATTTCCCGTCGTCGACACTCCCGGCAGTCGTAAAACGCAGCAGGTCTTTCGATTGCTCCTGCCGCAGAAACTCTTCTACGTCGAATGTCGGGTTCTCTACCACCGGCAGCGCCGCCATCGTCAGAAGTATCCTTCCCGCTTCTTCAACTCCATCGACCCTTCGCGGTCGTGGTCGATCACGCGGTTCTCGCGCTCGGAATTCCGGGCGGCCACGAGTTCGGCGATGATCTTCGGAATAGTGTCCGCTTCGGAACGAATCGCGCCGGTGCAAGGCGAGCACCCGAGCGAACGCATGCGGCATTTCACCATCTGCAGTTTCTCGCCCTCGCGCGGTCCCATGAAGGCCTGTTCGGGCAAGATCAGCGAATTCCCGCGCACCAGCACCGGGCGTTCTTTCGCGTAATAGAGCGGCACGATCGGGATGTTCTCCAGGTGAATGTACTGCCACACATCCATCTCGGTCCAGTTCGAAAGCGGAAACACGCGGATGCTCTCGCCCGGTTCGATGCGGCTGTTATAGATGTCCCACAGCTCAGGACGCTGGTTCTTCGGGTCCCATTGGCCCAAGGTGTCGCGAAACGAGTACACACGCTCCTTGGCGCGAGATTTTTCTTCGTCCCGGCGCGCCCCCCCGAACGCGGCATCGTAATTCCCTGCCCGCAAACCATCTAGCAACGCCGTGGTCTTCAACAATCCACAGCAACGTTCGGTTCCGAGGCGCAGCGGGTTGGCGCCCTCGTCCAAAGCCTTACGATTCGTGTTCACAATCACCCTGACCCCTAGCTCCGCCGCCTGCCGATCCCGAAACTCGATCATTTCCTTGAACTTATAGCTGGTGTTGACGTGCAGAAGCGGAAAGGGTATCGGCCCGGGGTGAAACGCCTTCTGGGCCAAGCGCAGCATTACAGAAGAATCCTTGCCGATCGAATAAAGCATCACTGGACGCTGAAACTCGGAAGCGACTTCGCGGAAAATGTGAATACTCTCCGCCTCCAGGACCTGCAAGTGGCTGATTTCCCATGCCATGATGTCAGCCTAACATGCCTATCATCATATTGTCCATCTGGAAATAGGCGTTAGTGCATTCACCACAACATGTAGTATTTTCATCTTGACAGGTGCGACATATTGGGGCAACATATCGTTCTAGCGGTGATCGTCGGAGTTGCCGCGAATCTTTTTTTGAAGGACTTCTCATGGGACAATTGGGTGTAGGGGTAGCTATGAAGCTGAAAGATGCGCGGCGGCCGGTGCCGGTCGCGGAACGAATTGGCGTGGATTTCCCGCGCTACTTTACCACCCGTACGGACGCGGGCAAAACCCCCTATGACGAGATCGCCTGGGAGCTGCGCACCGCCTCCATTGGCAACGACAAAGGCGCAGTCATCTTCGAGCAGCGCGACGTGGAGGTCCCGGCGGACTGGTCGCAAACCGCCACCAACATTGTCGTCAGCAAGTATTTTCACGGCAAGATCGGCACGCCGCAGCGCGAGACGAGCGTGCGCCAATTGATCGGCCGCGTGGTCGACACTATTGCCGATTGGGGCGGCGAACAGCGCTACTTCCGAACCAAAGAAGACGCCGCCAGTTTTCGCGACGAGCTTGCGCACTTGATGCTGACGCAGAAGGCGTGTTTCAACTCGCCGGTATGGTTCAACGTGGGCGTCAAAGATACTCGCGGCTACGGCTGGTGTTACGACGAAGCCACAGATCAGATCGAGAAAATCGACCCGGTAAATCCGCGGCCGCAATGCTCGGCGTGCTTCATTAATTCGGTGGGCGATACGCTCGAATCGATTCTCGATCTGGCGAAGACCGAAGGCATGCTGTTCAAGTGGGGCTCAGGCACGGGCTCAAATCTGTCGACCCTGCGTGAAGAAGAAGGATTGCTTTCGGGCGGCGGGCGCGCGTCCGGTCCGCTCAGCTTCATGAAAGGTTTCGACGCCTTCGCCGGAGTGATCAAGAGCGGCGGCAAGACGCGCCGTGCGGCCAAGATGGTGATTCTCAATGCAGACCACCCCGACATCGAAGCCTTCATCTGGTGCAAAGCGAAAGAGGAGAAGAAAGCCCACACGCTGATCGACGCGGGCTACGATTCCTCGCTCGACGGCGAAGCCTATAGCTCCATCTTTTTCCAGAACGCCAACAACAGCGTGCGCGTCACCGACGAATTCATGGAAGCCGTCATCGCTGACGGCGACTGGTGGACCAAATCGCGCCTGGCCAACCAGCCCTTGAAGCGCTATAAAGCCCGCGACCTGATGCACCAGATTGCCGAAGCCACGCACCAGTGCGGCGATCCCGGCATGCAGTACGACACCACCGTCAATCGGTGGCACACGTCGAAGAACACGGCGCGCATCAACGCGTCGAATCCGTGCTCCGAGTACATGTTCCTGGACGATTCAGCCTGCAATCTGGCATCGCTCAACCTGATGAAGTTCGTGAAGTCCGACGGCGTCTTCGATGTCGAAGCCTATCGCCACGCGGTCGACACCGTGATCATCGCGCAGGAAATTCTGGTCGATAACGCCGCGTACCCCACCGAAAAGATCGCCAGGAACTCGCACGATTTCCGCCCGCTCGGCTTGGGCTACGCCAACCTCGGCGCGCTTTTAATGTCGATGGGCCTTGCCTATGACAGCGACCACGGCCGCGACTGGGCCGCCGCGCTCACCGCCATCATGTGCGGCCAGGCGTATCTCAGCAGCGCACGCATCGCCGAAGGTTCCACCGGCCCCTGTGCCGGTTACGCCGCCAACGAAGAACCCTTTCTCAACGTGATCCGCATGCACCTCGATGCGACTTCGCGCATCGACAGCCATCGCGTCCCCGCCGCCGTCTACGAAAACGCGCGCGCATGCTGGCAAGAAGCTTACGATCTCGGCAAAATCGCCGGCTACCGCAATGCGCAGACCACCGTGCTCGCACCCACAGGCACCATCGGATTCATGATGGATTGCGACACCACCGGTATCGAGCCCGACCTGGCTCTGGTGAAGTACAAGAAGCTGGTCGGCGGCGGCGTGATCAAGATCGTAAACAACACGGTTCCCGCGGCGCTGACGAAACTGGGTTACAACACCGCGCAAATCAACGCCATCGTCGATCACATTGATTCGAGCGGAACCATCGAAGGCGCTCCGCTGCTCAAGCCCGAGCACCTGCCGGTATTCGATTGCAGCTTCCGCCCGCAGAACGGCGTGCGCTCCATCCCTTACATGGGCCACGTGCACATGATGGCGGCGGTGCAGCCCTTCATTTCGGGCGCGATTTCGAAGACCATCAACATGCCCGAAGAGTGCACGGTCGAAGACGTCATGGACGCCTACACCGAAAGCTGGAAGCTGGGACTGAAGGCGGTGGCCATCTACCGCGACAACTCGAAACGCGTGCAGCCGCTGAGCTCCGGCACCGCCAAGGGCGCAAAGGCCGCAAATGGCCCCGCGCAGATCGAAGAGAAGATTGTCGAGAAAGTGGTCTACCGCCCGGTTCGCCGCAAGCTCCGCGACGAGCGCAATTCTATCACGCACAAGTTTTCGATCGGCGGCCACGAAGGCTACCTCACCGTCGGCCTCTATGACGATGGGCTGCCGGGTGAGCTGTTCATCCGCATGGCCAAGGAAGGCTCCACCATCTCCGGCCTGATGGACAGTTTCGCGACCGCCATCAGCCACGGGCTGCAATACGGCGTGCCGCTGAAGTTCTTCGTCGATAAGTTCAGCCACGTGCGTTTCGAACCCAGCGGCTGGACCGGCAACCCGCAGGTGCCCTACGCGAAATCCATCATGGATTACATCTTCCGCTGGCTAGGCGCAAAGTTCCTCGGCGCCGAATACGCCGCAGGCGAAGCCGGCGATTCGCCGAAGCTCGCCATCACCGAACCCGAGCCGCAGCAGAAACTCCCCTTCGCCGCAATCGCCACCGACGCCCCTAGCTGTTCGGAATGCGGCGGGCTGATGACCCGCAACGGCTCTTGCTACAAGTGCGAGAACTGCGGCGGGACTAGCGGGTGTAGTTAGAGGATCGACCGACTTTCAAAACTGCCGACATGCGAAATCCAAATCAACTAGACTTGTCAGCAAGACAACCCAGTACTTGGCGATTGGATTTGCTCTGCTTGCCGTCTTCGTACCGTATCTGGGAATAGCAGCCGCCGATTTCAGTGCAATATCCTTCTGGGCAGGTAGCAGAAGCGAACAATTGAAAGACGAAACTGCTCGTCGACATAGAAGTGCTCATCTCATCGCCGACGGAATCGCCCACCGAAAAATCGACGTGTTGCGGAAGCAGAACGAAGAATTGTGGGAATCCGTGCAGGAGGCGAAGAGTGCCCAAAATAAGGTGGAGGACTTCCGGCGTCGTATCACGGGCAACCTTGTCATTGAACCGCCACTAACAGCGGGACTGTAGTATCCCGACGACTGCCGCCTTCAATTCGGGAACATCCTTTACTACGATCTGCCATACGACGCGCAAGTCGATCCCGAAATAGTCATGAACCAATAGATTTCGGAAGCCGGCAATGCCAGCCCACGGGATTTCAGGGTGCTTCGCCTTCAACATATCGGATAGCCGTTGTGTTGACTCCGCCATCACCTGCAGATTGCGAATCACCGCGTCTTGGATAGTGTGCGCCGCATCGAACGCAACGGAGCCGTCCACGCACATCCTCCTCAATCCGAGCTACGCATTCCAAAATGTGGAACAGATACTTCCGGTCGTCCTTCACAAAGGGACGGCTTCCTTGAGGACAGATTCGCGAAGCAGCGGATGGAGCGACCGGGCAATCACTATGTCCACACTCCGGCCAAGGGCAGCTTCGAGGTCGGAGAGCAAACCGCCGGGAAACCACGGAGTCGTCGGGCCTACAATGTCGATCAATATATCGACGTCACTATTCTCACGCGCGTCGCCGCGGGCTACCGAGCCGAACACGCGCAGATTTCCCGCGCCGTGCTTAGCGGCGATGGACTGGATCTCAGATTGCTTGGCGCGCAGCACTTCCAAAGCGCTCATGATTCCATTCTAGACCGCGCTTCACGCCCCGTCTTTCGACGCGACCGCGAGATGGAAGCCCAGGCTATCGAGCAACGCGTTGAGACTCTGCAGGCTGGGATTGCCACGCTTTGAAAGCATCTTATACAGGCTCTCTCGATTCAGCGTACTTTTCGCGGCCACCTTGCTGAACCCAAGCGCTTGCGCAACATTACGCAGAGCCATCAGAAACACACGCGGGTCGTCGTCTTCGAGCGCGGCGTTAAGGTAGGCTTTCGCCCGGCGCTGATTTTTAAGGGACTCGATCAGATAATCATCGTACGGTGCGCTTCTTGGCATCTTTTCTACTCCTATAATCCTTCAAGAACGCTCGGGCTTCCGTGATGTTCTTGCGCTGGGTCGTTTTGCTTCCTCCGCAGAGTAAAATCACGATGGAACGGCCCTCCTGTCCGAAGTACGGGGCCAGCATCAATTCGCAGTTCCGAAACTCCGGCGCCTACAGACTTGCTATAGTACGCGGCCCTGAGCTTCATAATCTTTTAGAGCATCTAACCATTCCTGAAAAGGCCGCTTGCCGTCAGGTGTCACATAAATCTGCAGTCCTTTCGGCTCCGCCAGCATGTGCTCTATTGTAGCTTATCGGCTACGAACCCCTCCCGGAAGGCGGGTTCAGCGTATTTGTGCCGGTGATTCCTGAGATCCGCACCTTTGGTGAGACCTTGGAGGAAGCGCGCGAAATGGCGCGAGACGCGATCCGGTGTTATCTGGGAAGCGTCATCCTAACGGGGGAGCCAATTCCTGCTGACCTTACCGACGTGACAACAGAACGGGTGGCTGTAACCGTTCCGTAGTCGCCGCTCGGCATGCCCCCAAGCCCATAGAGGTGATGTCGCACTGTTGCGTGCGGGTTTTTACGTTCACCACCTGAAGGGAAGCCATGCGCGATTGCTCCACCGCTTAAAGTCTGGAATCCACGTAACGGTTCCGGTCCATGCGAAGGATATTCCTCCCACGCTGTTAAAACATCGGATTCTCAAGCAGGCAAACTTGAGCGAGGAAGAATTCCTTGCACTTCTCTAGTCCGATCCTGGACGCGTTGGCTATCATCGTAACCATGGCGGCCGAACCACAACGCTGCTTCTGGGTGTCGCTCGATAAGGCTTACTATGTCGAGTATCACGACCTCGAGTGGGGCGTGCCGGTGCATGACGATCGGCGTCACTTCGAGATGCTGATTCTCGAAGGCGCCCAGGCGGGCCTGAGCTGGGAAACGATTCTGCGCAAACGCGAACACTACCGCCGGGCCCTCGCTGGATTTGATCCCCGCAAAGTCTCGCGGTTCAACGCGGCGCGCATCGAAAAGTTGCTGCTCGATCCAGGACTGGTGCGCAATCGGCTCAAGATGCACAGCGCAGTGAAAAATGCACGCGCGTTTCTGGCGATTCAAAAGGAATTCGGGTCCTTCGACGCCTATATATGGCCGTTCGTTGGGAACCGGCCTATCGACGGCAAGCGCACCAGCCGGGCGGACGTTCCCGCGAAAACCAAGGAGAGCGATGCCCTCTCCAAAGATCTGCGGCAACGCGGATTCAATTTTGTAGGCAGTACTATCGTGTATGCCTACATGCAGGCGGTAGGCTTGGTCAATGATCACACAGTCGATTGTTTCCGCCATAAAACAGGCCCTTTATAGAGCGGTACTAGTTCATGTCCCGGCGCCGGTAGCCTGGAACCGGCCCGCTTGATCGAAACGAAGTCCAACTCCCACTCTCTAACAGTTAGAGGAGGGTTGGGCTATGCGTTGGGCGATCGGAATTGCAGTGATGACGGTCACGGTCTGGGGCCAGTCGGGCGGGGGCACCGAAAGCGTTTCCATAGCGGCCCCTGCCGTCGAGCTTTCTGGCCACGACCGGTTGCGGTGGGTTGCGCTTTCCACGTTCGGTCCCAAAAACCTGGCAGCGGGAATCTTCGTAGCGGGAATTCAAACCTGGCGCAACGAACCGGAGGTATGGGATCCGCATTGGGACGGGTTCGGCAAGCGCTACGGGGCACGTCTCGCAGCAGGTGGAACCAGTAACGCTATCGAGGCGGGAATCGGAAGCCTTTGGGGAGAAGATCCTCGATATTTTCGAGCGGCGGGCCAGCCCGTGAAAACGCGGATTGGCCACGTCGTGAAAATGGCCTTCGTCGACCATAACCGCGCCGGTGCCACACAGCCCGCGTATGCCCGCTATCTTGCGCTTCCCGGCGGAATTCTGATATCCAACACCTGGCGTCCCGATCAGTCGGCGGCGGGTCACGTGACCCATCAAGTGGCCCTCGGATTTATTAGCCGCATCATAGGCAACGCATTCTCTGAATTCATGCCGGACCTGTTTGACCGCTACAAAGTCCGCTCCCCCGCCGCGCCTCAAAACCACCCCTAATCAGTTCTTTGGCATCCTGACGAAACAATGCGGCGGTAGGTGGCTCTAACCACTGAGTGCGCCCGGTCATTGCCTGGCGCATTCGGAATTTTTGATTGGAGGTCAGATGATGAAATTTCGACGAGGTATATTGGCCATTGCGTTCAGTGCAGCCTCCCTGGGTGTGTATGCGCAGGCGCCCGATGCCCCCGATCCCAAAGCTGACAACACCAAGGTCAATAAGCGGGACCGCGCCACGGGCGAACCCACGGCCGATCAACAAAAGAACAATCGTACAGATTTGGATCTGACGAAAGACATACGGCGCTCCATTATGGACGACAAGGGTTTATCTACTTACGCCCATAACGTGAAAGTAATCAGCCAGAATGGCACCGTCACTCTCAAAGGACCTGTGAAGTCCGAGGAGGAAAAAAAGGCGATTCTGGCTAAAGCCACTTCGATCGTCGGCGGCCCTGACAAGGTCAATGACCAGATGTCCGTTAAGCAGTAATAAGAAATAACTTGAGGAGGATTACATCATGGCAGGCAAAAATACCGCAGTTTTTGGAATTTACAAGAACTCCATGGCAGCGGAACGCGCTGTCGACCGCATTCTAGCAGCCGGCTTTTCGAACAATGACATTTCGGTGTTATTGCCCGATAGCCAAAGCTCCAAGGAATTCGCGCACGAAAAAAACACCAAGATGCCGGAGGGAACCGCGACCGGAGCCACTGCCGGTGGCGCGATTGGCGGGACCTTGGGTCTTCTGGCGGGGATTGGCAGTCTCGCCATTCCAGGCGTCGGACCCTTTATCGCGGCCGGTCCCATCATGGGCGCGCTGGCTGGATTAGGAGTCGGCGGCGCAGTGGGCGGCATGGTCGGAGCTTTGGTGGGAATGGGTATTCCCGAGTACGAAGCCAAGCGTTATGAAGGACGGGTAAAAGACGGCGGGGTCTTGTTGTCGGTTCACTGCGACGGCTCGCACGACGTCTCGCGGGCCAAGGACCTGCTCAAGCAGACCGGCGCCGATGATATTGCATCGGCCGGTGAAAAGTCCGTGAGCACGCACGGCGTCGAATCGGAGGCTCATTCGCGCCGTTAACTCTGGGCAATCAGAAATACGTTGGTTTGGGCGCAGCGGACTTCCGTTGCGCCCTTTTTTTGTCAGCAGAATTTGCGTCATAGGAAAAGTTTTCCTTCCCGAAGTTTACCCAAAGACTGCAAGTAGCGAAGGGACAGTGGAATTTCAATAACGGCCCCCTAAGTGCAATTTAACCGCGTGAGAGGAGAACGATCCGTTATGGCATCAAATACGGCTGTCTACGGCCTCTACAAAGACCGTCTCAGCATAGAAGAAGCGGTAGAATCGTTAAAAGCGGCAGGATATCGGAGCACCGATATTTCCGCGTTACTCCCCGATAACCAAGGGTCGAAGGACTTCGCACACGAGAAAAACACCAAGGCGCCTGAGAGTGCGATCGCGGGCGCTTTTCTGGGCGCGGCTATCGGCGCAGCGCTGGGATGGGCAGCCGGTACGGGATTAATCAATGCTCCGGCACTCGCACAGTGGATTGCGGCCGGCCCGATAATGGCGGCCCTCGCAGGGTGGGGTTCGCTAGGAACCATCGGTGCAATTCTAGGAGCTTTGATCGGCACCGGATTCCCGGAGTACGAAGCGAAACGCTTCGAAGGCCGCCTCCGAAAATGCGGGGTGCTTCTTTCGGTTCACTGCGACAATTCCGACTGGGTAAAGCGAGCCAAGCATCTCCTGATTAACACCGGCGCCACCAGCGTCGCATCGGCGAGCGAAGCCCGCGCAGATTTTATGGTGACGGATAAACCGTTACCCCGACCAACCAAACAAGGAGTGTAACAACATGCTTTGGACAATTGCTGTAATTCTTTTTATCATGTGGGCCCTGGGATTAGTCACGTCCTATACGATGTCGGGGTTCATCCATATATTGCTGGTACTGGCGATCGTGGCCGTTGTTTTAGGCCTCATACAGGGCCGCCGGCCAGTGGTTTAAGAAACGATTAACTGTTCGGACAGCGGCTTCACTTTCGAGTAGGAACCGCTGTCCGGCATCTGAACATTTCCGTGGGCAACGCACTTCTACTATTAACGGCGCTCTCACTTCCTTTAGCCATCGACGGTGGCCGCGCGCAACTCCCTAAGACCCTTCCTTCAACCGAAGAAATAGTTACGCGCCTGACCAAGGCAAGCATTCAAAATCGCAGTCGGCTTCGCCCCTACGAAGTTGTCCGTGCTTACCATTTATTTGCCAAAGAAGAAGCCAAGGATAAATCTGAAATCCGTGCGGCGATTGAATTCATCCCTCCCGCTATGGAGAGATTTAATATTCAAAAGGCAGATGGCGCCGGGTTCGGAGAGAAAATTGTCCGGCGAATACTGCACAGCGAGAGTCAGATTCTGTCCAACCCTGCTGACACCGATATCTCTTCGAGAAATTATCAATTCCGCTTCTTGCGCCAAGACACTATAAAGGATCACGCCTGTTACGTCCTCGAAATCAAACCACTGCGCCGCGAAACCAACCTGCTGAGAGGCGTTATATGGGTTGACACAGATACTTATCTGCTTCATCGGATAGAAGGCGAGCCTGCCAAAGACCCGTCATGGTGGGTTCACGACATTCACGTAATCTTGGATTTTGGGGATGTACAAGGAATGTGGCTCCAGAACGGGCTGTCGTCGACTGCAAACGTTCGGCTTCTCGGAAGACATACCCTCACCGCACGGGATGTCGATTACAGAATGGGCGGCTTCGAAGCAGGATTGAGGCCCAATTCGAGTCAACATGAATAACGTGAAACGATTCTATGCCGGCGTGCGAGTTATAGCGGCCCTAACGCTCGGATCGACAATGTTATGCGGATACTCGGTACTCACCCACGAGGCAATTATCGATTCCGTTTGGGACACCTCTATTCAAAAACTCCTGCTGAAACGTTTTCCGGACACCACTCCCGAGCAACTCGAGAAGGCGCACGCCTTCACCTATGGCGGCTGCATTTTACAGGATATGGGGTACTACCCATTCGGCAGCCACCTCTTCAGCGATTTGACCCATTATGTCCGGAGCGGAGATTTTATTCTTGCGCTGATCCGTGAGTCACAAGATCTGGACGAATATGCTTTCGCGCTCGGCGCCCTGGCTCATTATGCTGCCGACACTAGCGGGCATCGTATCGCCATCAATCCGGCGGTTCCGATTCTCTACCCGAAACTAGGGCAGAAATTCGGCAAGAGCGTAACTTACTGGGACGATCACACTTCCCACATGAGAACCGAGTTTGGCCTGGACGTCCTCCAAGTCGCCGGCGGGAAGTACGCGTCGAATCAATATCACAAGTTTATCGGGTTTGAGGTATCGAAACCGGTCTTAGAGCGGGCATTTGAAGGCACCTACGGCCTCGAACTGAAAGACGTGTTTGCGAATTTCAGACTAGCATTGGGTTCCTACCGGTATGGCGTCAGCTCCGTTATTCCGGGTATGATCCGCGTAGCTTGGGACCTCAAAAAAGATCAGATTACAAAAGACACTCCCGGGATAACTCGTAAGAAATTCTTATACAACCTTTCGCGGTCCAGCTATGAGAAGGATTGGGGCAAGGACTATCAGCGGCCCGGGATCAAGACTCGGGTCATTGCGTGGTTTATTCGGGTGGTTCCGAAAATCGGCCCGCTGAAGTCGTTGCAATTTCGCGCGCCCACTCCCGAGGTAGAGAAAATGTTTATGGCCAGCTTCAATACCACCATCGATCTTTATAAAGTTCTGCTGGCGGGGGTGGACGCGGGCCACCTCGATCTTCCGAATCGAAATTTCGATCTGGGCGACTTAACACGCGTCGGCGCCTACCTGGGCGCCGACGAAGCCTATGCGAAACTGGTGGGCAAACTCTCAGCCCGGCAATTCAACGGCATGGCGCCTGAGCTTCGTGCGAATATTCTAGCGTTCTATAATGATGCCTCCGAACCCGTATCCGCAAAAAGCGAAAAGGACGCTGAAAAGCGAAAAATCGATTGGGCCAAACTACAGGGCGAACTCGCGGAGTTGAGAGCGAAGCCTGCCGAGTCCAGTGTTTCTCGTTGACTAAGGTGAATAATAATGATGAGAACGAACCAGAGTTTTGACCCCAAGCTCCCGCCCCCCGATCCCGATCCGAGAGAACCGGGACCCTCTCCCGTACCTATACTCGACCCCGAAGAACCGGGCCCGGACGTGATTGATCCGTCACCCGAACCACTGCCCGCTTGATCCCGGTGGCCCCGTGGCGCCCGCACCACTGCGCTTTGCCCGCCGCTATGATCTAAGAGTGTACATGTGCCCGGACGGACCGCTCACTCTGCTGCTCAGCTTGAAATTGGCGCGAGGGGCTAGTTAGGCACGATGGCCGAAAAAGCCGCGGCGCCGAATCCGACCGCCAGCACCAACTGGCATCAGATGTTCTCGCTCCTCCAGCCGCACTGGAAGACCTTGACCATCGCGCTGCTCGCGGTGATCGGCGAAACCATTGCCGATCTCCTTGAACCTTGGCCGCTCAAAGTCATCGTCGACAACCTGCTGCAATCGAAACCGTTGCCCAAATGGCTTACCGCAGTCATCAGCCACACGGCTGGCTCCGATAAATACGCGATTCTGAATTTCGCGGTAATCGCGGTAGCGGTAATCGCGATTTTCGGAGCGATTAGTTCCTATACCGAAAAGTATCTGACCACCAGCGTCGGTCAATGGGTGATGCACGATCTGCGGGGGACGCTTTACCAGCATATCCATCACCTGTCGCTTGCCGAACACGATGAAAAGCGAACCGGCGACCTGATAAGCCGGGTTACCAGCGATATAGAAGCGGTGCAGGACTTCATTACCTCCGCATTGCTGGGTATGCTGGTGAACTCGCTCACACTGGCGGGAATGGTGGGCGTGATGCTCTACATCAACTGGCGCTTCACATTAATCGCTCTCTCCATCGTTCCAGTGCTCTTTCTGGTAGTGTTTTTCTTCACTAAGCGCATCAAGAAGGCGTCGCGTGAGGTGCGGCAGAAGCAAAGCGAGCTTCTCACGATTGTGCAGGAAGTGTTCTCGTCGATCCGCGTAGTCAAAGCGTTTTCCCGCGAAGACTACGAACAACAGCGTTTCGAAGAGCAGAGCCTGGAAAACGTCGAGACCGCATTGCATGCGCGATCGGTGAAAGCCAAACTTTCCCCCATGGTCGACGTACTGGCGGCCGTCGGCACGTGCCTGGTGCTGGGCTATGGCGCGCGTCTGGCCATGGCCGGCCAGCTAAGCACCGGCGTACTGATCGTTTTTTTGCTGTATCTAGGCAAGATGTACAAGCCTATCCGAGAACTTTCGAAGATGACCGATACCGTCTCGAAGGCGGCCGTCAGCTACGAACGCATTCAGGAAGTATTAAACACCGTGAGCCGCGTAAGGGACCTTCCGCGCGCCCGCCGCGCCGCCAAATTCAAAGGCAAAATAGAGCTGGATCGTGTCAGTTTCAGCTACACTCCGGAGCAGCCTATCTTGACGGATGTGAGTCTGCAGATTGAGCCGGGCCAGGTCGCTGCTTTCGTAGGACCCAGCGGCGCCGGCAAATCCACCATCGTGAGCCTGATCCCTCGTTTTTACGACCCCACCGCAGGGCAAGTCAAAATTGACGGGTCCGATATTCGGCAGTACACTTTGCATTCGCTGCGCGAGCAGATGAGCTTCGTGCTGCAAGACACCGTGCTTTTCAGGGCCCCGATTTGGCAGAATATCGCCTACGGCAAGCCCGAAGCGCAGCGCGCCGAGATCATCCGCGCCGCAGAACTGGCCAACGCGCACGAATTTATCGAGAAGATGGCGGACGGGTACGACACCATGGTGGGCGAACGCGGCGTATCGCTCTCGGGCGGCCAGCGTCAGCGCGTCGCCATCGCGCGGGCCATCATACGGAATACGCCGATTCTCCTTCTGGACGAGCCTACATCCGGCCTGGATGCCGCATCCGAACAAGTGGTTTTCGAGGCGCTGGAGCGTTTGATGAAGGACAAAACCTGTGTGGTGATCGCGCATCATCTGGCTACCATTCAGCGCGCGGATGTCATTTTCGTGGTGCAGGACTTTCAGATCGCCGAGCGCGGCACGCACTCGGAATTGCTCGCCGCGGGCGGGTTATACGCCGAACTTTATGGACTGCAACTGGGAACTCCGCAGGAACCATCGCCGGCGGATAAGTAGAGTTTCTCGAACCGTCAGAGCCGGTTCAGGTCTCTAATTCGTTCCTTGACCATGGCCGCATTCGCCTCGACATCTTCCGCCGCATACCCGGCGGCGCGAAAGCAATCGCGAATCTGTTCGTCGGAAAGCGGCTCCAGTAATTTGCCCAGCCATTTGGCATCCGCCAGCGGAATGTCTTTAGCGATCTCTTGCATGTGCGTACGCCTGGCATAGTTGGACACATTAACCGCCGAGAGGAAAAACGGCCGGCTGGTCAGGAAAAAATCGACATGATCCGCCGTTACTTTTTGGATGAACTTCGATCCGCTGTAATCGCCCGGATTACTTTTCGATCGGGTGATACTATTTCCGGTCTCCCCAAACGTAGCCCCCAGATCGCTCACTACGTAGCGCGGAGCCTGGTCCTTTTCGGCGTAGATGGCATTGTTGATTTCTTTCAAATCCCAATTGTTGATCAGCGCCATCATGATCCTTAAGCCGTTCAGCTCCTTGGTTCCCGTCATGGGATTTTTAAACCAGCTCCAATTTCCGGTTTTCTTTTCCCCTTTCAGTTTGCGTTCCAGCCGGACGCCGCGGACCACGCCGTCGGCCGAAACAAACTTGCTTCCGCGATCGAGCTTCCCCATTTTCTCAATGCGAATTTCAGGGAGGTAATAATCTTCATCGGTGAAGTAGCCCGCGGCCCATACCAGGCGCGCCGCGGCGGTCTCAGACCTGGTTTCTTCCCCCAGCTTGGCTTTCCATTTGACGCCTTGTTCATCCACCACTTCGAATTTGGCGGAAGTGCCCCCCATGTCTTCTTTGACGAAGGTGAACTTTCCGGCCGGCTCGTGCTCTTTGCCGCCGATGCCATAAAACAAATTGAGCAGGCTGACGTCACCGCGGTCGGTCCACAGGGCCGTCGCCGGAACCGCGTTCACAGAGGCGGCAGGGTTGGGCTTTTCGAAGGCGCCAAGCGGAAAAGAGGCGAGCGCGCCGGCCGCCGCGAAAACCTTAAAGAATCTGGTCATAGGACCTCCTGGAGCGAAAGCACGACAAAAACGAGGCACGTGGATAGCCGTTTGTCCCATCGCCGGATTACCCTGCTACATCTGCCACTGGCAGGTAATTGCCGATGTAGCGGCGGCATCCGGTCACGTGACCGGTAAAGGTCATGTATCTTGGTTGGAGTGAGTTACGAATGGGGCCGGATGGGGCGAGGGCGCAGAACAAATGGCCCCCTAAATGCTTCGACAGCCTGGGAACGCCCATGAGAAGGACTCGATCCTGAAACTACTTATCCAACCGCGCGACGGCATCGCTCCCTTGCTTGCCGGAATCAAGGCAGCCAAGAAGAGTATCGATATTCTGATCTTCCGCATGGACTGGAAAGAACTGGAGACCGCGCTCAAAGCCGCCTCCGGCCGCGGAGTTGCCGTTCGCGCGTTGATCGCCCACACCAACCGGGGAGGCGAACCGAAGCTTCGCAACCTCGAAATGCGCTTTCTCGAAGCCGGCATAACGGTGGGGCGGACGGCGGACGATTTGATCCGTTATCACGGGAAGATGATGATCGTCGACCGCAGGACGCTATTTGTCCTGTCGTTCAACTTTGTGCATTTGGACATCGACCATAGCCGCGGCTTCGGGATCGTTACCAAGAGCGCGAAGGTGGTACAAGAGGCCCTCCGCTTATTCGAGACGGATCTCAACCGGCAGACTTATACCGCAGGGCACAATGTTTTCGTCGTGAGTCCTGCGAACTCCCGCAAAGAGCTTTCGAATTTCATCAAGCAAGCCCGGAAACAACTGCTGATCTACGACCCCAAGGTCGCCGACAAGCAGATCATGAAGATGCTCGAAGAGCATGCCAAGGCGGGTCTGGATATCAAGATCATCGGCAGCATAGCCGCCCGCAGTTCCAACCTTAAAGTGACGCCGCTCACCAGCATGCGTCTGCACACGCGCACCATCATCCGCGACGGAAGCCAGGCCTTTGTGGGCAGTCAGAGCCTGCGCCAGCCGGAGCTGGATTTACGCCGCGAGATCGGAATTATCGTTAAGGATTCGAGCGTAGTGAAATCCTTGACTTCCACTTTCGAGGAAGACTGGATAGCCAGCGGTTTTGACGAAGCGCGCGACACCGTGAAAGTTAACGCGGGGGTGGTTCCGGAGAACGTCGCTAAGGCCAACCGGGCTCTCGCCAAGGAAATGTCGCCGCTGAAAATTACTCTCAAAAAAGCTATCAAGCAGGCGGTCAGCCGGGCGGGCAAAGAAGCCGTAGCCAATGGCGATCTAAAATCGACCGTCAAGAGCGCCGTCAAGAGCGTCGTAAAGACAGCCGTGAAGGAAGCCGTAAAGGAAATAACCGAGCTGACCTGACAATGATGCGGGAGGTTTCCTAAGTGGTGAATCCAAACAGATTTTTGCAAGCGATTTTATTGATCGCGATAGGCGCCGGAAGCGTTCGCCTAAACGCAGACACTCCGCACAAAGTCACGCCCCAAGCGGAAAATCCCACGTTTGGCGATTTTTCGCAACGGCTAGATCAATACCTCAAATTGCGCAAGGCGTTACCGAATGAACGCACCACCAAACGCCAGGAACAGATCGTCGACCGCCGGCATTCGCTGGCGCAGGCAATCCGCGAGTCGCGAAGCAGCGCTAAACAAGGCGATGTATTTACACCTGAAATCAGCGAGCAGTTTGTCCGAGTGATCCGCGGCACGCTGCAGGGAGCATCGGCTCCCAATGTCCGCAAAACCATTCGCCAGGGCGAACCCGTGGCGGGAGTTCACTTGACGGTGAATGCCGCCTACCCGGAGCACCTGCCAACCACCACGATGCCTCCTACCTTGCTTCTGCGCCTTCCCTTGTTGCCGGAAAAACTGGCGTACCGAATTGTCGGTCATGATTTCGTATTGCAGGATACCGAAGCCAGACTGGTGATCGATTTTATCTCCGCTGCCATTCCTTAGAGGTTATGCGTAATATGCGACGTTTCACTTTACTCCTTGTGACCCTCCTCGGCGGGCCGGTCCTGCGCGCGCAGGACGTCACGCTGCCCCTCAAATCCGGCTCGGTGCGTTTCGTGGCGATTGGGGATATGGGGACGGGAGCCCCTCCGCAATACGAAGTCGCACAACGCATGCTGGATTTTCACCAGAAGTTTCCTTTTAACTTTGTCATCATGCTGGGCGACAACATTTACGGCGGGAGCAGTCCTGCCGACTTAAAGAAGAAGTTTGAGACTCCCTATAAACCGCTCCTCGATGCCGGGGTGCAGTTCTACGCGTCCTTGGGCAACCATGACGACAC
The DNA here is from genome assembly GCA_025350625.1 of Bryobacterales bacterium. Lineage (GTDB taxonomy): Bacteria > Acidobacteriota > Terriglobia > Bryobacterales > Bryobacteraceae > Palsa-187. The sequence continues at coordinate 10,350 of JANXXL010000302.1, read as the reverse complement.
CAATGAGCGCTTCTACAAGTTTTTTAACATGAATGGCCAGCAATACTATTCCTACAAAAAAGGCAATGTAGAATTCTTCGCTTTGGATACCGATTACCTCGACCCGAAACAGTTGGCATGGCTCGAAAAAGAACTCGCCAATGCCGGAACAGACTGGAAGATCTGTTATTTTCATCATCCCCTGTACTCCTCCGGAGCCTTTCATGGTTCTTCCACGGAACTGCGCGCTGTGCTCGAACCCATGTTCATAAAGTACGGCGTCCAGGTCGTGTTTTCCGGACACGACCACGTCTACGAGCGCGTAAAGCCGCAGAAGGGAATTCTATATTTTGTAGAGGGCGCTTCCGGCGAGCTGCGTCCCGGCAATCTCAAAAAAACCGACATGACGGCTGTCGGATACGATCAGGATCGCTCGTTCCTGTCGATTGAGATCAGCGGTGACGATTTATTTTTTCAGGCGATTTCACGGACCGGAAAGACCGTCGATTCAGGGACGATGCGGCGGGCAGTTGAAGTCAAGGGCGCGGCGCGCGAGGCCGCAGCCGGCAAACCCTGATTAGAACGTCCGATAACAATCACCGGCCTCAATCGGTTTCCGGATATCGCCCACTTCGCTCAGTTGTGCGATGAGCGTTTCCCAACGCTGCTTGCTCATACTGCCCAGTCCTTTCAGCCTCGTTTCTTCAGTTTCAATCAACGGCTTCTGCGCCTCGGCTACTTCGGCGAAGACCTCCGGAGACATGGACGGATTCAGTTGATTCATCCGCTGGTTTACGGGCTTCGGGTCGTCGAGATACGAGCGCCACCCCTCGCGCACCGCTGCCACCATGGATTTAGTGCGCTCTGGCTCCTTGCGTAAAAACTCGGCCGAAGTGACCAGCACGGTGGTGTAAGGGTTATAGCCCTCCTCCGAAACCGGGAAAACTTGCACGTCAGCGCCCTGGTGCCGGGCCGTGAGCGGCTCCGACATGATGAAACATTGCTGGGCGAAGTTTCGATCGGCCAGGAAAGCGCTGATATCGCCCCCCGGCGATGGCACGACTTTTACCTTATCGAAACCATATTTCTTTTCGAGCAAGCGCGCGTACGGAAGCCCCCGCTGCAACGCCAGCGTTCCTCCGCTTTTCAGCAGCTCGCCCAGGCTTTTTAGCTTGCGCGACGCGTGAACCATAATGCCCTGCGGATTGTTCTGAAAGACCGCGAACAACGCCACTACGTCATTACTCTGCGAGCGCGCTACGATCAGTTCATCGCCTGAAACCACTCCGAACTCCGCCGACCCGGCCCCCACCATCTGGATGGTTGGCGTGCCCGCTCCTCCCGGCAAAATTTCAACATCCAGGCCTTGCGCCTGATAAGGGGCTGCGTAGAATCCGCCGAACTGCGGGTCAGGCTTCCAATTCAGCGCCAGGCGGATCTTGCGCGGCGCTCTCGCGCAACCGGACAGTAAAGCGACAGCCGGCGTAATCTGCAAAAAGGTTCTTCTGTGCACCTATTGATTCTCCCAGAAGCCATTGTGTCAGGACGTGATTTTCTCTAGACTTGGTTTACCGATGCACTTGTGGCCTGTGATCGCGTCCGCAGTTCTTCTGGCCGTGGCCGCGTCCGCTCAGGCACCGGCGCGGACCCAGTCGACTCTGGTGCTTCCGATCCCGGGAGTTCCGTTATCGGTCGAGACGATTGAGGAGTACGTTACCAAGAACCCCGACGGAACCTCAACCCATGCGGCCGATAAGACTAGAGTCTATCGTGACGCCGCCGGCAGGATGCGGAGTGAGATGGAGATAGCCGACCCAACCGAAGGGCCCATCGAGCTGATTACGCTGGTTGATCCCGTCGAGGGCTTTATCGCTGTTCTGGAAACTTCGAACAAGATCGCGCATCGCATGAAATATCAGACCGGCTCCGGGCTCGGCATAAGCATGGGTGGTGGAAGAGGATTGAGCGATGTGCCCGGCAAGAAGACGCGGAAGACGGAGAACCTTGGCAAGCAAGCCATTGACACCATCGAATACGAGGGTAACCGGACGACAACAAAATCCGACGACCAACCCTCGCTAGTCGCGGTATCTGAGAGCTGGATGTCCAGAGAGCTCGGTTTGATCGCCCTGCAGAGATATTCGGGGCCGGACGAAGAAAGTACCTCGCGAATTGAGAAAATAGACCGCACACCTCCCGACCTATCGCTGTTCGCGATTCCGGCGGACTACAGCATCCGCGAGTTGGGGACTGCGGGTCCGCTTCAATAACAACTATTGTTCGCTTGCATGCCACCGTCGCAGCGTGATGTGACTCACCAAGTTGATCAGCCCAAAGAGCGCTAGCCCTAACACGGATGCCAGCAGCACGGCTGCAAACACTTTATCCACACGCTGCTGCGTCCGCGCTACGTCCACCACCGACCCCAGTCCTTGCCCGCCGATGAATTCGCCGACGATTGCGCCGATCACAGCCAGACCCGACGCCACTCGCAGCCCAGTCATAATCTGCGGCAAGGCTGCGGGAAATCGTAATTTCCACAAGGTGACTGGCGTCGAAGCCCCATACAATCGGAACAAATCCCGCAGCGCCGGCTCGGTGGAAAGAATGCCGCTGAGGGTATTCGCGATCACCGGGAAAATAGAAACGATGAACGCGGAAGCCACCACAGTGCGCGTCCCATAGCCGAACCAGATCACCAGCAGCGGCGCGATGGCGATGATGGGCACCGTCTGGAAGAACACCGCGTAAGGATAGAATGCCCGCTGAATCACGCGGGAGGAAGACAGGAAAATGGCGATGGCGATGCCCGCTATGGTGCTCAACAGGAATCCCACGGCAGCGCTCGCCGAAGTCGTCAGCAGAGCGCCCACCAGTTCCTCGCGGCTCTCGAACATGGCGCGTAAAACTGCACTGGGAGCCGGAACCAAATACCCCTTCACCAGTCCGAAACGCACCGCAAGCTCCACCGCCCCGGTTACTGCCACCAAGGGAATCAGCGCGGGGATGACACGGCGCAAGTGGCGCGTGCTCACTCTTCCTCCATTGCGTTCAAAAGCACCTTCATCTCACGCCCAAAACTCGGGTCCATGCGCAATTCGTTGTCGCGCTCCCCAGGAAGATCGAGATTTCGGTCCAGCTTGATATTGCCGCCGCGCTTGCCCAAAACTACCGCCCGGTTGGCCAAAAACGCTGCTTCCGAGATCGAGTGAGTCACGAAAACGACCGTGATGCCGCGTTCCCGCCAAAGCGCGCGCAGTTGGATATCCAGACGGAACCGCGTAATTTCATCCAGAGCTGCAAACGGTTCATCGAGGAGCAGCAAACGGGGCTTAGTCACCAGGGCGCGCGCAAGCGATACTCGCATCCGCATGCCACCCGATAGCTGCGCCGGATAGCGATCCTCCGCTTCGAACAGACTGACTTGGCGGAGCGCCGCGCGCGCGGTGGCATAGCGCGCTTCCCGCGCCACGCCCATCAGTTCGAGCGGAAGCGCAGCGTTGTCGATCACAGTGCGCCACGGCAGCAGGTGCGCGTCCTGAAACACGAACGCCGTCTGGAAACGCTCTTCGGGTTGAATCGCGATGCATCCCGCGCTCGGCTCGGCCAGCCGGGCGATCAGGCGCAGGAAGGTAGACTTCCCGCATCCCGATGGGCCCAGAATCGCGATAAACTCGCCCGCCGGGATCTCCAGATTCATACCCTCAATCACGGCCAAGTGGTTATCGAAAACCTTCCGCACTCCCTTGAGACTGAGAGCGACGCCACCGGTTGTTTGCATGCCTGATAGTGGGTGCGTGTCCCTATCTCACCACCGTTTTGGCAACGGCTTCGTTCTCGTAAGCATCGGATACCCTTACCGCAACGGTAATCTCGCCTTGCCCGCGATCCGTTTCGAAGCGGTAATCGTGCTCCTCGGAATCGGTCAAACCGGTGGTGGGTTCCACTACTTTCCAATCGCCTCCGTTGATCGAGCACTCCGCCTTGGCCAGGACGTTCAGCGCATCCTTGGCGTGAAAGCGGACCTCGATTTTCGCGCCCTGCGCAGTCGCCGTCAGCCCGCTGATTTCGGGCGCCGTGTTGTCGATCAGGAAGCGATCGCTTACGCGAGAACTGGTGAGCGTCTGCTCCGGCGTATTGGATGGCGCATCGCTCGCGGTCACCCGCACCCGGTATTTACCGTCGGGATACGCGGTGGAATCCCAACTGTAGTAACGCTCCCGCAGGTTCTCGCGCAGCGGTTTCCAGCCGGTTTCGTTTTCGCCGCGAATTTCGATCGTGAACATGAGAATATCGCCATTTTCGTCATTCGCCAGCCAGCGTGCCCCTATGTATCCCTTTGCCGATGTGAGCGCCGGCGACACTCCCGAATCTGCCACAGGACGCGCCGGCGGGCGTGCTGCATTCGGGCTGCCCAGCGCCGGAAGTGTTACGCTCGCCGGAGTTGCCGCCGCAGCCGGCACGGGAGGGGGAAATTTGTAGTTGGGAGGCGTAGTCTCCAACGCCTCAATCAGCGGCGCGACGTTTTTCATCTCGTAAGCCGCGGTCACATCGTACAACTCGGCGGCGCCGGTTACGGTCGCGCGATATTGCAGGAAGCGCGCAGCGGGCGACGCCACCCGGTCGCCTTTCAGCTTGGCCCACGGACTCCAGTCCTTCTGCGCGCGATTTACATTGCCGCTACGCGTTTCAAACGTTACCGCTCCGGTTCCGGCATGGAGCGATGTCATCCTTCCCCAATATGAATACGATCCCGCATCGAGAACATCGCTATCGAGGGTACCTGACTGCTCCCGCTCCTGGCCGATCAAAAAGATTCCGCCGATATTGCCGGTTACCGCATACAGGGTCCCGTTCGCTCCTGCCGCGAACCCGGTCACCTGCGCCGCCGCCACGTTCAGCAGCCGTGTGTAGGACTGATCGGAATCCAAACGATAGATGTTGCCGCGATTGCCGGTGCCCAGGATTACTTTGCCCTGCGCATCGAACGCTAACGCGTAAACCACATCCTGCGAATGCGTCCAGATTCTCCGCGCGTAACCATCCGGCTGAATGCGATAAATCTCTGACCCGCCGGGGACGCCGGTGGGTGCGGCCCCGCTAGCCTGAGCGGCTCGTGCGGGACCACCGGTAGGCACCACCAGATTCACGGTGCCCTGGGTAATTGGCGTCGGCCGCAGCGAAATCGTTGCCGGCACCGGCGCGGTCGCCGGCGTCTTAGTTCCCGTGCCCGCGGCATAAACTGCGCCGTCCGCGGCCACCGCTACTGCCGTGATCTCACGCTTGTCAGCTTGATACAGCACGAAACCCTCGCCCGCTGGCGAAATGCGAAGGATCAAGCCGCTGGGATCCGTACCGGCTATCAGGTTGTCCCGCGCGTCGATGGCGAGCGAGCGCACGTGCGCTTCTTCGGTGCGATAAAACACCGAACCCGCGCCGGCCGGCGTCACGCGATGGATTTCGCCCTGGTCGCCGGTCGCAACAAACAAATCGCCCGCGCTCGAAAACGCCAGCGCCCAAATGTATTTCGAATGCGGATCGTAGAACACCTCGGCGTGGCCCGCGGCATCCACCCGGTACACCTTGCCATCCGGTGAAGTGGCAGCATAGAGCCGGCCCTGTTTATCGAGGGCAAGCGCCTGAATGGCCATGCCGTCCAGTTCCGCCAGCGTTTTAGCTTGGCCCGCTGCGTTGATCACGATCAGCTTCGATTTCGAACTGCCCACACCCCCGCCGCCCGCGTAGACATTGCCCCTGGAGTCCCGCACGATCGCCCAAAGATAGGACACCGAAGGGTCGTAAATTTCGCGCAACACGGGGGCGGGCGTCAGGCGTCCGTCACTCGAAAGCGAGAGCTTACGCAAAGTGCCTTTTTCGAAGTCCGCCGAATCCGAATGCTCCCAAACCCGGGTTTCCACCGCCCCTAGCGGCAAAAAAATGCACAGCGCCAGCGTTGCAGCGCGCAAAAATCGCATGAACTTGACCTATTTAACCTTATTTTACTTAACTTTGATTCGCAGCGAGTAGTTACCGCTGACAACTTGATCGAAGGGAATGGATTGCTGCACATCGATGCTATCCGGCGCGCCCACCAGCGACCGGCTGGCATTGCGCTCGGTCTGCATGACATTCACTATCGACGACGGCAGGTTGGGCAGCGTCTTATCGTCGGAATAAAACGTCGCGCGGCTCTGCACCAGCGAAACGTACAACCGGTTGTTGTCGCGTTCCTGATTCAGCAGCGAGACCGTAGATGGAATGTCCATGTATTTGTTGTTCTGCGCCGCACCGTCCTGCGAGCGGTCTAACGTGGCGGCGTCGCTGAAAAGAATCCGGTGCTCGCCGGGAGGCATTCCCGCCGGTATCTTGACGTTAAGCGAGCGCTCGATTCTGTCGCCGCGATACGGCCGCAGAAATACCTTCACTGGAATCTCCGTGCCGGCTTCGACATCGGTGGTGGGCGTCCACACCGTCTCAATGGCCGCCACCCGGCGTGCCGGCAGCAGATCCACCACGGCGTTCACGCTTTTCAGTTTCGGCATCGCCACTGTGTTCAGAAACAGGCGGTTGAATTTATCTCCCCACCATCCCGCCAGCACCGTGGGCATGGGCACCGGAAACTCGCCCGGCGCAAGCATGGTCGAGATATGGACGTTCTCCGAGCCGTCCATAACAACATCCGCAGTCATGCGGTAGGTCATTTCATCGGCATAGAGATTCATCTGTTGCAGCGAATTGCTGAGCGTCGCCGACATCAGGAACGGAGTCCATTTCTGATGCACGAACACCTGAAAGTTGAGGTCCTTCTCTTTGACCACAGCATTGTTATCCCCGTGCGCGCGTACTCTTACATGCACCGGGATCACCGGCGATTCCGCGCCCAGTTCGCCCATGATGCCGGTGTGCCGGTCCTGCCGCAGCGCACCGACGACTTCAGTGGCGTTGCCCACTTTATTCGGCTGATACGTGGAACTCAGCACCGTCAGGATTTCACTCTTGGCAATCGGCATATCGACCGGGCCCAGGTCGAAAAACTGGTGCCCGAAAGCGAGGATGCGCTTGCCGTCGTTATAGGTCACGGTGCCCATGCCGGTGGTGGACATATCGCCCGAAACCAGAATCCCGCTGACCGCCTCGCCGGGGTTCAACGCATGTTCCCATCCGGCCGCAGGTTTCGCCGTGAGCGTGCCGGCGCTCGCGCCGCCCTGCACCGCCGTGATGCCCATCTGCCGCAGCAACGGCTCGTAAGTGTTCAACGTTTCCGCGGTGAAGCCGGAGAACACCAGAGGCGTTTCGATCGGCGTCATCAACGGCGCGCGCGAAGGCAGCGGAGCCGTGCCCCCGGCCGCCACCAGTTGCGACACCAATTCGCTCGGCATCTCGTAGGCAGCCGCCGGCTGCGCGGAGGCAAGCTTGTCGGGCGTCCGCGCGTCACTCGGCCGCGACACATCCATTTCCTGAATCTCGAGCATCGACTCGATCGGCGTAATCCCGCAAATCGCGTCCGGCGAAAACTGGCTGAGCCGCAGCGCCACCGCGCCGATCAGCTTGCCGTCCACATAAACCGGGCTGCCACTCATGCCGCCCGCAACGCCGGTCCGCTCAGCCTTGCCGCCCATCTTCGCCATAATGACGTGCTGCCGCGGCCCCATTGCGTTCTGCCACACGCCGATAATTTCTACGGGCACCGGTTCCGGCGTCATGCCTTGAAAAACCGTCCAGGCGATCGCGTGCATCCCTGGTTTAACGTCTTTTAAGGGGAGAATCTCAGGCTTGCCGGCCTTGGGCGGCGTGAGTTCAGCCGCGGGCGCGAGTCCCGGTACGCCGTACATGATAATAACGGCGGCAATCACCAGCCAGGTTCTCATATGGGCCTGATACCTCTGAATCTATTATGCAGTAACTCTTATCCTATAGGGATTCATTGGTAGTGTGCGAGACGGCTAAAATCAAGCTGGATGAAATTTAAGCCGGAGACGCAGGTGTGGATGAGGGTTGCCGTCTGTTTGGTCACTATTGCGTTGGCATGGGGGGACGCATACCTCGATCTGTATATGGGAGCGCCAGGACTTCAACGTATCCCCAAAGACGCTCGTGCAATTTACCTTATGGCCCTGGTTATCGGGGTCTGGTTCGTGATCCGGGGGATATGGCGGCTTCGCAAAATGGGAGAGCACCCACCCGAGTCATAAGAGGAAAGATTCAGGACGAAAGCTATCCGATCAACCGCTCCAGTTTCGACCCCGACCGGATGATCGTTTCATTCCGCTCCGGACCCGTCGAGATTCCGCCCACTTCGACGCCCGTCCGGTCTTCCAAAAACTTCAGGTACGCACGGGCCTTCTCCGGAAGCTTGTCATAACAGTTAATTCCGCGGGTTGATGTTTGCCATCCCGCAAGTTTTTGGTAAATCGGCTCGATGGCTTCTAGCGCGCGATAGGTCGCCGGCATCTCCGTGACTTCCTGACCCTTCAACCGGTAGCCGGTGCATACCGGTATCTCCTCCAGCGAATCCAGCACATCCAGCTTGGTGATCAGCAGAGTGTCGAAGCCATTTACCATAGCCGTATAGCGCAAGAGGGGGACGTCGAACCAGCCGCAGCGGCGGGGCCTCCCGGTAACCGCGCCAAATTCGTTGCCCTCGCGGCGCAGCAGCTCGCCGCCGCCGTCAAAACTCTCCGTCGGGAAGGGACCCGATCCCACGCGCGTGATATACGCTTTCGAAACTCCGATCACGCCGTCGATTTTGGTGGGTGGCACTCCGGTCCCTACCGAAGCGCCCGCCGCAGCCGCGCTCGACGACGTGACGAACGGATAAGTGCCGTGATCGACATCGAGCATCGTCCCCTGCGCCCCTTCAAACAAGATACGCTTGCCCGCCGCCATGGATCGAGCCAGAAGCGCCGCGGTGTCGCATACCAGCGGTCGAACGCGTTCCGCGAATTCTTCGTATTGTGCGCGGATCTGCGCGTAGTCGATAGTGTCGTGCAGATTGAAAGTGGCCGCCAGAGCCTTTTTATCTTCAGCCAGAACATCGTACATAACGCGGAAGCTTTCCGGATCGAACAGATCCGCAATGCGAATGCCGCGCCGCCCGATTTTGTCTTCGTAACACGGCCCGATGCCACGCGAGGTGGTGCCGATCGGAATGCGGTTTTCGCGCGCTTCCGACATCTTTTCCACCAGCCGGTGAAACGGAAAAATCACATGCGCACGGTTGCTGATGCGGAGCTGGGCTTTGACATCCACTCCGGCGGCTTCGAGAGTGGCCATCTCATCGAGCAACGCCGCCAGATCCACCACCACGCCATTGCCGATCACAGCCTGCACGCCCGGCCGCAAAATTCCGCTCGGAATCAGCTTTAGAACGAACTTCTTTTCCCCGATGAAAACGGTGTGCCCGGCGTTATGGCCGCCTTGGTAGCGCGCCACAACGTCGAAGCGCTCGGCAAAAAGATCCACCACTTTGCCTTTGCCTTCGTCGCCCCATTGCGCGCCGAGAACGATGATATTTTGCATTTGGTTGAAATGCGCACGCTAGCCTTCCGGCGCGCGCACAAACTCTCATTGTAGCAGCCGTCCCTCTCCATCAATCGCCCGAAACTAACATCCTCCCGCTACAATAACGTTGATGCAGCTTTCCGATATTTTCCTCCGGCTCGGACCGGATAATTTCGAGCAACTCCTTCGCTCCGTCTCGCTCGGCCGCTTGAAAACCTTTCAGATGTTTGAACCTTTCAAGACACGGCTGCGCCTGCACAAGCTGAACACGGAAACTTTGCGCAAGTCTGCGCCCAGGCAATGGACGCGTCTCGAGGAAGAGGGCAGTGCCGACCTGGCAACCGATCTTGCGCAGGCCATTCTGATATCCCACATGGACATGATCAAGGCGGTTCTCGATCACCTCGGCGTGCCTCACGAGGACGGATTCTTCGCCAAGGACATCGACGTAAGCACGTACCTAAAAGACGGCTGGCAGCAAGCCGCGTGGGACAAATTTCGCAGCCAGTTTCCGCCGGCCCCGCTGCTGTTTTACATCAACCACTTGGGTTGGGAAGTGACTAAGTCCGAAGAAGTGTTCGCTCCGGCGAGCTGACCATCCGCAGCATGCAGCCCTTCTATGCGGCGTTTCGAGCCGGGGACCGCGAGAGCGCGAATGGGTTGGTAGCGCTATTTGGCGACTCCGAGGAAATCGAGAAACTGCTTGCCGCCAAGCGATCGCTGGTGAACGCACGCGTTCCCGAACGTGGAGGGCACGGGTATGGATTCGAAGGAACTCGCCGACTACCTGTTGTATGAAGGCGGCGTGGCGTGTCTCGACGGCCAGTGTTTCGGCGCCGAGGGCCGCGGCTACCTGCGCTTCAGCTATGC
>JANXXL010000091.1 GCA_025350625.1 Bryobacterales bacterium | reverse complement strand
AGAGCCCGGCACTCCCTGCTGGGGGTCGCTAAGCGCGAAGTCTAAGTGACCCGCCGGATCGGTACCCTTGAATCTGGTTGCGTAACGTGATTGGGCGGTTCACGACTATCAGCGGCCCCCATTTGCCGAATGACGGGCAATCCGGAAGTCAACTTCCCAATTGTCGACAACACACTCGGAGTATGTCCGGCGGGAACGGTGCTTCTCTGTACGGCTCGTTTTTATCTCGAACTGTCCCGCGCGCAGATCCTTCGGCAGTCAGGAATCCAATCAAAGTCAAACATTGGCCATTCAAGTTCGGCACCCGCTTGTGGACCCCTTCGCGCCAGGTGCGACCATTACACAACCCTCATCGGCGAAAGCGGGCGTTGCGCAAACGGCGCAGCAACCTAATCACTCACACAAAGCGGCTCGGACTCCGCGTCAGTAAGACCTCAACGATCTCCTGCTGCTGATGTGTTTGCATACCCTTCCGATCACGTCCTCGCGTGAGTTGCCTTGTCTAGTATTCTCTCCAGCTTTTGTTTCAGGACGACTTCTGCCGGAGATCGACCTTGACGATTAAGCCATGAGAGGAAGTCCTTCATTTTGACTTCGTGCTTTAAGGATGGCTGCTGGACAAGAACGGTAACCCTTGCGAACTCCTGACCGATCTCCGCAACCCATTTGTCCTGCTCGGACACGGCTAGAGCCGTGGTGGTTCGCTTCATAGAGAGATCTCCGCAGTGACCTCTATAGAGCACTCAGCTTCTCGAAGGCCTTTCGTCGCAACTGTTGCAACTGCGCACGTTTGCAGGACCGCAACGTGAGGGTATCACTCCGGTCGGAGGAGGCGCGTAAGGTTGGCCTCGCGCTGCCCGCCGTCCGCCTCTCAACTGCACCCACGGTTTTCCCGTATGCAGCTTTCGCAAAGATTTCATAACTGCCGAGATGCCAAAGAAGGGATCAGCCTGACCAGGGTGACCAACCCGTATGCGTACAACAGCGACCCCGGCAACTGCCGCTCGCGGTTGTTGCGCCGTCGTTTGAACAGCGCGGTCAGATAACTTTTTATTTCATTTTTCTTCTGAGCTAGTCGCTCAATAGCGCGATTGAGGAGACCTCGCTGATGTGGAACTAGCGTAACCCTTTTAGCGCCTTGCCGCCTCCGCCTTGCAGTTCTCCAGAATTTGCTGCTTGAGGTTCTTGCGCCACTCAACGAGATCCTGTCCGGTTAACATCGTCGGCCTCCCAGATGGTGTGGGTTTCCCGTAGGGCCAGTGAGGCTGGTCGTTCATCTTCCTGACACAGTCGTCGATTGCTGCCTGCGATGAAAGGTAATGGATACGACTTTGTTTTGCCTCTTCCTCTACTGTCATGTTCGGCGACCACTGCTGTGCGTTTTCTAGCTCCTCTGCTACGCTTACCTTGCAGTCGTCCAGGATCTTCTGCTGCTTGAACTCGTCCACCCTCGCGCGGTCGGCTGAGCTTCCCACCACGATTCCTGGAGGCTCGCTTTTAGAGACTCTCTTGACACATTCATCGATTGCCCCTGGCGTGGCGAGGTAAGCGAGTCGTTCTTGGTGTGCCTCTGCCCTTGCTTTCTTCTCGGCTTCCGACTGCGCCTGCTTGCGAGCCCCTTCCGCTGCCGCTGCTGCTGCCATTGCCTGCAGTCGCTGCCTTTCTCTCTCCGGAGCAGTCGCTTCCCACTCGAGCCTGTGCTGCAATTGCTCAGCGTCGAAGGCAAGGAAATCAGCCCAATGGTTACTGATCTCCATCCATTTTGCCACGTGAGTGACGCTAAGGCTGTTGCTCTGTCTGTCCGCGTCCCCCTGTGGCGACAAAAGGTAGTTTTGCAGCAGGTTTCGCTGCTGTAGGTAGGACACATACCGCTCCTCAATGTTGTCAAACAGCAACGACGTAAGACTGCCTGCTCTGATGGTGCCGAACACTTCTCTCGCATGCGCATCCAGCGCCGTGCTGCCCTGAAAGTAATCAGGACACACCGTTGCAGATCGCTGGTAGAGCGTGAGCAGTTTTGGATAGGGCAAATACGACGCCTGATGGAGTGCATAGTCGTCCGCGTTGAACTCAATGCACTGTGCGCGGCTCGGTGGTTGGTCGAGCATGGCCAGTAGCCGAGCGACCGAAGCAGGAGCCTGAGGCTTGGTAGCAAGCGCACCGGTCCCGAGTGCTAGGATTGTAAGCAAGATCAGATGGCGTTTCAGGGTAGTCTCCTTTCCGGTAATGTCTCGGTTCTAAATGCTGCTGGATACAATGTGCCGGGCAATAGTTTCGCGGTCCTGTTTGGAAATCCACGCGCCGCTCAAGTGCAGCACTCCGAGTGCATCTCGGCCATAAATCTTGCCTCTTTTCGTCAACACGCGGCCCTTCTGATTTGTTTTGGGTATACCCACGTCGTCAACGCCTAATAAGTCCAGAGTCGCGAATCCTATCGCAACGATCAGTTTTGGTTGAATGGCGTTCACGATTTCCTCAACGCGCGGGAGGCAGAATTCCTCAATTTGCGAGCGAAGTGCAAGGTCAAGTTCTCTGTAATTTTTCATGCTATGTGCGCGAACGAATATAGCGTTCAGTCCCACGCACCTTTCAATGAATTCTTCACCGAACATCTCACGCAAGCGTTTTGCGAGAGTCCAACACTCCGTAAGATATTCGCTCTTCGACGGCCATCTGTCTTCTGACCCATATTCGCGTTCTTCCAAAGCGCTTCTACGACCTTTCCCGGGCTGATATCCGAGGAACAGGACTGGTGTATGGAAGAAGGGTGGCCCATAAAGAATCTGGAACCCCGGATCATCCTCTCGATCTTTGAATTCTTCTGCGTAGAACTTTTTAGCGGCCCTATAAATTTGACGGCAAATCTCCTCGCCCGAATTCTGGCGCTGTTTGCTCATTCAACTCTCCTTTCCTCCGTAGCCGCCAGTCTTGGTTTTTGCAAGGCTTTGCTCCCGATTTCAAACCGACACCACCAAGTTTTTCACGCGAGAGTGAGCGGTGCCTGTGAGAAAAGCGACAAAACGGTTACCGGGGTCACATAGCTCGCCCTAAGGAGACTCTGATTAAGTTCTCCATTTTCCACTGATGTTCAGGATAGATTGAGGGGAGAGCATCGGAGGGGTGGCGAGGATGAAACAGCGGACACTGGCGGCGCAGAGCGGGTTTGAACGGTACACGAAGAAGACGCG
>JANXXL010000292.1 GCA_025350625.1 Bryobacterales bacterium | reverse complement strand
GACGCCCAGTTTTATCGGCACTGCAGCGTTAGTAACCAGGCCCTTAAGGAAAAACGGGGTTTCCTGGCCTTGCTGAGTGAACTGATATCCCGGCAGCGGCAAAATGTCGAAGATCGCAAAGCCGCCGCGAATAGCCGTCTTCCCGTTGCCGCGCGGATCCCAGGCAAAACCAAATCTGGGCTCGAAATTAAGTTTGGTGGGATTCGAGTAATACGGCGCAACGCCGGTGCAGCCCGGGCTTCCGGCGGGATTGGCGGGAGTGGAGATTCTGGTAAGCACCGGGTCGGCAGTCCCGCAGTAAGGCAGCGGGTCGGTGATGTTGCGGAGGTTGGTGAGTTGGCCGTGCGTCTCGGTCAGCACCGTATCCATTTCGTACCGCAGCCCGACGTTCACGGTCAGATTCTTGCGGAGTTTCCAGTCGTCCTGAATATAACCGCCTACTATGGTTTGCCGGTAGCCGCGCGGGGTGATTTTATTGGGCAAGCCCGCCTCTAACGAAAAGGCGTTGTTGTTGAGGAAATCCGTCAGGCTCTTGAAACGGAGGATCCCGTAGGGGCTGGTACTTGAAAAGGCGTTGTACCGCATATTTTCGACGGCGAAGCCGAATTTTAAGGAATGGGTTCCGCGGGTCAGGAACGCGTCATCGTAGGCCTGGTAGGAATTCCAGTTGTGATGGCTGAACCCGTTGTTCACGCCGCCCACGTGAGTGTTAATGCCGGTGATGCGGGTATCGGGGCTAAATGCGTTCGGCATGACAGCGAGAGAGGGGTCCTTCGCAAGAGGATTGATCGCGCTGACTTGCTGAAAGTTAACCACGACGTTCCGGTTGTAACCAATTCGCGCGGTATTGGCGAGCGACGGACTGAAAATGTGATTCTCTTCCAATGCCGCAATCTGGCGCGCGGTCGAAGACTCGATATTCGTGTAATTAAATTGGTCGGGTTGATCGTAGGGCGCCTTGTCGTACAGGTAGGTGGCAAATAGGCTATCTTTATCGCTGATCCTGTGATCCCCTCGGAAAGTATAGAAATTTTCCGTCACGATGCGCGCTCCGGCAAAGGCGAAGATTCCCTTGTCGCCATTGACCGCTCCGTTGGAGTGCGGAAAGATGCCCAGGTATTTGGTAATAATCGGGTCCACATTGATGTGCGTGCCGTTCGCCAGGTTCCCCAAGCGCGCGGCGTCGGAGGGAACGTTACTTGCCTGAGCGATACCCTGCGACTGGCGTATCCCTTCGTAGTCGCCGAAGATAAAGGTCCGATCTTTACGGATGGGGCCGCCGGCGGCGGCTCCGAACTGGTTGCGCCGGTAGACCGCCTTCGGCAGCCGGCTGGCGTTCGAGAAGAAATCATTGGCATCCAGCTTCTGGTTCCGCAGAAACTCGTATATGTCGCCATGGAACGCATTCGTACCGGACTTGCTGATGGCGTTGACCACGCCGCCGGAGGTCCTTCCGTACTCAGCCGAGTAGTTACCCGTGAGCACCGAGAATTCCTGAATCGCATCCACTCCGAGGCTGACCCCGATCACGCTGCCCGGTCCGCCGTTCGAGTAGTCGTTGATGCTGTTGCCGTCCAGCCGGTAGTTGTTTTGCGTGGGGCGGCCGCCGGAAATGGTCAGTTGCGATCCAAAGCCGCGGTTGCCGCGCGGCGTTCCGGTTTCAAAGGCCATCTGAGTTTCGATGGCATTGACACCGGGGGAAAGAGTCGCAAGCGAGGTCCAATCACGGCCGTTGAGCGGCATGTCGAGCACCTGCTTGGATTGAATCTCAGAGCTGATGGTGGACGTCCCGAGCTGCACCGCCTGCGCGGCTTCGGTCACCACAACGGTTTGCTCCGCGGTGCCAATTTTCAGGGACACGTCCAGGGTTTGCTGAGCTCCTACCGTAAGCGTAATGTTCTCCTGTTTGGTGGTGGAAAAACCCATGGCCGAAATCGCAACCTCATAGGGTCCGGGTTGCAGATTGGGGGCCGAGTAGAGCCCCGCAGAGTCCGTTGTCACCGTGCGAGTGATACCCGTCGCCTTATTCGCAATGGACAATTGCGCTCCCGCGATCACGGCGCCAGAAGGATCGGAAATGGTGCCGGAGAGCGTAGCGCCGGATACCTGGGCGTTCGCCTGAGCGGTGAATAGACTGGCAAGGGCCAAAATGGCTATGACCGAAAAGGCTGCCATTAATCGGCAGAGGATGTTGTTGCGTTGCATACTAACCTCCAGACCATCAACTAACTCAAAACTTGTATTTGACTTCACCAACCCGTGGGGAATAGATATATCACTTTCGGCATATAGAGTCAATGGCCAATGTCATATTGTGTCAATGTCATATTGCTCTTCGACCCTTTAGGCGTGGATGAACCTGTGCCAGAACGCAGGATTGCAGCGGACCCACCCCGGCGCCCACACACGTATATACTGTTAACGAATTGGAACGGGAGAAACCGTTCGGGAGCCAACATGATTCGACGCCGCAACTTCATCGGGGGCGCGATTGCAACGCTCGCCGCTCTGCCAGCGAAATCCCAGGAAGTGCCGAATTCGGTGGGAACCGGCCATCCGAAACTGAAAGCTCCGCCGCATGCGAGCGATTGCCACATCCATATTTACAATCCGGAGCGCTTCCCGTTCGCTCCCAATTCGAAGTCGGCGCCGGCGCACGCGTCGGTGGCGCAGTACCGGATGCTGCAGAAGCGGAACGGAACCACGCGGGTGGTGATCGTGACGCCGCGCCCGTACGTGGTAGATAATCGAGCCACGGTGGACGCGATCTCCCAGTTCGGTATCGACAATGCCAGAGGCGTGGCGGTGCTGCGGCCGACCGTCAGCGATGCGGAGTTGAAACAGCTCAACGACGGCGGCATTCGGGGGATTCGCTTCAGCCTGGGCGCGGACTTCGCGGTCACCACCCCCGATATGATCGAGCCTCTCGCCAAGCGCGTGGCCCCTTTAGGGTGGCATCTTCAGTTTCAGATGGGAGGGGATCAGATTGTGGAACTCGCCGAGGTGCTGCGGAGATTGCCGACCCCCATGGTCTTCGATCATCTCGCGAACCCGCCGCTGCCGGCCGGAATCGCCCATCCGTCTCACCAGATCGTACGCGGGCTGCTCGATCAAGGACGCACCTGGGTGAAACTCTCGGGCGCCTACGCCAATAGCAAGACGGGTCCGCCAACTTACCCGGAGGCGGCGACCACCGCGCGCGACTTCGTCAAAGCTGCGCCCGAGCGCCTGGTGTGGGGCAGCGACTGGCCGCACCCGGGACTCTCCGACGATCACAAGCCAGATGACGCGCTGCTGTTCGATCTGCTGTCTGTGTGGGCGCCCGACGAAGCGACGCGCAACCGCATTCTGGTGCGTAATCCGGAAGCGCTTTACGGATTCCCGAAGTCGGCTTGAGGCTTCAACGAAAACGCTGGCGGGTGGAATTGCTTTGCGAGTCGCGTCCTGAAAATCGCGGGCGCGATATGCACGCGGAACGGTCTGCCCTGTCAAAAATAGAGCGGCGAAACGGGCTATCATCGCCTGCCGCGTTGGCCTCTTTTCCACGCGAGACCACGCCGGTTTTGAGCCGGTGGTTAACACTGCCGCTCTGGCTCCATAGTGCAAGTTGGCTTCGAAGGGGGTCGGACGGGTTTGTCCTTGCGCGCTAAGATTAGCGCGCTACTTACGCTTGGGAGAGCGGGCTGGAACAGGTTTCTTAAAAGGCAGGCGTGACGTCAAATCCAGCACGACCCGCAATATCTGATTTACAGATGCGTCGGTCGGAAAGGCCTTCGCAATTTCAGGGTCTAATAGCACAAGATTGGTGCCAGAACGAAATCGTGCTGCATATTTGCCACGTACTCCCCCTTTCATCTTGGCGAAGTCGTATTCAGGCCGTAAGTCGTCTTTGGGCTTGCGATTAACCTCCTTCATAAAACCTTCATTCGTGAGATGAGGCCATTCGAGCGCTTACGATCCGGATATTTCCGCCCGTGTCGGTGTGGGATACGACTAGAATGCGCTTGCGCTCCGAGATCCCGATCGTGACGTAGCGTTCCTCGTAACTCGAATGATCGACGTCCGGAAATGTCATCGAGAGCACATCTTTCAGGAACGTTGCAGCTTCGTGGAAGTCGACTTTATGCCAGTATACCTGCTGCGTCAGCGTCATCGGCCAGACCGCGCCTGAAACAGCGAACCGCTCTGCTACATTGAAGCAATATGATCGTTGAGATCGAAGGCGTTCCGCTGCATCTGGCCCACCCCGACGAGTTGTCGATCACCTGGGTGGGGCAGGAAGAAGTAATGCGCCAGTTGCTGGCCGCCTGGCTGGTGATCGACGCGCAGGATCTGCCGATGAATCCGCGTCTTTTGGGCAAGCCGGGTGTGGGCAAGACCACGCTGGCTTACGCGGCAGCCAAGCGCCTGGATCGCGAAGTCTACATCATGCAGGCCACCGTTGATACGCGGCCTGAGGACTTGCTGGTGACGCCGGTGATCGAGGGCGAGGCCCGGCTGCGGTACGTGGCCTCCCCGCTGGTAACTGCGATGCTGCGCGGCGGCATCGTGATTCTCGACGAAGGCAACCGCATGAGCGAGAAAAGCTGGGCGAGTCTGGCGCCGCTGCTCGACAACCGGCGCTACGTGGAGTCGATTGTCGCGGGGATCAAGATCAAGGCGCATCCTTTATTCCGCGTGGTGGCGACCATGAATGACGACGCCAGCACGTTTGACCTGCCGGAATACATTCACTCGCGCTTGCAGCCTATGATCCTGATCGATTTCCCGGAGCGCCACGAAGAGTTCGCAATTCTGCGCGAGAATCTGCCCTTCGCCGACGAACACATTTTGAACTACGTCACCGATTTTCTGCAGCAGGCGCACGCGGCCGACGAACGCTACACGGCGCGCGACGGCATCAACATCGCACGCTTCGCGATGAAGCTCATGTACAGCGAGGCGGACCGGGGCGTTTCCCTCAACCAGGGCGAGAGCCTGAAAACCGCTATCGTGCAGACTCTCGGCGAAGAGGCCCTGCGCTATGTCCCTCGAAGCTGAGTTCAAATCCGGAGGTCTCGAACGAGGCAATGTCCGGTATTTTCCGGTGGTGCCGGGAAAGCTGGAGTTTGCGCTCGAATTGCGCAAGCTATTGCTGGCCGCGAAACCCTCGGTGGTGGCTGTGGAATTGCCGGGATTTCTGGCGGCATCCTATCAGCGCGCCTTGGCCCGGCTGCCGCAGATGTCGGTGATCCTATATCACGATGAAGACGCGGAGGATCGCGCGACTTACGTTCCAGTCGAGCCGTGCGACCCCTTCGTCGAGGCGCTGCGGACAGCCGAAGAGATCGGCGCACAGGTGATTTTTCTCGAACCCGACTCGGCCGAACGCCCGCACTTGCCGGACACTTATCCCGACACTTACGCCACGCGACGGATCGGACTCGATCCTTATATCGAGGCGTATCGTGTGTATCCGCAATTGCGCACGGAGGAAGTGAGCGCGCACGCCTCTGCTATGGCCTGGAAGCTGCAAGGGGCGAATCCCGAGTCGAAGGTAGTGGCGGTGGTCGCTCTCAACATGCTCGACCCGTTGCTCGACGCGATGGAGACTCCGCAGGCGCCGCCGGTAAAGCGCAAGAAGTACGAACCGGAGCTGCTGAATCCGCATCCTGACTGCCTGGCGGAAATCACCATCGAGTATCCCTACTTGCAGGAACGCTACGAATTCTTCCGTCTGGGAATGGGATCGCTGCCTTTTGACGACGCAGTGCTCGACCGCCCGCGCGTGCAGCTCGATTTGATGCGCGAGGCCGGAGCGAAGTACACTTCCTCTACCGGCGAGAAGCTGGCGCACTGGCAGCGGCGCATGATCGCGCGCTTCACCCGCAACCTGGCTCATATCAGCGGCGATTTAGTGGCCGGCGTTTACGATCTGGCGGTGGCCGCGCGCTCCGTCGTCGACGACAACTACGGATGGGAAGTATGGCAGATGGCTAACCGTTATCTCGCCCAGCACGAGGAATCCGATCTCGACACAGTGCGCCTCAACGCAAGCGAAATCTGGATCAATACCAAGCGGCTGCGCATCCGCCGCCGTCTTCCCCGCCCTAAGCAGCGTCTGAAGCCGGCGGGTTTGAAGCAGCGTAAGCGCGAGAAGTTCGAGGGCGAATGGGCGCAGCAGACCACCGGCGAAGCGATTTGTTCCTATCCGCCGGAGGACCTGGTGATCGAAGAATACGGACGCTTCGTAAAGCAGAAAGCCAAGGCGATTCTCTCGGAGGAGCGGGTGCGCGTGGAGCCATTCACCACCTCAATCCTCGACGGAATCGACATCCGCGAAACCATACGCAACTGGCACCGGCACAAGATTTTCGTAAGGACGGCCGACCGGCTGGCGGGCGAAGTGGGTTCGGTGGTGGTGATATTCGACGAAGACTCTGAGGACCGCTACACCTATTTAACGACCTGGCTGGGCGAGCACCAGAATGAATCCGACATGGCGTTTTATTCGACGCACCCCTTCGATAACATCGTGGGACCTGGCATCGGGCGCGCCGAATACGGCGGCCTGCTGATGACGTTGCCGCCGCGGCGATTGTTCGATGTGTGGTCCGATCCGGATTATGAATTCGCGGAATCAAAAGCGGAACGCCTGCTGATGGCCGCGCTGGATTATTCGGTGGAACGTTTTGTAGTGTATGTAGCCGCCAAGCCGCCGCGCTCGATTTTCCGGTCGATTGCCGCGCATCTCGACCGTAAAATTCTATATGTACCCGTCGGGCAGCTATCGCCAACTAAGCTCAAGAAGCTGCGCGTGGTGCATGTGCTCGATAGCTACGCCCGCCGGGCTGAAGCGAAGGAGTATATTTGGTAGGTGCTCCGGCGCTGGCGAATATGCGCGGTGGTGATGCTGGCCGCATTGAGTGCGTGGGGGCTTATCTACGCACAGCGGCCCTTCAAAGAATATCCCGGCCGCGAGTATACTGACTTTCCGGTTCCGCCAGATTGGAACCACCCGTCCGAGTGGACCCGCGCTCGTCTGCGTGTTCCGGGACAGTATCGTGGATACCGCGGCGATCTTAATTGGACCACGGATTATCCGCGCTCCGACCGGCATTTGCTGCAAGGCATCCGGCGCTTGACGAAGATCGACACGCGTTCGGTCGAGCAGGTGGTCGATCTAGACGATACCGACGACGTTTACAACTGGCCTTCGCTTTACGCCGTCGAAGTGGGGCATTGGAATGTGCCCGATGGACAGGCGGTCCAATTGCGCGACTATCTGAATCGCGGCGGGTTCTTGATGGTGGATGATTTTCACAGTACTCGTGAATGGCAGGTGTTTCTCGAGGGCATCCAGAAAGTTTTCCCCGACCGGGAAATCGTCGACATCGACAAGAGCGACCCGATTTTTCACACCATTTACGATCTGGACGATCGCTTCCAGGTGCCTGGCGCACAATACCTGTATAGCGGCCGTACCTATGAGAAGGACGAAAATGGGCGGCCGGAGCACTGGCGCGCGATCTATGACGACAAGGGCCGTATCATAGTGGCGATCTGCCACAACATGGATCTAGGCGATGCCTGGGAGTGGTCCGACGACCCGCGCTACGACGAAAGATTCGCGGGCCTGGCGTACCGGATTGGCGTCAACTATTGGATCTACGATCTGACCCATTAGCGGTATGAAACTTTCTCTGCCCGAATCTCTGAAGGCGTTCGTGGAACAACAGATCGCCAGCGGAAAGTACGCTAACGCAGAACAATATCTCGAAGCGCTGATCGAGGCCGATCAGCAGAGAGAGCACCTCGAAGCTTTGATCCAAGAAGGGCTCGATTCCGGCCCTGCGACCGAGATGACTGCCCAGAATTGGGAGCACATCCGGGAAGAAGGCATAGCCCGTCTGCGAGGTAACCGCGGCTGAGTCTGAATGCTCCGTCGCATTGTTCGACGGCCCGCTGCTGACCTGGACTTGATCGATTGTTTCGTTTACATCGGCAGGGACAGTGAAGAATTCGCGACGCGATTCCTTCAGGCTGCCGAAGAGAAACGTTCGTCGAATTGGCACGCATGCCTGGCATGGGTATGTGCTTCCATTCACCAGTTCGGCGGATCGCGACATGCGCCGCTGGCGCATCCGAGGATTTGAAAACTTCTCGATCTTTTATTTTCCGATTGAAGATGGGATTGAAGTTGTCCGCGTGTTGCACGGTGCGCGCGAAATCGAACGCCTATTTGAATAGTGTCAGACCGCCGCGAGGGCTGCCGTCATGCTGGGAGGCGCTGCGGTGGCGGGGAGCGGATCGAACTTCACGCTCACTAGTTTTGAGACGCCGGGTTCCTGCATGGTCACGCCGTAGAGCGCTTGCGCGGCTTCCATCGTCCGTTTGGCGTGGGTGATGACGATGAACTGGGTATCGTGCGACATTTCCTTGATCAGGCGCGTGAGGCGCTGGATGTTGGGTTCGTCGAGCGGGGCGTCCACTTCGTCGAGGATGCAGAAGGGGCTGGGCGTGTAGCGGAAGATGGCCATTAAGAGCGCCATCGCAGTAAGCGACTTCTCGCCGCCGGAGAGCAGTGCGACGTGCTGCAGGCGCTTGCCGGGAGGCGAGGCCATGATGTCGATACCGCTTTCCGCCAAGTTCGATTCGTCGGTGAGGCGCATCTCGCCCTGGCCGCCGCCGAATAAGGTTTGAAACATTTCCTTGAAGTGGGTGTTGATGCTCTCGAAGGCTTCCTTGAAGCGGCGGCGCGATTCGGTGTCGAGCTCCTGGATGGCTTTCTCGGTGTCACGGATGGAATCGAGCAGGTCTTGCCTTTGAGTGTTCAGAAACTCGTAGCGCTGCTGGGCCTCATGGAATTCTTCGAGCGCTTGTGCGTTTACCGGGCCCAACGCTTCGATGCGGGCGCGGACCTCCTGATAGCGCTGCTCCGATTCCTCGACATCGACGGGCGCGGCATTTTCCGCCTCGGGTTCCTCAGACGCCGCGATCTCGCTGGCAGCCGCACTCAGTTCTTTGCGGCTGGTTTCGTCGAGATATTTCAGTTCCGATTGTTTGCGCACCAGTTCCAGTTCGATGTGGGCGCGCTGTTCTTGCGCGGTCTGGGCGTCGATGCGGAGCGACTTTAGCGCTTCGTCGAGCCCGGCCAGTGCTTGGCGGCCCCCGGCTTCCTGCGCGGTCAGCAGGTCGACTCGGGATACGGCTTCAGAGGTGTGCTCGAGCAGTTGCTGGGCGCGCTGATCCAGTTCGATATTGTCGCTGAGCAGGCGGGCGCGTTCGACGCCCATGCGTTCGAGATCGAGCGACAGTTGGCCGCGGCGCTCCGTTAGCTGATGAATTTCGGCTTCGAGACGGGCAGCGGCGGTTTTCTCCGAACGGGAGCGTTCTTCAAGGCCGGCGAGATCCGCGCGCAATATCGAATATTCTTCGCCGACCGCGTGCACCTGGGCTTGCAATCCATCGAATTCGCCGCGTGCGATCTCTACCGCTTTTTCCTGATCGAAGCGGGCTTGCTCTTTCCCGGCCACCAGCAACTGATTGCTCTCGAGTTGGACGCGGGCTTGTTCATCCTGGCGCGCGAGGCGCTCGAGTTCCAGGCGAGCGGTGGAGAGCCGCGACCCGGCGCGGGCGTATTCCTCCGCGAGTTTACGCTGTTCGTGGTCGAGGGCCAACGCATCTTTCTCCTGGGATTGTTGGAGAGAACGAACCTGCTCCAGTTCTTCGGATAAGATCGCAAGGCCGCGCTCCAGGGCTTCGAGTTCGGAGGTCAGTTCGTCGGCCTCGCGGTCGCGAAGATCCACCTGGCCGGTAAGCTCGCGCAACTCGCGCTTCAACGCGAGCGGACCGCCGGAGCTCTTCTTGCCGCCGGTAATGGTGTGTCCGTGATAGCTGGCGCCGTCGGGTAAGAGGAAGTAGCAATCGGGATGCGCTTCGGACAAACGCTGCGCCGCGGAGTGATCGGACACCAGAAAGCAGCGGGCGAGGCGCGGCAGAAAACCTTGCGGGGCTGCCGAGAAACCATTGGTCAGGCGCAGGGCATCGCGCAACGTTCCCGACACCGCGGGATCGGAAGCCAGATCCGGCGCGGCGAACGCCGACTCGCCCGATTCGGGATGGACCAGGAACGTGGCGCGGCCATCGGAGGCTGCTCGCAAAACTTCGATGCCGCGCTCGGCGCCTGGCCAATCTTGGACGACTACGTATTCCAACTCTTCATGGAGAAATTCTTCGGAAGCTCGCTCCCATTCGGGATTGGTGACTTCGACGAAATCGGCCAGCACTCCCAGCGGCCGGAAGCCTTCGGTCGGGCGGTCAAACAAGCGCTTCACCGATTCCGTGGTGTAGGCGCGATGCGACAAAATCCCTTCGAGCGATTCCTTGCGGGCTTTCTGTTTCGAGAGCGAATCGCGAAGGGCGTTTAACCTTTGGCGCGCTTCGACGGTGCGCTGCTGCCGGTCTTTCGATTCTTCTTCCACCCGGCGGCGGCGGTCGGTCAAGGATTCGAGTTCCATCTGCCGCGCGGAGAGGCGCGAGGAAAGTTCCGCACGGGTGTGGTCCAGGCGAGCGATGTCTGCGGTGGCGCCGTCTTCTTCCTTGCGCGCGCGGGAGGCATCGCGTTCCATCGCGGCACGGTATTCGTCGGCTTGCGCCAGTTGGTTGCGTAGCGCGGACGCTTCGCCGAGCAGCCGGAGCACCTGCTGGCGGGCGGATTCGAGCGATCGCTCGCGTTCCCGGAGATGGTTTTGGAGCGCGTCGCGTTCGTGCGATTTGGTCTCCAGACGCTCCCGGGCAGCGGCGGCATCGCGTTCAATGGCGGCGACGTTTTCCTGATGCGCGGCAAGTTCAGCGGACTGGCGTTCATGGCGCTCGTCGAGCTGGCGCGTTTCGGTTTCACCAGCGGCCATGCGCTCTTCGATCGCGCCGATTTGCTTGGCTTGCAGCGCCAGGCGGCTGCGGGTGCGCTCGGATTCGAGGTTCAACTCGGCCACGCGGGCGCGCGATTCGGTGAGCGCCGCTTCCACTTGATAACAGGATTCCTGCGTGCGAGTGTATTCTTGCTCCTTGGTCTGGACCTCGGCGGAAAGATTCTGAAAATTGGTCTGCGCCTGATTCAAGTCGAGGGCGAGCTTCACGGCTTCACTTTCGAGCAGGCGGAAGCGGCCGCCGACGGCGCGGCGGAGATGGCTCAGCATGTCGGCGCGCAGTTCTTCATAGCGCTTGGCTTTCGCTGCCTGGCGCTTGAGCGATGTGGTTTGGCGGCCGACTTCTTCTAAGATGTCGAATACCCGCGCCAGATTTTGCTTGGCGCTCTCGAGTTTCGATTCGGCGAGACGCTTGCGCGTTTTGTACTTGCCGATGCCGGCGGCTTCTTCGATCACCGCGCGACGGTCGGCCGGTTTGTTCGATAGAATCTGGCCGATGCGGCCCTGCTCAATGATGGCGTAACTCTCGGGGCCGAGTCCGGTGCCCATAAACAGGTCCTGGATGTCGCGCAGACGGGCGGTTTTGCCGTCGATCAGGTATTCGCTTTCGCCCGAGCGATAGAGGCGGCGCGTGATGGTGATCTCGGAAAGCTTGTGGGGAGCATGACCGTTCAGCGGAGGTTGGGGGTCCGCCATGGTCAGTGTGACTTGAGCCAGACCTAACGGCTTGCGTTCGCGCGTGCCGGCGAAGATGACATCCTCCATGCGCGAGCCGCGCAAACTCTTGGCGCTTTGTTCGCCCAGGACCCAACTGATGGCGTCACTGAGGTTGGATTTACCGCAGCCGTTGGGCCCCACGATGGCGGTTACGCCAGACCCGTGGAAGCGCATTTCGGTGCGGTCGTAAAATGACTTGAAGCCTTGGATGTCGACGCGCTTAAGCTGTAGCAAAACCTAGCCCTCCAAATACCAGAGACGCATCTCGGGGGGACAAACCAATCCTAAACCGAATTAGAGGGAAAGTAAAGCGTCAAGGCTACTGCGCCTGGGGGTTATTTTGCTCAGGACGCTATATATTGGGGTAATGGTCGATCTTGTAATGCTACTTCCATTCCCAAACTTTGGTGGTCGTGCTGCCGGACGGGGCCACCTCGTATTCGAAAACTCCGCACGCGCTATTCAGACGCGCCAGTTTCTGCGATGGGGTCTGGTAGTACAAAATGCCGCGATAGCTGAGGGCGCCGCCCGGTCCGAATTTGCCCAGGCCTGAACCCTTCCAGCTAATCAAATCGCCATCCGCCGTCATCATTACTCCCTGGCCTTCGCCGTAAGCGGTGCCGTCCATCCGCACTGATGAGGTATAGGTGCCGAAGCCGGTGGTGGCGACGCCCAACATGTTGCCGCTGTCTTCGAACGACACTTCAGCCGTAAGGGGGTCGGTTGAAAGGACCCGCCTCACGATTCTCTTGCCTTTGCTTTCGCCTAACTGTTCACCGAGCATAAGTAATCTCCTGTTTGTCTGGGTTTCGAGTTAATGCTTCCGAGACTGGCTAGTATACACGATGGATTACGCGACGATTGGCGTAAGGACTGACAAAATGTAAGATAGTTTCACCCTGGTGTTCGATGCGATCCAAAACCCGCCACCGAATCCTCTACGGAACTTTGTTCTGCATTCGCTATTCGTGTTCTTCGTTGTTCCGATAGCCGGACTCGGAATCTACTGGTTCACGCCTTTTGTGGGGATCGTAGTCGGAATCGGTGCGACCGAGTTACTGCGAGATCGCTCCGCACGATGCGCGATATTCGCGGTGATACCAACTGTCTTATTATTTTCCTTGGTAGCGATGGACCCTATTTTAAAGTGGGACGCCTCGTGGTCTCACATGACGCACTGGCAGTATTTCAGGAACACAATGTTCGGACCGAATTGTGGCGATTCTGAATGTCTCTATACTCTCTTCACGGCACTCTTCACGGGTGGCATTGGGTACGCCGTAGGCGCCTATCGTGTTCTGCGAACCAAGGCCATACACCGATCAGGAGGCGTGCCGCCATGCGAGTGATGACCAGCAACAGGGACAACAGCGCCAGCATCCGAT
This sequence comes from Bryobacterales bacterium, assembly GCA_025350625.1. Taxonomy (GTDB): domain Bacteria; phylum Acidobacteriota; class Terriglobia; order Bryobacterales; family Bryobacteraceae; genus Palsa-187. Next base: position 1,588 of record JANXXL010000292.1, on the reverse strand, counting down.
TGCGGTATTTCGTGGCTTGTCCTTCCGGTGATGAGATTTCAAACTATCACACCGACTGGCGCCAGCACGAAACGGTGTGAGTTAACGCGGAGGAGCGGTGGCGGAGCCGGAAGGCATGGCGCTGTCAAACGTTTCCTGGTCAGGCTGAGGCGGACGGGGTTTCGGCAGCGGTTTTCGCGGGAGTTTTTCCGGACGCGTCGCCGTGTGATAGACCATAGAGGCTATGATGGCCGCCGCCTGTTCGAGATCGGCGGGCTGGATGCGGTCATAGACATCCATATTCGAATGGTGGGTGCGGGTGAAGTAATCGAGCGGGTCCTGAATGAACTGGAATCCGGGCAGTCCCACGGCGTCGAAGGAAAGATGGTCCGTGCCGCCGACATTGCGCAACGCGATGGTTCCTGCGCCCAGATCTTTGAAAGGCTCAAACCATTTTTCGAAGACGGGCCGCATGGCGTCGTTGCCTTGTAAATTCACGCCGCGGATTTTGCCGCTGCCGTTGTCGATATTGAAGTAGCCGGAGAAGCGCTCATGCTCTGTGGTGGGCTTCATGGTGGCGGGATCGGCGAAATGTTCCTTCACGTAGGCGCGCGAGCCTAGCAGCCCCTCCTCTTCCCCGCCCCACAATGCCAGGCGCACGGTGCGGTCCATCTTTAGGTCGAGGGTCTTGAGAATGCGCATTACTTCGATGGCGACGCCCGCGCCGGCGGCGTTATCGGTCGCACCCGTTCCCAGATGCCAGGAATCGAAGTGCGCGCCCACCATCACGATTTCTTCGCGCTTTGCATTGCCGGGGATCTCGCCGGTGATATTGAACGAATCCGGATTGTTATCGAAGAACTGCGCCTTGACATTGAAGGTGAGCTTGACGGGGAGCTTGTGATCGAGCAGGCGCGCGATGCGGTTGTAGTGTTCGGCGGAGAGCACTATGGTGGGGACATTGTCTTTCGAGTCGCGATCCGCGCCCAGACCGAAGACCGTGCCGGCGTCGCCTTCATAGGAAGTGCGGATCACCAGCGGGACGCCTTCTTCCTTCCAAAACTGGTTGAGGCGATCGCGAAATTTGCGGGCCTGCTGCCGCGTCATCGGCGGCGGCCCCGGGCGATTGGCGCGGCCCGGAGGCGCGGGGATCTGGAAGACCGTGAGGTCAGAGAGCTGGGCGTCCGTCAGCCTGCGGCCGGCCGGATCGGCGGGCAGTGTAAGACTGCGAGGAGCGTCGCGCAGGACCATCTTGCCGCGCAGCTTGCCTTTGAACTGCTGGAGATCCGCTTCGGTGCGGATGGGTGCGAGTATGGCCTCGGCAGTCAGCGCGCCGTCGGTACCGGGAGTCCAGGCGAGCGGATAACCGAGGAGGGGTTGATACTGCGGCTCGTCGATTGAGCCGGTGTAAGAAGTGTACGCCCAACCCCGGCCGAAGGGTCCCCATTTTTCAAGCTTTACGTTTTCGAGCCCGTATTCCTTGAGCTGCTTGACGGCCCAATCCCCGGCAGCGCGGAACTGTGGAGAGTTGGTCAGCCGGGGCCCGTAGACATCGGTGAGCTGGAAAACTGTTTCCCCCACTTTCGGGTTCTGAAAGGCCTCGTCCCTA
>JANXXL010000030.1 GCA_025350625.1 Bryobacterales bacterium | reverse complement strand
GAAAACCATGCCCGCGTCGAGTTCATTGGTCAAACGTTCGCGCTCGACGGGATCGTTGGTCCAGGCGCTCGCGCCGAGGCCGAATCGCGTGTCGTTGGCGATTCGAATCGCGTCGTCCAGATCCGTCGCCCGGAAGAGGGACGCCACCGGCCCGAACAACTCTTCTTTGTATGCCGGCGATTCCTTGGGGATGTTGGTCAGCACCGTCGGCTCATAGTAATATCCGCCACGATTCACGGGCTTCCCGCCAGTGAGCAATTTCGCTCCCGCTTGCACCGTCTTCTGAACATCCGTGTGCAGCGAAGCCACCGCCTCGGCGTTCACCAATGGACCCAACTCCGTTGCAGCATCCATCGGATCGCCTAGTTTCACCGCCTGCATGGCACTCACAAAACGCCGTTCGAACTCTTCCGCAATGGACTCGGCCACGATGAATCTCTTGGCGGCGATGCAGGATTGCCCGTTATTGATGCAGCGCGCCTTTACCGCGGTGGCGACCGCCTCGTCCATATTCGCGCTGGGCATTACGATGAACGGGTCGCTTCCACCCAGCTCCAATACCACTTTTTTAATGTGTTTCGCCGCGGCCACGCCAACCTCAGTGCCTGCGCCCTCGCTTCCGGTTAAAGTTGCGGCGGCTATGCGCGGGTCAAGCAGGATCGATTCCACTTGTTTGGCGCCGATCAGCAGGGTCTGAAACGCGCCCTCCGGAAATCCGGCCCGCAGCATAATTTCTTCGATCTTTAGCGCGCATTGCGGGACATTCGACGCGTGCTTCAACAAGCCCACGTTCCCTGCCATCAGATTCGGTGCGATGAAGCGGAACACCTGCCAGAACGGAAAATTCCACGGCATTACGGCCAGGATCACGCCCATCGGCTGGTAATGGATGTAGCTGCGGCTGGCGCCGGTCTCTACCACCTCATCAGCTAGAAAGTTCTCCGCGTTTTCCGCGTAATAGCGGCATCCCCAGGCGCACTTGGCCGCTTCCTCTATGGCAGACCGGAGGGTCTTTCCCATCTCCGTGGTCATGAGGCGGCCGAGACAATCTTTCTCGCTCTCTAGAATGTCGGCGGCTTTATTCATCATCGTGGCGCGCGCGGCGAATGTGAGTTTCCGGAACTTGGGGAAAGTCTCAGCGCCACGGCGTAATTTAGCTTCGATCTCGGAATCCGTAAGCGGTTCGAAGGTTTTCAGAACCTGCCCCGTCGCGGGATTGGTGGTTGCGATGGCCATGTGGTTTCGTGTTTCAGAATACCACTCGGAAATGGGACTGCTCACCCTTTTCCGCGAATCACCTCGACCGAGCATGCCGCGTGCGTGGCCACGGCTTCCGATGTGCTGCCCAATAAAAAGCGATCCAGAGCCCCGTGGCCGTTGGACCCGAGAACGATCCAGTCCGCGGGCCATTCTGCGGCTTCCTGGAGGATGACTTCCTTCGGACTTGCCACCAGAACGGAAATGGATTCCGAGGTCGCGAGTCCGGCAGCCTCCAGAGTTTTCCTCGCCGAGTCGATGGCATCCTCGGCCCGCTGCATCGCTGCCGCGCGTTGCGATTCCAGGTGAGTGATGTCTAACGACGGGATTTCAAAGGACGCCTGCAGCGCCGACAGGTTTAGTTCGACCGCGCTCAACACCCGGATCTCCGTTCCGGCCGGCCAGGGGTGCCGGGCCAATGCTTCCGCTGCGCGCCGCGAACCTTCTGAACCATCCACGGCTAGCAGCACCTTAAGAGCAGCGCCGCGCGCGCCGGAATCGCGCACGATCGCCACCGAACAGGGGGCGTATCGCAAGACGATCTTAGAGACGCTGCCCAGGAGGAACCGCTCAATGGCACTGGTTCCGTGCGCGCCCAGCACAATCAGATCCGCGCCCAGCGTCGTGGCGTGATCGAGGATTTTGGTCTTCGGATCTCCTTCGACCACCCGACCGTCAGCCGCGAGTCCGCGTAAACGCAAGCGCTCCGCAGCGCTTTCCGCCAGTTGTCTAGCGTGCGCGTGCACTTGCTCCGTCAACTCCCCGAGCGCCCAGGGTTCAAGCTTATCGACGACGGTCAGCACTTCGACGCGTGACCCCTCGGGCCAGGGGCGAGTCGCGACTTCATCCAAAGCAGCGCGGCTAGCGGCGGACGCGTCAACGGCGAGAAGGATCTGCATGCGTCCACACTAACGTCTTCTCACGTTCGCGTGCGCAACCCCTCTTTTACCCAATCCGCTGTAAATGGAATCTGCCGCAGGCGCACGCCGGTAGCGTCGAAGATCGCGTTCCCGATGGCCGCGGCCGCCACCGTGATCGCCGTCTCGCCCGCTCTTGTAGCCTCTTCGGCAGGGTGATTCAGCAGCACGCACTCGATCTTCGGAATCGCGAAGCCCAGCGGCAGTGAATGATAGGTGCGCCAATCGACCGAGGTCACCTTCTGGTTATCCCAGGTGACTTCTTCGCCCAGCGCGCGGCTCATTCCCTGGAGCGCGCCGCCTTCCGCCTGGTTGCGCAAGCCGTCGGGGTTCGAGATCGGCCCGGCGTCGATGCCCACCCACATCCGCTTCACGGTCACCTGACCCGTGTCCTGATTCACTTCGATCTCGACCACGATTCCGGTGTATCCGTTATCGCCTTCATAGGCCACGCAAGCCACTCCGCGGCCGGTTACGATGCCGGTCTTGGGATTGGCCGGCTTGGGCGATGGTCGAGACTCCCAGTTCGCTGCTTTGGCTGCCGCGGTCAATACTCCGATCAGCCGTTCGTCGTGTAAATGCCGAAGCCGGTACTCCACCGGATCGGCCTTGACTCGCGCCGCCAGTTCATCCATGAAACTCTCGTGCGCGAAAGTATTTTGCAGACGCGCGGGCGATCGCAGGGGACCAGTCCAGAAGGCAGAGCGCAGATTGTGGACCATCACTCGCTCGCTCTTTACCGTTCCTGTGCCGCTGTTCGATCCGCCCACGTGCCCGGCTACGTAAGATGGAATCCCGTTGCTGTTGTTGCTGTATGCCTTCGGCTCCTGCGCTGGACCCGCCGCGAACGGCTGCGGTTGATATCCCACCAGCATGCCCGTAACCAAGTTCCCTGGAGTCTCCGGTCCAGGACGGTTGCCTAAGCTAGGAGTCCACGACTCATGCTCCCACGCGATAATGTTGCCCTTCGCGTCGAGGCCGGCACGCTCCTCGATCACCCAAGCGTTGCCGAAATTTTCCCACGCCATCTCATCCTTGCGGGAAAGCTGGACGCGCACCGGCTTGCCTGCCGCTTGCGAAAGAATGGCCGCGTCGTAGGTGACTGTGTCCGCGCCGTTCAATCCATAACATCCCGAACCTCGCCGGAAGATCACGTGGATGTTCTCCGGTTTCAATCCCAGAATCATCGCAGACGTGGTCTTCTGGTACCACACTCCTTGCGTTGGCGAATAAATGGTTGCTTTGTCGCTTTGCACATCCGCCACGGCGCACGAAGTTCCTACCGAGCCGTGCATTTGGTACGGATGATAATAGGTTGTCTTCAGGACCGTCGTAGCGGTCGAGAGCGTCCGCTCGGTATCTTTCGAATCGACTAGTTTCACGTCGCGCGATGGCTGGTTGCGCAAACTCTCAAAAAATTCCGATTGCTTGGGCAAACCTGTGCCGGCAGTCCAAGACACCTTCAATTTTTCGGCTGCCTGCATTGCCTGCCACGGCTTCTCCGCCACCACTCCGACGAAATTCTTCCGCGTCACCACCTTCACCAGCCCCGGCATGCCCTTCACGGAACTTTCATCCACGCTGATCACCGTGGCGCCCACCGCCGGCGGACGCACTACGCGCCCGTGCAGCATTCCCGGCAAGCGGACATTGTGCACATACTCGAACTGACCGGTCGCCATGGCCGCCATATCCGGCCGCCCGATAGGCTTTCCCAGCACCGTCCATTCACTCGCAGGCTTGCGCTTCGTGGCGTGGTCGAGCGTTATGCTGAGTTTCTTGCCCCCCACCAGTTGCCCATAGCTCACCTTCTTCGACGCATCACCCCTAACGCTGATCACGCCGTCCTTCGCGATAAGCTGCTCTGGCGCCACGCTCAGGCGCTGCGCTGCCATTTTGACTAGTGCTTCGCGCGCCGTCGCGGCCGCCAGTGCCAGGTTCGCGTGATTGAAATTCGCGGGGTGGGACTGGCTGCCCGACGTGTACGCCTGATCTGGCGTCAGCGCGGTGTCGCAGTAGATCAGCTTCACACGCTCGAAAGGCACCGACAGTTCCTCGGCCACCAACTGCTGTTGTGCCGTCGAGATGCCTTGGCCTATTTCTTCTTTGCCGCTGTAAGCTGTGATCTGGCCATCCGCGCCGATAGCGATCCAGGAATCCACTTGATCCATCGGAGGCGCGCCCGCGAGCGGCGCTGATCCGAACTGTGCGCGAGCGGGTTCGACGCCCGCCATGCGGAAGCCCACGATCAGCGCCCCGGCGCTTTTAAGAAAGTTGCGGCGATTGAGCGCTGCCCGCGCGTCCAGAGTCATAGGAGTCGACCTCATTTCGCCATCTCCTTCGCATAGCGCTGAATTGCCCGATGCATCCGGACGTGCGTAAAGCACCGGCAGAGCACGCCCGCAAGCGCCTGCTGGATTTCCGCCTCCCCAGCATGCGGGTTCTTGTCCAGAAAAGCCTTCGCCGTCAGGATCACCCCGTTCAAGCAGAAACCGCACTGTGCGGCCTGTTCGTCAATGAAAGCCTTCTGGATCGGATGCGGTTTTGCCGGCGTCCCCAAACCTTCCAGCGTCACAATTTCTTTGCCCGCTACTGCGCTTACAGGTGTGATGCAGGTCCGCACCGCCGCGCCGTCTACGATCGCAGTGCATGCTCCGCACTGCCCCAAGCCGCACCCGAACTTCGGCCCGCGCAGTTCCAAATCGTCGCTCAACGCATAGAGGAGAGGAGTGGCCGGGTCCAGATCCAGCGTGTGACTCGTCCCGTTGACTTTGAAAGTGATGACGCCCATACCGCTAAGAGTAAGGTTCCCCGCTTCTCGGGTCAAGCCACGCGCCGATAGTTGGTTTGCTGGGTGTAATCCCACACATCCGATCCAGCATCTCGCGCTAACTGATTGACGATAAGCGGAAGGCAGTTTGGTCCCGAAAGCGCTCCCGCGAGGTGAGGCTTAGGAGGCCTTCCTAATGAACACTTTTATCGTTTCTATTTGGGTGGTGTTCGGAGTCGCGACCGTGACCCTCGCAGTCTATCGCACCATTCTCAGCGCCCATCAGGAAAGAGACGTTTTGCACCTGGCCGAGAACGCTCAAGGCGAAGTCGCGAAGCAGTTTTCGCTGGCCAGCCGGCTTAGCGCCATTGACCGGTGGGGGAAGACTTTGACCGTGGTCACCGTTCTAGTGGGCCTGGGCCTCGCAACTTCCTACCTGTACCAAGCTTGGGAAAGCCAGAATCCCGGACCCAATAACTTTTATGGGATAAACTCCCCTGCCAGGTAACGTGGGCCCAAAGGGTAATCAATAGGATGAACACCCGCATTCCTCCCAAAATTTAACTGTGGTAAAGTGTTCCCAGTAGACACCCAAGCGGCTGGAGCTTGGGCGAGGAGGTCTGCGATGCTAAAAGATAGTTTCGTGTTGACAGTGATCTGCCTGGTGGTAGTAGGCGCGATCTTCGCCTGGTGGACCACATCTTCTCCGCACTACTACGGTGCACCGGTGGAATCGCGATTCCTCGAACCCGAGCCCGCGCCTGCTCCTGCCGTGGTAGCCAAAACGACCCATCGAGTGCTCGCGCCAGTCGCTGAGCCGGTTGCGCCGCCGCGCGACATTGAAGTTCCCCCCAGCCCGATCGCTGTGTCGCCTGCCGTGGTCGAGCACGATCCTCCGCCGTTTCCCTCCGTCGAACAGATCGCACCTGGCGCGCACGGCGATGCCATCACCGGGAAATACGGAAATCCGGCTCTCTCCGCGGTGACCTCTACCGGAGGTCACATGGTCGAGACATTTGTCTATGCCCGTGACCGGGGCCGTTCGTCGACAGTCATCCGTCTTGAAGACGGAAAAGTCGCGTCCGCTTTCAGCCGGACTCAGCCCCTCGCGCCCACCGGCTTATCCGCGCCGCGCCGCTGGCACAACGAGTAATCCCCCGGGGCCCACTCGCCTTCAGCGAATCCCAAGAGTGTCATTGTACAATCTGAATCGATGTTAAGCGGGTCGATTCGGTGAGGCTTGCGGCTTCACTCCTGCTGCTTCTCTGCAGCGTTGCCTGGTTGCAGGCGCAGAATGCGACCCTCACCGGCACCGTCACGGACGAGAGCGGAGCGGTCGTCCCCGGCGCGACGGTCGCACTGACTGGTCCGGGCGGACTGACAAGGAGCGCGACCACTGCGGGCGATGGAGCATACAACTTCGCCGGACTGCTCCCCGGCGATTACACCCTTCAGGCCTCCGCTCCCCAGCTAGTGCTGCCGCAACCGCGTGCGCTCACCATCCGGAGTGGAGTGCAGACGCTGAATCTGCGATTGTCGATTGCGTCTACCACCCAACAGATCGTGGTGGATGAGAATACCGGTCCCACGGTCAGCACGGACTCCGCGAGCAACGCCACCGCCACGGTCCTGCGCGGCGACGACCTGGATAGTTTGTCCGACAATCCCGAAGACCTGCAATCGGATCTCGAAGCGCTGGCGGGTCCCGCGGCCGGCCCCGGCGGCGGCTCCATTTTTATCGATGGCTTCAGCAGCGGCGAGCTTCCGCCCAAGGAATCGATCCGCGAAATTCGCATCAACCAAAACCCCTTTTCGCCCGAATTCGATAAGCTCGGCCTGGGCCGTATCGAAATTTTCACCAAGCCGGGCACCGACAAATTTCACGCTTCCATGGGCTATAACTTCGCAAACCAGTTTTGGAACGCCCGCAATCCTTACTCCGGCCCCAAAGCTCCGCTTTCGCTCAACGAGTTCGAGAACACCTTCAGCGGCCCCATCGGCAAGCGCGCCTCGTTTGCGCTCGACGCCACCCAGAACAACATTGACAATGGCTCGATCGTCAACGGGGTCACACTCGATCCGCGCACCTTGACTGCCACCCCGTTGCTCGATACTTTCCGCACCATCCAGCGGCGCACGCTGATTGGACCTCGCCTGGATTATCAGTTGAACGAAAACAACACCGTCACCCTGCGCTATTCATTTATTCGCGGCGATATCCAAGGCGCCGGAATCGGCGGGTTCAACCTGACCTCGCACGGATACCACACTCACTACCTCATCCAGACGGCCCAGTTCGTCGAGACTTCCGTCCACGGCGCCACCGTGAACGAGACGCGTTTCCAGTTCTACCGCAACGTGGCCGATATGCAGGCCAATTCCACCGCTCCCGGAATTCAGGTGTTAGGCTCCTTCACAGGCGGCGGGTCGCCCTTGGGGCACAGCCTTGACACCTACAACAACTTCGAGCTGCACAACAATACTTCCTCGGTTCATGGCGCTCACACCTTGCGGTTCGGAGTCCGCGCGCGGGGCCAGCTTGAAAATAGCGTTGCTCCGCAGAATTTCAACGGTACATTCACTTTCAGCGGTGGCCTGGCGCCAGTCCTCAGCGCCGGCCAGCCTGTGTTGGACGCCTCCGGTCATCCGCTGCTCGAACAAATTGATTCGATCGAGCGCTATCGCCGGACTTTGGTGTTTCAGCAGCAGGGGCTTAACCCAACGCAGATTGCGGCGCTCGGCGGCGGCGCTTCGCAGTTCACTATCAATGCCGGTACTCCAGGGCTCACCGTCCACCGTTTCGATATTGCAGTCTTTGCCGGCGACGATTGGCGCCTGCGCCCCAACCTCACCGTCAATCTAGGACTCCGCTACGAGACGCAGACCAATATTCACGATCCTCGCGATTTCGCGCCCCGCCTGGGCGTAGCCTGGGCTCCCGGCGGGCGCGCCAATAATCCGCGGCCCAAACTGGTGGTGCGCGCCGGATTCGGAATCTTCTACGATCGTTTCCCGCTCTCGAATACCCTCACGACGGCGCGCTACAACGGCACCGTTCAACAGCAGTATGTAGTCGCCAATCCGGAGTTCTTTCCCAATCTTCCATCACCGGCCGTGTTGGCCGCGTTTCAGTCGGGACAAGTCATTCAACAAGTAAGTCCGGCTCTCCGTTCTCCCTACATTCTCCAATCGGCAGTGACGCTCGAGCGGCAGTTGCCCGCGAATACCACCGTTGCCGTCACTTATACCAATTCGCGCGGCTTTCACGAGCTGCGCTCGATCGATGCCAACGCACCTTTGCCCGGAACTTATAACCCGGCGGTCCCCGCGAGCGGCGTCTTTCCGCTAGGCCATCCCGGACCACTATTCGTGATGGAATCTCCCGGCATCTTTCGCCAGAATCAAGTCAGCGTCAATGTGAATTCGAAAATCCGGCCGGCCATTTCGCTGTTTGGAACTTACGTCTACGGCCGCGCCATGACCGACGCCGACGGCGTGGGAACCTTCCCCGCGAATCCCTACGATTTGGCCGGCGAATATGGCCCTGCCTCCTACGACATCCGGCAGCGATTGAACGTGGGTGGATCCATCAATACCAAGTGGAACGTGCGGCTGAGCCCGCTGGTAGCGCTCCAATCCGGTGCGCCCTTCGACATCACCACCGGCAGCGATTTATACGGCACCTCGCTGTTCAACGCGCGCCCGGGTATTGCGACCGATCCCACCAAGCCGGGGCTTTTCCAAACCCCCTACGGTTTGCTCGACCCCAACCCGTCCGCGGGCGAAAAACTGATCCCGCGTAACTTCGGGCGCGGTCCCGGCCAGATGTCGGTGAATCTGCGAGTGGCGAAAATTTTTGGATTTGGGGCCGAACGCAAGCCTGCTAGAGGAGGCGGCATTTTCACCCCTCCCTCCGAGCGCCGCTATAACATCACCCTCGGGCTAGGCATTCGCAACCTGCTTAACCACCGCAATCAGGGTGCGATTATAGGCAACATTACGTCGCCGTTGTTCGGGCAATCCAATCAGATGGCGGGGAATCTGAATGGGGAAGGGTTTTCAGAAAATGCCAACAATCGCCGCCTCGAAATGCAGTTGAAATTGTCGTTCTAGGGAAACTGCGCCTATCTCTCGCTCGCGAACGTATCGCAAGCGGAAATCTGGCCGCCATCCAAGCCGCTTTGAAACCACTCCATGCGTTGCCGCGAAGACCCGTGAGTAAAGCTTTCCGGACTCACATGCCCGGTGGCCATTTTCTGTAACCGGTCATCCCCCACCGCCGCAGCCGCCCGCAATCCTGCCGCGATGTCGCTTTGATCGATAATCTTCCGCTGCTCCGTCGTCTTAGCCCAAATACCCGCAAAACAATCTGCCTGCAACTCCAGCCGGACCGACAAGGGATTCGCCTGCGACGGGTTATTTTGCCGGAGCCGCTGCACTTTGCCCTCGATTCCCAAGAGTTTCTGGACGTGGTGCCCAATCTCGTGAGCAATCACGTAAGCCTGCGCAAATTCCCCCGGAGCGCCGAAGCGGCTCTTCAGCTCGTCGAAGAAGCCCAAATCCAGATACACCTTCTCGTCGCCGGGACAATAAAACGGTCCGGTAGCGCTTTGCGCCTGCCCGCATCCGGAGTCGATCAGATCCCGGAAAAGGACCAGTTTGGCGTGCCGGTACTGCCGGTTTGCCTGCGCAGGGAGTAAATTCTGCCAGGTGCCCTGCACATCGTCGAGTACAAAAGATACAAACTGAACTTCCGTGCTCTGTGCGCCTTTAGAGACCGGCGCAGAAGTCGCGGCGGGCCGGTCGGGAGCCGAATCGTTTGAAAACAGCGTGAACAGATTGCGATGGAATACCAGACTCAGCACCAGCAGGATGAGAAATCCGCCAATCCCAAAGTGTGGTGCGCCCAGTCCCATACCCGAGAAGCCGCCTCCGCCGCCACTATCTCTGCGATCCTCGACGTCGTCGCTAACTCCGCCTGGTTTCCAGTCCATGCCCGCCAGAGTGCAATCGACGGTCCAATGTGGTTCGTCGCCAGTCGCTGTACGCGCCGTGAAGTTCGACCACTGGCCGTCAACCGGCGAAATATCGTTACGGGCCAACCATTGCAGGTCGAAAACTGTCTGAATTGCGGCCAATCCTCATCGGTAATCCGCGTGCTTAGCGTTCTGCCAGGAGATTTTACCGCGATGTCCGGACAAAAATGTAGCGATGTGATGACCAAGGATCTTGTCTGTTGTACACCCACCGACACGGTCCATTTAGCGGCCCAATCGATGAAGGCTCAAGATGTCGGTTCCATGCCGGTTATCGACAGTCAGGAAAAAAAGCGGCTGGTCGGCATCGTTACGGACCGCGATCTGGCACTGAAAGTAGTGGCGGCCGGGCTCGATCCGGGCAAGACCAAGGTCGAGGACGTTATGTCGCGCAAATTGGTGGTCTGCAAAGTCAATGACGACTGGCAGATGGCTCTCGATGCCATGGGTCAGCACCAATTACGCCGGATCCCGGTAGTGGACGATCAAGGACGAATCGCGGGCATCATTGCGCAGGCCGATGTGGCCACCCGAATCGAGAAGCCCGCGGCTACCGCGAAGGTGGTCGAAGAGATCTCTCGCGTAGCCTGAGCTGACGGCGGCTGCGACCGACATTCCGGCGCCCTCGGCACTTGCACGTTCGAGCGCCTGCACGTGCACGCTCAACCGAAGGACTGGTATCCTCTTCGATGAGATGTGGGCACGATTGCAAGCGGCTCTGGCGATCCTTCTCGCGCTGGTCCTGGCCGTTTCGGCTCAGGAACGGGATCGGGAACGAGTGGATCTGGGCATCGTTCACCTGATTAGGGACGAGGCCTTTCAGA
>JANXXL010000012.1 GCA_025350625.1 Bryobacterales bacterium | reverse complement strand
TGTCCGCCATCGCAGACAACAAATTCCGCATCCTTCGAAGCGCTCCCTCTCGCGCCTCCGACTCAGTCTCTAAACCCTGATCGCCCGCAAGCCCCTGTACCCTTGAACTAAGCTCTTTAATGAGGTAACTCAATAGGGAGTGGCCACACCGGTGGGAGTGCCAATTGCCCCCTGCGACACAGCGCCTGGGGGGGACCCGTGCCCCATCGGTGCGGTCTTTGGTGCACGTCCCGTGGGGAGTTCGCGCGCAAAGCGCCAGTACAGGGCTGATGAGGCATCAAAGACAAGGCCAGGAACAGGAGGGAGTCATGGCTGATCAATACGACTTGTATGTGGGTATCGACTGGGCCGCGGAGAATCACGAGATTTGTATCCTGAAGCCGGATCGCAGTATCATCGACCGCAAGACGATCGAACATAGTGGAGCCGGAGTCGCCCAGCTCAGTGAATTACTTTTTAAGCTTTCGGAAAATCAACCGTCACGCGTTGCTGTGGCGATTGAGACGCCGCGCGGCGCGGTTGTTGAAACGCTTGTAGAAAGGCAATTTGAAGTATACGCGATCAACCCGAAGCAAATGGATCGCTTTCGGGACCGGCACACAGTGGCGGGTGCCAAGGACGACCGCAAAGACGCGTTCGTATTGGCTGACTCTCTGCGAACCGATAGGCACTTGTTTCATCGAGTGCAGTTGGATGATGCTGAGGTAATTCGAATTCGCGAGCTGTCGCGAACCGAAGAGGACATCCAGCAAGAGCAGGTTCGAGCGGGACATCAATTGCGCGATCTTCTTCGCAGGTATTACCCGCAGATGCTGAACCTCTGCCCAGGCATGGATGAGCCATGGTTTTGGGACTTGATCGAAATAGCGCCGGAGCCGGCAAAGGCACAGAAGTTAACGCGGTCGCGGGTGGAGCGGATATTGAAAGCCCACCGCATCCGTCGGCTGAAAGCGGATGAGATTATTGAGGCATTGAAGGTGCGGCCACTTCAACTAGCGCCCGGAGCAGTGGAGGCAGCCAGCGAGCATGTGCTGCTTCATCTTCCAAAGCTCCGGCTATTGCACAAGCAGAAAAAGGATGTAGCCGGTCGCATAGAATCGGTGCTAGAGGCAATGAGCGTACCGGGGCAGAAAGGGGAGCATCGCGACGTGACCATCATCCTATCCTTACCGGGAGTGGGTCAATCTGTCGCCGCCACGATGCTCGCAGAAGCTTCGCAAGCCCTTACGCGACGAGATTACCACGCCATGAGGAGCTATGCAGGAGCGGCTCCGATTACACGCCAGAGCGGAAAGAAAAAGATCGTGCTGATGCGCAAGAGCTGCAATCCGCGAATGAGGAACGCTCTATATCATTGGTCCCGGGTGAGCGCGCAATGCGACGGGCAGAGCAAGGAGCACTATGCGCAGTTGCGCGCAAAAGGGCACTCGCATGGGCGTGCTTTGCGCGGTGTCGCAGACCGGCTTCTGGCGGTGCTGATCTCGATGCTGAAATCCAACACGTTGTACGATCCGGCCAGGCGCAGTATCGCTGAGGCGCAGGCTGCTTAAACGGCTCCACAGGCGCAAGAGTTGAAAGCGCACTGGAGTCGTAAAATAAAAATGCTCGGGCAGAGGATAGGGCAACGCAGGGATGCGACCCGAGCGCTGACTCGAGTGCGGACACGCGGGGTGGCACAATTTGCTGCCCCGTGCTCCCAAACAATGCAGGAACCCCGCAGGGGCGAGCATGTCCGCTCACAAAGCGCTGAATCCCAGGGGCTTGGGGACGTGCGTCCCCATTAAAAACTTGATCTTCTTCCGAAAAACAACCATTGACGCCTTAATCGCAGCCCGCTTGCCCGACTGTAGCTATGCCTATATACTGGCCCCATGGAAACCGGATTAACGCTGGGTTGCCTTCGGTGTGGCCATTCCTGGTTGCGCCGCTCTCTCGCTAAAATCCCGGGTACTTGCCCGCGGTGCTGCTCGCCCTACTGGAATCGCCCGCGAAAGGGAGAGTATCCGTCGAAGGCAAAACTACCGCCGCTTCATGAGGCGCCGGACCGTCGCACGCGCTCGCTCACACGTGCCCAGGCGCTGGAATTGGCTGCCGAAGTGATTCATTCCTTGCGAGGGTACCGAAACAACCCCGACTACCGGACCATGCAGAACGACCTAAACTTCGTTTGTGACGTGCTGCAACGCGCGTCCACCGGAGAAATCAACACCATTGCGAGGCCGAGAGAGTAACAGGCGCTGCGAAGCTTTACCGGCACTCGCAGACTAACATGCCTTTCTCCGATGCCTGGGGCAAAGGAGACATTTCTACTTTGCCTTGACACATCCGATTTCAGGCTTGACAAATGGTGGGGAGTCCCCCCCATGGCGGCGCTCACCAAATCGATGTATGATCTTGTTTTTGACCGAGGACATAAGTGGCCATTACTGTTGGGATCCCACGGGAAACTTTTCCCGGCGAGCGACGGGTTGCAATCACGCCTCGTGCCTGTCAGGCACTACAGAAGTTTGGCGTCCAGCAAATTGTCGAACATTCCGCCGGAGTCGAAGCTGGATTCCTCGATGAGCACTACGTAGAGAGCGGAGCGCGCCTGTCCAACCGCACCGATCTCTTTCAGGAAGCGGATATCATTGCCCAGGTGCGGTGCCTGGGCGCCAACCCCGATGAAGGCCGCGCGGATCTGGCGCTGTTCCGGACGGGCCAGGTACTGGTGGGGTTTGGCGAGCCGCTGACGGCCGCGCAGGAGGCTTCAGAATTGGCTGCTGCCGGCGTGTCGTTCCTGGCGATGGAGCTGATACCAAGGATCACGCGCGCGCAAAGCATGGACGCGCTGTCGGCGATGGCGACGGTAGCCGGATATCAAGCCGTCCTGCTGGCTGCGACTACTCTGCCGAAAATGTTTCCGATGATGATGACCGCAGCCGGAACCATCACGCCCGCGAAGGTGTTTGTTCTTGGAGCTGGAGTAGCCGGACTGCAATCAATCGCCACTGCGCGGCGCCTGGGAGCGGTGGTCTGCGCCTACGATGTGCGCCCTGCCGTTAAGGAACAGGTAGAGAGCGTAGGCGCTAAGTTTGTCGTCCTGGATGTGGAGGCCAGTGCCGCCGAAGGTCAAGGCGGGTATGCCAAAGCGATGGACGAAGCCTTCTATCGGCGTCAGCGCGAACTACTCACCGAAGTTCTCCGCAAGCAGGACGTGGTTATTACTACAGCGGCGGTGCCGGGACGAAAGGCTCCGGTGTTGATCACCGCCGAAATGGCCGGCGCGATGACGCCAGGTTCGGTGATTGTCGATATCGCCGCCGAGCGCGGTGGCAATTGCGAACTCACCCGGCCGGGAGAGACTATCGTTCATCGCGGAGTCACGATTCTTGGGCCAGTGAATCTGGCATCGATGGTGCCGCGCGACGCCAGCCTTATGTATGGGTCCAACATCACGGCATTGCTTCGGCTGTTGGTTCAGGATGGGGCCCTCACGCTCAATCTAGAGGACGAAATCATCCGCGAAACGCTTGTAACGCACGGTAATAGAGTTGTCCACCCGCGCGTGTGCGAAATTCTGGGGTTAGCTTCGGTTACTTCCGGTGAAAGGATGGTTCAGTCATGAAATCTTGGGAATTCGATGTATGGGTTTTCATGCTCTCGGCTTTCTTGGGATTTGAGCTAATCCGCCGGGTATCCCCGCTGCTGCACACACCGCTGATGTCGTTGACAAATGCGATTTCGGCAATCTCCGTGGTGGGCGCCATTCTGATCACCGGCGAACGGGACGCGTCTACGCTGAGCCGCACGCTAGGGTTCATTGCCGTCCTGGCCGCCACAATCAATCTGGTGAGCGGGTATCTGATTACGGACCGCATGCTTAAGATGTTCAAGAAGCGGGAGCCGGACAAGAAATGATGGGAAATATACTTCCGGCACTTTACATTCTGGCGGCTGCCAGCTTCATTCTCGCCATCAAATGGATGAATTCGCCCGCTACCGCGCGGCGCGGAGTGATTGTAGGCGAACTCGGGATGCTGCTGGCGGTGGTCGGCACGCTGCTCCGTTATGAGGTCGTCGATTACCAGTGGATCTTCATCGCTTTCTTTCTTGGCTCGGCGATCGGAGTTCCTCTTGCCTATTTCATGCCGATGACCGCTGTCCCGCAGCGGACCGCAATCTCTCACGCATTCGGCGCGCTTGCTTCGGCATTGATCGGAACCGCGGAGTATTATCGCCAAACCCATGACGGCTTCACCATGAGCGCTCTGGTGCTTGAGATGTTGCTCGGTTTCCTCACTTTCACTGCGAGTCTGATGGCATTCGGAAAACTGCAGGAGTTGCTGCCGACGCGGCCGATTACCTACAAGGGGCAGAACTTCGTGAATCTGGGATTGTTCGTGCTAGCGGTTGTGACCGGCATTGCGCTCATCCTATCCCCGGAGCAGAGCTGGCTGTTTCCAATCTTCGCGTTACTGTCGCTTGTGTTCGGTATCCTGCTCATCATTCCGATTGGGGGCGCCGATATGCCCACCGTGATTGCGCTGCTGAACTCGTACGCGGGACTTTCGGCCAGCGCCATGGGATTCGCCCTGGGCAACAAACTTCTCATCGTTGCCGGCGCGCTGGACGGCTCGTCCGGATTCATTCTGGCGATCATCATGTGCCGGGCCATGAACCGGTCGTTTTCAAATGTCCTGTTCGGCGCGTTCGGGCAACTGCAAACCACTGCGGAAAAGACCGCCGCGCGTCCGGTGCGAACGGCAAGCCCGGAAGAGGCGGCGGAGATACTGGATAGCGCCCGCAGTGTGATTTTAATTCCCGGTTACGGCATGGCGGTGGCGCAAGCCCAACACAAGTTGCGAGAGTTGTTCGATATCCTCAGCAAACGAGGCGTCGATGTCCGTTTCGCGATTCACCCAGTGGCCGGCCGCATGCCGGGCCATATGAATGTGTTGCTGGCCGAGGCCGATGTCCCTTACGACAAGTTGTTCGAGATGGACGAGATCAACGGGGAATTCGCCATGGCCGATGTCGCATTGGTCATTGGCGCGAACGACGTGGTCAATCCTGCCGCCCAGAATGATAAGAGCAGCCCGATTGCCGGCATGCCAATTCTGGAAGCGTATAAAGCGCGGACGGTGATGGTGATCAAACGGAGCATGAATCCCGGATTTGCCGGAATCGATAATGAGCTCTATTACAGGGAGAATACGCTGATGCTGTTCGGCGATGCAAAGTCATTCGTATCCGGCATCGTCAAATCGCTTGGCGCACTCGCGCGGGTTTGATTGTTGCTACAAACGGCGTTGCGTTACCGGATTTGCCGCTGGTGCGGTATCCTTCCACCATGGCACCATGGGCACAAATGCGATTGGTCTCACGGAGCGGATCCGTAGAGCCTGTGCGAGTCTTGTCAACGACAATCAGTGACTGTTTGCAGCTCTTGCCGACGGGCGCGACCAACCGTCCGCCGGGCGCCAGTTGATCGGCTAGCGCTTTCGGGATGTCCGCAGGCGCGGAGGTGAGCACGATGCGATCGAAGGGCGCTTCTGCCGGCCAGCCCTGATATCCATTTCCCTCCCGCACGGCGACATTGTGATAGCCCGGTTGGGCTGACCGTTTCGCGGCGGAGCGCGCCAGTTGCGGCACGAACTCGATGCTGTAGACGGACTTGATGAGGCGGGAAAGCACGGCAGCCTGGTATCCGGAACCGGTACCGATCTCGAGTACGCGATGCGTCTTGAAGGTTGCAGTAAATCGGTCATCCACGCAACGATGGAGGGGTGCGAAATGGTAGCGCCATGGCCAAGTGGAAGCGGGTGGTCTTCATAAGCGTGCGACTGACGCTTAGGGGGGACAAATAGGTGACGGGGAATCTCACCCAGAACGCGAAGGACGTTGCGGTCGCGAATGCCGCGGACCTCGATTTGCGCTTTGACCATCTTTTGACGCACCCTCGCAAACAGATGGCAGGAACAGCGCGCAGGCGGCTACGATTGCCACAACTGACATCCTATGACAAGAAACCTTGAAAATGGGTGTGTGCTTGACTCAAGTGGGTACGGTCTGGCAGCGTTTCGATTGGGGCTTTCGTCCCGCTTCCAGCAGCGGGACGAAGGCGTCCCGCGCCGGCCAGGGGGCCCGCCCTACCTGGGTATGCTGGTGCCGTCGTAATTTCCTGAGTCAAGCACATACCCGGAACGTTCAAATGCACGTAGGCGAACGTGGCGCCATTTGGGTCAGACACTACGCAGGAATTCGACCCGAGTGGCCGGGTCCTTGAGAGTGCCAACGCCTCAGATTACGCGACTGTGCTCCAAGCCGTGATGCCGAAGCCTCTTGTTTTCAGCTTGCCCTGCGAATCTTCCGCAAACCTTTTATGTCTCAGATGTTGAACCTTGTCCATTTCCGGTTCGGCCTTCTTCTCTCCGTCGAATCCAGCTTGCAGTGCGACAGGTAATTGCCAATGATCTTTGTAGTTGAAGATTCCCGTCCGCTGCGTTGACTGCCGCCGCAACTGGCTTTGCCGCATCATTCTTGTTCCCGACCCGTCTCTAAGCTTCGGCGCAGACAATGGCACGCGGCTTTGCGGTTGCTGAGACGGAAGCAGGCATGACATACTGGCTTTGCCTTCGATGTTCCGACGAAACCAATTGCGATTCGCCCTCATAATGCTTGCGATGAGTGGTCTCGCAGCTGGTCAGGAAACGTTTCGCAACACGCGCAAAGACGCCGCCTATGCCGGGTCCAAAGCCTGCGCGGGATGTCATCCGGCAATCGCTGCGAATTATCGGAAAACCGGCATGGGGCGGTCGATGGCGCCGGCCTCGAGCCCTGCGGAGTTTGCGAAAATCCCGGCTCCGGTAACGATCCGGAACGAGAATCTAAATCGCTATTTTTCAATTTATCGTGACGGAGACGCGATCATTCAAAGCGAGTATGAGCAGGATTCATCAGGCGGCGAAGTGTTCCGCGCGACTGAAAAATTGGAATATGCCGTGGGCAGCGGCGCAAATGGTACGACGTATCTGGTGAGGCGCGGAGACTCGCTGTTCGAAGCGCCGCTGAGCCACTATTCGAGAGTCCGCGGTTGGGACCTTTCGCCCGGCTACGAGAAGGAGGATGCCGGGTTCAGCCGCCCCATCCCGGCCGCCTGTCTCTCTTGTCACAGCGGCCGGGCGCAACCGGTTCCGAATCGCACCGGGGCTTACCGGAATCCGCCTTTCCAGGAGCTGGCGATCGGCTGCGAGAACTGCCACGGGCCGGGCCGGCTTCATGTGGATGAGCGAAGCCGCAAATTGCCGCTCACCGGCAAAGTAGACCGGTCGATTGTCAATCCGGCCAAGCTGCCCCCCTGGTTGGCGGATAACATCTGCATGAATTGCCACCAGGGGACCGCCACCCGCGTATTGCAACCCGGCAAGACGTATGCGGATTTTCGTCCGGGTACGCCGCTCAACGAAACCGTGGCGATTTTCGAGCCGCCGCTTGAGCCTGGCGCCACAGTCTCCCCATTGCTTGAGCACTATTCAATGATGACTTTGAGTAAGTGTTATCTGGCGAGCAATAAAGGCATGAGTTGCCTGAGCTGCCACGACCCGCATGTGCAGCCGGTCGCGGAACGGGTCGCCTATTTTCGCGGCAAATGCCTGAATTGTCACACCGAAGCTTCTTGCAAACTGCCTGGTGGCGTCAAGCGCGACGATTGCGCCGGGTGCCACATGCCGAAGCAGGACGTTACGCAGATCGCTCATTCCGTGTTGACGAACCATCGCATCGTTTCAAGGAAAGAGCAGCCACTTCCGAAAGAGGCATTTCTGCGCACCACGGAGGATCTGCCGGACCTTGTCCATCTGAATGCCGTTCCAGGGAGGAAGGATAAGATACCGCCGCTTACGCTGCTTCGCGCCTATGCGGAACTGGCCGCATCACAACCGCTCTATCAGCGTAAGTATCTGGAGACTCTGCGAGAGGTTGCGAAAACCGATCCCAACGAATCCGCCGTGCTATCCG
>JANXXL010000405.1 GCA_025350625.1 Bryobacterales bacterium | reverse complement strand
ATGGTGGCGTCGGATCCTCGCATGCCTTTCGGCGGAGTTAAACATTCCGGCCACGGCCGTGAATTAGGAGTGCACGGCGTTCGGGAATTCACCAATATAAAGACAGTCTGGATCGAAGGAAAGTTGTAGTCATGGCCAAGCTGGGATTTATCGGGCTAGGAGTGATGGGCGGGAACATGGTGGCCCGCCTGCTCGACAAGGGCCACACCGTTACCGGGTACAACCGCACGCGCTCGAAAGCCCAGCCTCTAATCGACAAAGGCATGCAGTGGGCCGATTCACCGGCCGCTGTATGCGCGGCATCCGATGTGGTTTTTTCCATGGTGACCAACTCCTCGGCGCTGGCTGAAGTGGCGGATGCTCCGAACGGAGTGCTCGCCGGGATCGGTCGAGGCAAGATCTGGATCGACATGAGCACTGTCAGTCCGGCCATGAGCCGGGACCTGGCTGCGAAGGTTCGCGAGAAGGGCTCGGACATGCTGGACGCCCCGGTTTCGGGCAGCCCGCTCACCTTGCAACAAGGAAAGCTCTCCGTGATGGTAGGCGGAAGAGCGGACACCTTCGATCGCGTGAAGCCGCTACTTCTTGACATCGGCCCAAAAGTAACCCACGTAGGCGACAACGGACTCGCGCTGGTGATGAAGATTGCTTGCAACCTGAGCCTGGCCGTGCAGATGTTGGCGTTTTCCGAAGGCGTGCTGCTGGCGGAAAAGAGCGGCATCAAGCGCGAAGTGGCTGTAGACGTATTGACGCACAGCGTGATTGGCTCGCCCATGATTCAATATCGCGGTCCATTCGTTTTGGAGATGCCGGAGGAAGCCTGGTTCAACGTAAATATGATGCAGAAGGACATGCTCTTGGCGCTTGAACTTGGGCGTCAGTTGGATGTGCCGCTGCCGACTACCGCAGTTACCAATGAAATGCTGACGGCGGCCCGCGGCATGGGCCTGGCCGAAAAAGATTTTGCGATTCTGTTCGAAGCTCTGGCCCGCATGTCGGGCGTTTCCCGTTAGGAGCATCCAATGTCAATCAAACACTTCGGATCGATGGCGGTGGATTGGGAGCAGAGGATCGACTTCGATCGCTTGCGCAAGGAGCGCCTGGCGCGCGCCAAGATGATGTTGCAGAAGTCCGAAATGGGCGCGCTGCTGTGCTTCGACATGAATAATGTCCGGTACCTCACGGCCACGCATATCGGGACCTGGGCGCAAGACAAAATCAGCCGCTTCACATTGCTGCCGCAGAATGACGAGCCAATCTTGTGGGACTTCGGCTCAGCGGCGCGGCATCATCAGCAGAATTGCCCGTGGTTGGGAGACCGCTCGCGCGCAGGCATTCCTTTGCTACGCGGAGCGATGTCGCCCGAGATGGGCCGCGCGGAAAACGTCGCGCGCAAAATCAAGATCGAGCTCGAAATGCGCGGTTTGCATAAGGAACCGGTGGGCATTGATATCGTCGAGCCGCCGATTCTGTTCGCTCTCCAGAAGGAAGGCATCACGGTGATCGACGGCCAGCAGTTGATGTCTGACGCGAGAGAAATCAAGACGCAGGACGAGATTCTGCTTCTGAATCATTCGGCCATGTTGGTCGACGGCGCTTATCATGAGCTGTATCACGCGATGCGGCCTGGCTTCAAAGAAAACGAAGCCGTGGGAATGGTAAACAAGTTCCTCTACGACAACGGCTCGGAATACGTTGAAGGCGTGAACGCGATTTCGGGTGAGCGCTGCAGCCCGCATCCACACGTGTTCTCGGACCGCGCGCTGCGGCCCGGCGATCCCGTCTACTACGACATTCTGCATTCCTACATGGGGTATCGCACTTGCTACTACCGCACCTTCACGGTCGGCTATGCGCCGCAAGGCATGATTGACGCCTACACCCGCTGCCGCGAATATCTGGATGCCGCCATCGCACTTGTTAAGCCAGGGCGCACCACCGCTGAAATCGCTTCCGTTTGGCCCAAGGCGCAGGAGTTTGGATTCCCGGACGAGGAAGCGGCTTTCGCGCTCCAATTCGGCCATGGCATCGGACTCGCGATCTGGGAAAAACCGGTGATCAGCCGGTTGGTTTCAATGGAGCACGCGCACGAGATCAAGCCCGGCATGGTATTCGCGCTCGAAACCTTCTGGCCGTCCAAAGACGGCTGGCGCGCCGCCCGCATTGAGGAAGAAATTGTGGTCACCGAGACCGGCGCCGAAATCATCACGCGCTTCCCCGCCGAGGAATTGCTGGTGGTTGGCAAGAAGTATTTCACGGTGCACGGGCCGCTATCGACAGTCCGCGAGGATAACCCCGAACCAAGCAGACGCATCCAGGAAATGATCGACGCGGGTGCGCGCGAACTCGCGGCGCTTGAATAGCTCGCATGAAGCGCAGCACCGGCCGAATCCTGACAACGCACGTCGGCAGTATCATCCGGCCTCCCAAGCTCGCCGAGGTGATTCAGACTAGGCAACGGCTCGATGAGGCCGCGTACGAGCAAGTTCTCAAGGACTCTGTGGCCGATGTGGTCAAGAGACAGTCCCAAGCGGGTATCGATATCGTCAACGACGGCGAATTTGGAAAGTCCACCAGCTGGTCACTATATATTCTGAAGCGTCTAAGCGGATTCGAAATGCGTGACGTTCGGCCAGGAACGAACCCTTTTGCACGCGGCGCCGACCGCGAGCAATTCAAGGATTTCTACGAAGAACTGGAAGGCGCCCGAGCGACAAAGGCTTGGTCCAATGTCACGCGACAAGATGCGATCTGCACCGGACCCGTCACCTACGTCGGCCACGCCGAACTGCAACGCGATATCGATAACCTGAAAGCTGGACTCAGCGGTGTAGCAGTAGAAGAAGCGTTCCTGCCGGTAGCGGCTCCGGCCAGTGCAATCCCGGATCGCAAGAACGAGTACTACAAGACAGAAGAGAATCTGCTGGTGGCGCTCGCCGAAGCACTGCGCACCGAGTACCAGATAATCGCCGATTCGGGCATTCTGCTGCAGGTGGATGACGCGCGCGCCGCGGTCACCTTCGACCGCATGGTGCCGCCGGCGAGCTTCGACGACTACTATAAATGGTTGGGGCATCATGTGGACGTGCTCAATCACGCTCTCGAAGGAATCCCGCCGGAAAAGATTCGCTACCACGTGTGCTGGGGCAGTTGGCCCGGACCGCACGTGTCGGACGTGCCCCTGCGCAAGATCGTCGATCTGATTCTGAAGGTGAACGCGGGCGCGTATTTATTAGAGGCGGCGAATCCGCGTCATGAACATGAATGGCAAGTGTGGAAGAATGTGAAGCTGCCGGAAGGAAAGATTCTGGTCCCCGGAGTGGTCAGCCACGGAACCAACGTGGTGGAGCATCCGGAACTAGTAGCCGAGCGCCTGTTGCGTTTCGCAGGCTGCGTGGGCCGCGAGAACATCATCGCCGGTACGGATTGTGGATTCGCGCAAGAAGAATTGAACCGGCGCGTGCATCCCTCCATCATGTGGGCGAAACTGGAATCGATGACGGAAGGCGCGCGCATCGCGAGCAAACAACTCTGGAAATAGAATAGAAAGCAAAATGGCATACATTTTTCACGAGGACGAACTGCCGAAGCTGGTTTCCGTAGTGCCCGGCCGTGAGCGCACCTTTTTCGTCAATAAAGAGCTGACCAACATCGACGACATGCTGGCGGGCGTTATGCACTACGTGAAGGGCGGAGCGTCGCCCTACCATCTGCATGAAAATTGCGAGCACTTCTACTTCATCATGGAAGGAAATGGCACGGTCGATACCGAAAGCGGATCGAGGAAAGTAGGACCGGGCGACCTGGTGTTCATCCCCGCCGAAGATAAACATCGCCTGCGCGCCACCGAATCGCCGCTCTTCTACTTCGAGTTCCAGGCACCCAACCGCTTTGTGACCACGATTCTCGATGGCACTCCCGACGATCTCAGATGGGAGCGCGTCGACGGACGCGTGTGGGTGCAGACTTAGATGGCACTCACCTTTATCGACACCAACCAGCTCCCGCGTGTAAAGACGCCGCAGGGCGAGGCCACCGAAGTGCTCAACCCGCAACTGGCGGGCACAAAAAACGTCCTTGGGACGCTGCGCTGGTTGAATCCCGGCGATAAGTTCGCGGCCGAGCCGTCCGACAAGCATCAGCTCATTTACCTGATGGATGGCGAAGCCAGCATTAACTTGGAACAGAAGGACTACGCAGTCAAGAAGGGCGCTGGTGTTTATCTGGGTCCGCAGGAAGCCGCAACCATTACGGCTGCGCCTCACTCGTCCGCGAAGTTATTTCATTTGGTGGTTCCGCAGATCCCGCGCTAAACCTAAACGGAGAATATATGAATCTGAAGAATGCAGTAGCACTGGTTACAGGTGGGAGCGCGGGTATCGGCTTCTCCATCGCCAAGACCCTCGGGGAGAGTGGAGCGCGCGTGGCGATCACTGGCCGCGACAAAGGGCGGCTGGATGAAGCCGCGAAGGCCTTAGGCGTTTTTCCAGTTCACGCCGATGTGTCCAAGGAGCCGGACGTCGAACGGACCTATCGCGAAGTCCTGGCGAAGTTCGGCGATCTCGATATTCTGGTGAATAATGCCGGCATAGGCGTGTTCAAGCCTCTGGTTGAGATCGACCGCGCCGCCTTCGACGCCGTCATTGCGACCAACGTCACCGGAGCGATGCTCATGGCCCGCGAGGCTGCCAAGCATTTCATCAAGAGGAATCGCGGCAACATTATCAACATTGCCTCCACTGCCGCCCTGCGCGGCGCGCCGAACGGCACGGCCTATTATGCGAGCAAGTTCGCCTTGCGCGGCATGACGGAGTGCTGGCGCGGCGAACTCCGCAAGCACAATATCCGAGTGATGCTGGTCAACCCAAGCGAAGTGTTGACCAACTTTGCCGCCACCGCCGGTTTTCCACAAAAAGCCAGCGGCGGCAAGTTGCGCGGCGACGAGATCGCGCATGCAGTGAAAGCTATTCTTGAGATGGATGACCGGGGCTTCACGGTAGAGATGTCGGTGTTTGCGACCAATCCGGAAGATTGACGCGTTTGGAGTCTATTTCAATACGAACGGGCTGCTCGCGTTGTAACTTAAAAGTCTCGCGACGTTTTGCTCGATAAGGAAGACGATGTCCTCGTCGAGTGGTCCACTCGAACAGAACAGGCGCAATTGGATTCTGATTGTGGTGCCATTAGTATTCGAATTGGCGAAAAATGAACTCGGTTTCCCGGGCGGCTGACATGCTCCGGTCTTCTTGTGGATTCCGCCCAGGTATTCCTCGAGAGCGCTTAGCTGAATTTCCGTTTGATACGCCGGTGCGGCGGCGCTATAAATGGCCCCGTATTGTTCCTTCTCAAGACGCTCGTGAAAAGCATCGATTTCCGGTTGAACCTGCGCTAGAGCATTCTTAGCTTTATACACGAAAATTGAACATGTGCCAAGAATGAGTATTGGCGAAAATACAAATAGCCAGAATCGCCATGTTCTGCGGGGCTTGGGGGGTTGTTCAAGCAAAGGCGGTTCCACTTTTGCAAGTGTAACAAAGCGATCAGGGTGCCAGCGTTTTCCCGCGTGTTTCTGGCAAAAGAAATGCGGCCACTGCCATGGTTGCGTACGCCAACCCGGCGAAGATTCCGATGGCGTGCCCCAATGCCATTCGGACCGAAAGAACACCGACAAGAGTCGGGAACAAAGAGCCTGTGGCACGGCCAACATTATACGCGAAGCCTTGGCCGACGCCACGCACGCGTGTTGGAAACTGCTCCGTAAAAAAAGGTCCCATCGCGCTGAATACACCGGAGGCGAAAAAGCCCAAGGGAAAGCCCAGCACCAGCATGGCGCCGTCGCCGAAGGGAATGCTGGTATAGATCAGCGCGATGGCGCCCGCTCCGATGGCAAATACCAGAAACGTGAGTCGCCGCCCAATTTTATCTGCCAGAATACCGCCGCTCAAGTAGCCGCAGAACGCACCCGCGATCGATACCGCCAGATAGCCGGCGGAGTCGAGCACCGATAGTTTCCGCTCAGTGCGGAGGAAGGTAGGCAGCCAAGTGGTGACGGCGTAGTAACCGCCCTGCGCGCCGGTACCCATGAGTCCCCCCAATACCGTGATCCGCAACAGCGGTGGCCGGAAAATTTCGAGGAAGGATGGATGGTCGCCGCGCACTTCCAAATCGGCCCGCGATTTCAGATATACCTCCGGCTCCTCGACGTAACGGCGTACGTAGAGCACCAGCAGCGCGGGCAGGATGCCGACGAGGAACAGAACCCGCCATGCCACCGCCGCCGGCATGATCGAGAAGAACAACGCATACAAAATCGCCGCCGTTCCCCACCCCACTGCCCATCCCGCCTGCATGAATCCCAGAGCCTTCCCGCGATGTTCGGGCCGCATCACTTCTCCGAGCAGCACCGCGCCCGCCGCCCATTCGCCGCCGAAGCCGATTCCGAGCAGCGCGCGCACCAAAAACAGTTGCTGATAGTTTTGTGCGACACCCGATAGAAAAGTGAAAACAGCGAACCATGCAATGGCCACTTGCAGCGTGCGCACCCGGCCGTAACGGTCCGCAACCCAGCCCGCCAGCCATCCGCCGGCGGCCGAAGCGAGAAGCGCCGCGGTCCCCAATGCTCCTGCCTGTCCCCGCGTGATGCCCCAAGTCGCGATCAACGTTGGAATGACGAAGCTATACATCTGGACATCCATCGCGTCCAGCGCCCAACCGCCCACGCAGGCGCTAAAGGTACGCCGTTCCTTAACGGTGAGACCGGAGATCCAACCCAGCACACCAACGTGCCCGATTGCCGCTACGCCGGGAATCGCGCGATCAGCCATACGCCTCAGGCCGCGAGCGACCGCCGCACAGTTTGGGCAATCCGTTCGACGCTGGGAATCGCCAGATCCTCCAAACCCTCGGCAGCCGGAAGAGGAATATGGGGAGTAGTGATTCGCACCGGCGGACCGTCCAGACTATAGAATGCTTCCTCGGCGATAATCGATACCAATTCCGCGCCCCATCCACACAAGCGCGGGTTTTCTTCCACCGTGAACAGGCGGCTGGTGCGCGCCACCGAAGCCAGGATGGTTTGAGTATCGATCGGCACCAGCGAGCGAACGTCGATGACTTCGCAGTTGATTCCATGCTCCACTTGCAGCTTCTCCGCCGCGGCAAGCGCCCTGGGGACCATCAAAGCCAGTGCGAGAATTGTGGCATCCGTACCGGGGCGAACAATCTTGGCGCTTCCCAGGGTATCCACGATTTCGCCGTCCTCCACCTCGCCCTTCACGGCGTAGAGCGATTTATGTTCGAAAAAAATCACCGGGTTCGGATCGCGCACGGCGGCGGCCATCAGTCCCACCACGTCGCGCGGCGTCGAAGGCGCTACCACTTTCAGGCCGGGGATCATCATGCACCAGTTCTCGACGCTCTGGCTATGCTGCGCCCCGAAGCGGGCGGAGCCTCCATTGGCCGTGCGCACGACCAAGGGGCACTTCACCTGTCCGTTAGTCATGTAGCGGCTCTTCGAAAACTCGTTGGCGATGTAATCGAAGCAGACAGCGATGAAATCCGAAAACATAATCTCGGCGATAGGCTTTAGCCCCGTCATTGCCGCTCCCATGGCGGCTCCTAAAATCGCTTGCTCGGAGATAGGAGTGTCACGCACCCGCAGGGGTCCGAACTGTTCAAGCAATCCGACCGTGGCCTTAAATACGCCCCCAGCTTTAGCAATGTCTTCGCCCAAAAACACCACGTCCGAATCGCGCGCCATCTCCTGTGCGATGCCGCGAGCTACGGCGTCCCGATAGGTCAGTTCCGCCATGCCCAGCCCCCGTCGGCATAAACGTCCGTGTAAAGGATGTCAACCGAAGACGGCGGCGCGGCCTTGCACTTTTCAGTAGCGTCGTCGACGATTGCCTTCACTTCGTTCTCGATGGATGCGATCTTGTCTGCAGCGACACCGGTATCGAGCAGCCGTTGGCGGTAAATCGTGATGGGATCGCGATTCTGCTTCCAGTGATCCAGCTCGCCGGCAGGCCGGTACTTGGCCGGATCGGCGCGGGAGTGTCCGCTGTAGCGGTAGGTTCTGAATTCGATCAGCGACGGCCCCCCGCCCGCCCGTGCCTTATCGAAGGCCGTCTTGGCGGTGCGATAAACTACGTCGGCGTCCTGGCCGTCGGCAACAATGGATTCCAATCCATAGGCACTGGCGCGGCCCGCCGCCGGATCCGCCACCGCCGTCACCTCACTGATCGGCGTGTATTCCATATAGAGGTTGTTCTCGCATACGAACACCACCGGCAGCTTCCAGATCACGGCAAAATTCAGGGCTTCATGGAAAGCTCCGATGTTGGTGGTGCCATCGCCGAAAAAGCACACCGAAACGTCCTTGTCGCCCTTGTACTGCGCTCGCCAGGCAGAGCCGCAGGCAATCGGCAGATGGGCCCCGATGATGGCGTAGGACCCCATCACCCCGTGCTCGACCGAGGTCAAATGCATAGACCCCCCCTTGCCGCGCAGCAGCCCGTTATCGCGGCCCATCAATTCGCCCAACACTTTCTCGATCGACACCCCGCGCGCGATGGTGTGCGCGTGGCCGCGATAGGTGCAAAAGCTAAGATCGCCGGGCTGCATGGCTGCGGCGCAACCCGCGGCGACGGCTTCCTGGCCGAGTGATAGGTGGCTGGTCCCCTTCACCAGGCTTTGCAGGAACAAGTCATAAGCCCGCTGCTCCGCCTCGCGAATCTCCACTTGCAGACGATAGAGGCGCAGCCGCAACGCTTCGCCGATTTGTTCTGCAGCGTCGATAGCCGGCGCCAAAGTTGGAGTAATGGT
This sequence comes from Bryobacterales bacterium, assembly GCA_025350625.1. GTDB lineage: Bacteria > Acidobacteriota > Terriglobia > Bryobacterales > Bryobacteraceae > Palsa-187. Next base: position 8,321 of record JANXXL010000405.1, on the reverse strand, counting down.
AATAGCCATAAATCAAATCCTAGCAGCGTGATTGTATCAGAGCTTCACATCGCACCCTGGTTTTCGAGGCTGCGCCATAAATACCAGCTCGCGATGCTGCAATAAGGGTGCCACGCGGCCGCGATCCGCTCCATCTCCTCGGGCTTGGGCAGCTCCGCCAATCCATAGGCCTTCTTCATCGCCGCGCGCACCCCCAAATCGCCCACCGGCAGCACGTTGGGACGCTGCAGCGCGAACATGAGGAACATCTGGACAGTCCACACGCCCACTCCTTTTACCCGCGTCAGCGTCTCAATAATCGCGGCGTCCTCCATTTCCGGAAGGCGCTCGAACTGGATATTGCCACTTCGAGTAAGCCGCGCGAGTTCACGTATATAAACCGTTTTCTGTTTCGAAAGCCCCAGGGCGCGCATCTTTTGCGGCCGCAGTTTCAGGATCGCCTCCGGAGTCATGGGATTCACCGCCGCCGCCAGCCGGTTGAAGATAGTCGTTGCCGCCTTTCCGCTAAGTTGCTGATAGACGATGGACCGCACCAGGGTCTGGAATACCGGCTCCCGGTACTGCATCTTATAAGGGCCGGCCCGGTCGATAATCGCGGCCATTACCGGGTCGGTTTTCTTCAGGTGATTAATCGCTTTTCGCATGGAACTCAATTGGCCTTTCGAACATCCTACATTGTAGGTATGAAGTCCCTGCGGTTGCTTAGCGTGTGCTCGGTCGTCGCCCTAGGCTCTATCGCCCTGGCAGTGGCGCAAGACGAGCCCATTCGGGTGGATGTAAATTTGGTGAGCGTTCTGGCCAGCGTGCGCGGCAAGGCCGGAGCGCTGATCGCCAACTTGCAGAAAGACGACTTTAAGATCTTCGAGGACGGCAAGGAACAACAGATCAAGAACTTCACGCGGGAAACCGACCTCCCGCTGACGCTCGGTCTGCTGGTCGACACCAGCGCCAGCCAGGAACGGCTGGTCGATATCGAACAGCGCGCGGCCTCCCAGTTCTTTTCGAAAGTTCTTCGCCCCAAGGACCAGGCCTTCCTCATTCAGTTCGGCGCCGAAGCCGAATTGCTGCAGGATCTGACCAACTCGGCGCGCATCCTGCAAGACGGACTGAAGCAGTTGCGTTTGAGCGTCCCCACGGGCGGTTTGCATCCCGGACCTGTGCCCACCATGCAGAGTCAGGCGGGCACTATCCTCTATGACGCGGTCTATCTGGCAGCCAACGAAAAGTTGAAACGTGAAGTGGGCCGCAAGGCAATTGTGCTGATCACGGATGGCGTCGATACCGGCAGCAAGATTTCCCGCGATAAGGCCATTGAATCGGCGCAAAAAAGCGATGCGATTATTTACAGCATTTATTATGTCGATCGCGCGGCCTATGGCGGCGGCTTCGGAACCATCAGTTTCGGCGGGGGCGGCGGCGAAGCTGAGTTGCGGCGCATGTCCTCGGAAACCGGCGGTCAAGTGTTCAAAGTGGATCGCAACCACTCGCTCGACGACATCTTCCGCGAGATTCAGGACGAGATGCGCTCTCAATACGCGATTTCCTACCAGCCGCCGAACCCCAAAAGGGACGGCTCCTACCATAAAATTGACATCAAACTCGCCAATAAAGACTACAAGCCGCAAGCCCGCAAAGGGTATTACGCGGTCGAGCCAGAGAACTAATTTAGAGTAGTCCATCGACGCGAAGCGATGCATACTTATGCATGTGGGGACGATACTCAACCTCGACGACGCATTGCGGTCTTGAAGAGCCGATTGCGAGAGAGAGTGGTGCCCGCGCCTGGGCCGCGCTCGGAGGCGCCTCACCAAAGCTCCGCTCCATCCCTCGCCGGCGCAGCTTCCCGGAAACTCGCCGTTGATCGCCGCCGATGATCCTTGGCGAACTCGCCTGCGGCAATCTGCCGAGACGCACCGAAACCGTGCGCCTGCTCGGTCATTTGCCGGTCATTCCACAAGCCCCGGATCATCTGGTTTTGCGTGCGATCGATTCCCGCCGCTTGTTTGTCACAGGAATTGGCTGGACCGATGCTCACTTATTCACGGCTTCCCTGCTCTCTGCCGTTCCCCTCGGGACCCTTGACCGGCGATTAGCCAAACGAGCGAGCGGCCCCCCGATTTATGAATAATAGTGTTATTCTCGAACAACTCGGTCAAAATCGTGCGAATTGTGGCCTTTATTTTCGTTTTGGGAGCAGCGCCGTGCGCACTTCCCCAAGACGCCGACTTCGCGCCGCTAACCGTCGAACAGCGCAAACTCAATTTGGAGTCCCTTGAGAAAGTCTGGACCACAGTGCGCGACCGGCATTGGGATCCCACGCTGGGCGGCGTCGATTGGAGCGCAGCGCACCAGGCCGCCCTTCTCAAGATTCAAAGCGCCAAGAACATGCAGCAGGCTCGCTCATCCATGAGCGAAATGCTCGCAAAATTAAAACAGTCGCATTTTGCGATTATCCCCTCCGATTTGTACAAGGAAATCCAGCCTGCGTCCAAGAACCGCACACCCGCAGACCGGCCTGAAACAGGCGCACGCACCAAGTCTGCCGTCGATTCTGCGAAGCGAGAAGAAGAATGCGGGGTCGGGATTGAATCGGCAGTCATTGATGGTGCAGCGCGAGTTGTCTTTGTCGAGGCCGGCTCGCCTGCCGCTCGCGCTGGAGTTCACACCGGTTGGGAGCTGATTTCGGTCGACGGCTCCGCCCTTGCCGAGACCATGAGTTTGCTGACCGGCGCCGATTTGTCCGAACGTGAACTCTTTGAGCGAGCCCTTCTCAATCAGGCGTTTTTGGGACCTCTGAATGAAAGTGTCCAAACTGTATTTCGCGACGAAGGCGGCAACGTGCGTCAGCTTATCCTCGATCGCGTAGAGCCAAAAGGGAATTTAGCGAAATTCGGATTTCTTCCCCAAACGCGTGTGTGGATCGAAGCGCGCCAACTCGAAGGCCCCATCGGGTACCTCCGCTTTAATATGTTTCTCGATCCCGAGCATCTCATGCCGGCTTATGAGAAAGCTGTTCGCGATTGTTCCAAATGCCAGGGCTTCGTCATCGACCTGCGCGGTAATCCGGGTGGAATCGGGCCCATGGCGATGGGCATGGCCGGATGGTTCATGAACCGGAAAGGCCGTCGTCTCGGTACCCTCAAAGCCCGCGACTACACAGTCGATTTCGAGATCAATCCTCGCGCCGATACCTTCGACGGACCCCTTGCCGTCCTGGTCGACGGCGCATCGGCTTCTACCTCCGAGATCTTCGCCGCCGGCCTCCAGGACCTGGGCCGTGCGCGCGTCTTCGGAACCAAAACCGCGGGTGCAGCGTTGCCTTCCGTAGTCATCCGTCTTCCGAATCTGGATGGCTTCCAATATGCCGAGGCAACTTATACTTCCCGCAACGGACGCGTGCTCGAAGGTGGCGGGGTGACACCGGACGTGGTCGTAACGCACACTCGCGAGTCCTTGCTTACGGGGCGCGACGCCGCGCTGGATGCGGCTGTGAATTGGATTAAAGCGAAATAAGGGGGTTCACATGAAACTGCTGGCTTTCGGATTTAGTGCCGCTGCGCTAGCGCTGGCGCAGCCATCGCCGCCCGCCGTAAAGAATCCCGCGCAAAATATCGAACGCGGAACCGCCCTCCCCGATGCGAAGACGATTCTGCGGCGAGCCGCTGCAGCGACCGGCGGGACCGACGCACATAAATCAATCAAGACGCAAAAACTCGTTGGGAAGATGGGGGTAACAGCGGCTGGAATTTCGGGCACGATAATCTCGTATCGCAGCCAAAGAGGCGAGACCTACCAGATCATCGAAATGCCGGGAGCCGGAAAAATCGAGGCTGGCAACAACGGCGATGTCGAGTGGGAACGCTCGACTCTAACGGGCCCGAAGATACGGCGCGTAGCATCGACTCCAGGCAACCTTCTGCAACCCGATCCGGCCGCCCAAGCGGTAGCGGAAAATTACTCCAAGGTTGAGACCGCAGGTTTAGACATGATTAACGGAAAACCGTGTTACATCGTGCATATATGGCCGGAGAACAGCGGCGCCATGCAAACGGCTTGCTATGACCGCGAAACATTTCTGCCGGTCCGTTTCGAGATAAATGCGGGAACGGTGAAGCTTAACATGTTTCTCGGAGATTATCGGACGGTGGGCGCGGTGAAGTTGCCGTTTCTGACCGAAACGCAAGCCATGGGCCAGACCATTCGTCTCCAATGGGAGAGCATTACGTTAAACGATCCTCTGCCGCCGGAAGCGATCGATCTCCCTGACGAGATCGAAATACTGGCTTACCGTCCCCGCACCGAGATTCGCGACGTGGAGGCCGACGACAAAGATCGCCCCACCTTGAAGCGCCGGACAACGCCGCAGACGAAGAAGTAAGCGGCCGGTGGTTCCATGAGCGAAATGGCAGTCCGGTCTTCTAAGCCCGTAGTGCATTGCTGGTGCGCATGGGCGATCCAGGCCATACTATCGACGCTTGCAGAACCCACAGTAAAATTTATGCTCAAGCCGCGTTCTCACTGAGACTCTCTGACGCGTCAGCACTAATGTAATGGACGCGAACATCGCCCTGGGGTAAATGACGCCGGGCGGTCACCCACAGTGAGCCAAATCCCGCTGAGAATCGGATCTAAACCCTCTTCCGAACCTTTCTTGCAGCACGTTAGAGATATCCGCTCTATGGACCATGACGTGCGTGGAAGGAGTCCACTGATGAAGAGGCTTAGATCCTTCAAACCCTGGCTATTCGTGTATCTTCCATTATTGGCCGTTTCTGGCCAGACCCGTCCTGCGGGGAGCGAGCCGGCTTCGGTGAGCGTGGCAGCTCTTGCGCCCGTCGCCGGCGCGGGCTATGCAGGAGCGGAACGATGTCAAACATGCCATAAGGCGGAATTCGGAGAATTCAGCAAGACTCACCACGCTGCCATTAAGCCGCCGCACGCGGATTCGGTAACCGGTTGCGAAATGTGTCACGGACCGGGCAAGGCCCATGCCGACGGCGAAGAAGCTTCGCAGGGAGACGACGCCAAGGCCGCCGCTGCCGGCAAGCTGATTTTCTCGTTCCACGCGAATCCCAGAAAGAATGCCGAGCGCTGCCTGGTGTGTCATCAGAGCAGCCGCGATCAGAAGGATTTCACGCACTCGACTCATATCCAGCACGGCGTCGCCTGCGATAGCTGCCACTCGATGCATCTGACGGAAGCGGGGCGGAACCCGAAGGCGGAACGCATGGGTACCGCGCAAGGCAACTTTTTCAACGTCCCCAAACTACCGGCGGAGAACCGGTGGCTGCATGAAAGCCAGCTAATCAAGGCGCAGCCGGAATTGTGCTACGGATGCCACGGCAACATCCAGGCGCAATTCGCGCTGCCCACGCACCACCGCGTTCCTGAAGGCGCGATGAAGTGCACGGACTGCCACAATCCGCATGGCACTTCGAACCGCGCCACGCTGCGGCAGTCTGGCTGGGAAACCTGCACGCAGTGCCACGTCGAAAAGCGCGGGCCGTATGTCTTCGAGCACTCCGCCGTAAAAGTCGAGGGCTGCACCGCGTGCCACACGCCTCACGGCAGCGTCAACCAGATGCTGCTGGTCCGGCGTGAAACCAGGTTTCTGTGCCTGCAATGCCATGTCGATCCTTTCGCCGCTAACGTGCCGCACGGCAGGCTGGGCTTTCAGGCGCGCGGCGATTGCACCCGTTGCCATGCCGCCATTCACGGCTCGAATTTCGACGTCAACTTCCTGCATTAAGGACTCGCGATGACAACTAAAATCACAATTGCTGTCGCCTTGCTCTCGGGCAGTCTGCTGGCGCAGGATAGCGTGAAGCCGCTGACTTGGGGAGGCTTTGAGAACACCGGCTCCACGACTTTTGGTTACCGCTTTACGGATGTGAGCGGGTACCAACCTAAATTCCAAGAGTTGTTCAACCTGCGCGACGGTCCACGCCTGCTCGACTTCAGCTTGTTCGGCAAAGCCAAGGAGGACGCGAACCGGTTTGCCGACGATTACTCCCTCACCGCGAGCGGTATCGGAGGCGAACCTTTTGCGAGCGCGCAACTCACAGTGCGCAAGAGCCGGCTCTACGACCTGCGTGCGAACTTTCGGCAGAGCTATTACTATTGGGACCGCAACGACGCCGCGGCGCTGCCCAGCGGAGTGGGCGGGCTGACCTCCAATCACGACTGGGCCACGGTGCGTAAACTTGGTTCCTTAAATCTGCTGGTGCATGCCACCAATAACCTTAAGTTCAGTTTCGAATACTACCGCAACACGCGCAGCGGCGCGACGTTTACCACGCGTTCGCTCGATTACTTTGGATCGTCCGCGACCTGGGGCTCGTTTGCGCGCGCGGACCCTTACTATCTTTTTGCGCCGCTCAACGAGGTATCGAACCGGGTCACCGGCGGCATCGACTATAGCGTTAAGAACTGGACGCTGCATTACCGTCTGGGTTACCAGTCCTTCGAAGATGCGGTCGACGGTAAGAATCTGTCGTCGCCTCTGCTTAGCATCAATGTGAATGACCCCAGCACCAGAAAAGAGCCTCTGAACGCGGCATCGTGGTCGGATTTCCGGCGTCTTACTACGCCGGTGAGCGAGTTCTCTTATACCGGGAAACTTCTTTCACGTCTGGAGGCGCGGGGCGGATACCTGTTCTATCGCTACAGCGGGCCGGCTTCGCTCGACATGAGCTTTGACGGGATAAACCGCACCAACTCGGCGGGCACCGCTGACGCGGCTTACGCCGTCTCGCTTTCGACACGGGCGCAAGTCACCGAGCCGAATCAGGTGTTGGATCAGGGGCTGACCTTCAAAGTGAATGAATGGTGGAGCACCATGTTCGACTACCGCTATTCCCACTTCACGGTCGATAGCAACGCGCAATTCCGCAGTGTAAACGGGAATACGGTGACTAGCGGGACCTCGCTCGACCAGTGGCGTATCGCGGCCCATACTCTGGATTTGAATATGGCGTTCACGCCGATGGCTTCGCTACTGGTACGGGCGGGAATCCGCTACCTCAATACCGATATCCGCATGCTTCAGGACGGCGTGCTCGATGACGGCCGTACCAAGCACATTAACACTGTCTGGCCGATCGGCAGCCTTTACTATCAGCCCACCAAAATGTTGACGGTGCGTGCCGACGTGGAATCCTCGACCAATGGAACCTCTTATACGCGGGTGACGCCGCACACCGATGTCGGCGGCCGGTTCGTGGTTCGGGTACGCCCGACCGACAAGTTTTATATCGAGGACACCGCTATCGTGCGCAACCGGAAGTTGCTTGATACCGACTTCCATAGCACGGTTCGCAGCAACGCCTTCACGGCGACCTATGAATTCAACCCGAAATATTCTGTTTTCGCCGGTTTCAGCTATGACAGCTTGTTCGCCTCCGATTTCGTGAGCTTCCTGCGCGGCACTGGCCCCTTAACGAACCTGGCGCTGCGGGACCAGACCGTGAATCGCGTTTGGCAGGGAGGATTAAAAGTCGAACCGTACCGCCGGTTGGGCATCAGCATCACCGGCAATTATGTGCGCTCGACCGGCTTGGGTGAAATCGCCGGTGAACTGCCGCTTTATGGGCCCATGAAGTTCCCCTATGCCACCGGTTCGATCTACTACGATGTTCCGCAACTCGGCCGATTGACGGTGCAAGTGCAGCGGACCTATTACATCGAGCAGATCGTGCCTGGCAACAACTTCGGCGCGAACCTGGTCACCATCGCCTGGACGCGTGGATTCTGAACATGAAACTTTCCGATAGGACCAATCAACTATGAAACTTACTCTTCCACAGATTGCGATTTGTACTGCGTTTCTCTTGTCCGGCGCCGCCCTTGCCTGGGCGCAAGCGGACGCCAAAGACCTGTACTTGAACAAGTGCGCGACCTGTCACGGTCCCGACGGCATGGGCAAGACCGCCAAGGGCAAAAAACTAAAAGTGAAGAGCGCGCACGAAGCGGCGGAGGCGATGAGCGCCGACGCGATGATAAAAATAGTTACCGATGGCAAGGGTCAGGACATGAGTGGCTTCGGTAAGGATCTCAGTAAGGATCAGGTCAAGGGTGTGGTCGACTATTATCGCGGCCTGGGAAAGTAGATCCGCTTTTCGATGCCGGCGACCGTTATCGTCTTATTCTGCCTTGCGGCGGCGCTCATCGCGCTCTTCGTCGGCTTTCGTGTCCAGCTGACGCGCTCGCGCGAAGGCAAGATGCTGGCGTTCGTAGCGTTGTTCGCGCTGCCGGTGATGGCCGCGTGGTCCGGTTTCTCCGAACACATGGAACGGGCAACCACCACGAGCTTCTGCCTTTCC
>JANXXL010000394.1 GCA_025350625.1 Bryobacterales bacterium | reverse complement strand
TGTCATGCCCGCCACGGAAAGTGTCGCGCCCAAAAGCATATTTCCGAAGTTGAAAATCGCTCAAGCTGGCCGGACGCTGGCGCTTCGAACTTTATTACTACGACTTCGCACTGGGCTTCGCGCTGCTGGCGGTGGTGGCGGCATTCACTGCGGGGTCTATGAATTCGAGTGAGCTGACTTTCCAGGAGAACTTCCTGATCACAGGGTACCGGAACATCGCTTATATAGTAGCCGCGGGAGCGATTTTCAACTTCGGAAATATGCTTTTGGGCGCGACACTTTCCGTGGCGGGCATGACACTCGCCTTTACCTTCACATTCGCCGTCGCGCTGGTGGTTTCGACAGCGTGGAATTTGATTTTCGAAGTGCCGAGCGGCATGCTGCTTTCACTCGGGGGCGCTGCGCTATTGCTGGCGGCGGTTCTGCTGGCGGTGTTTACTTATAACCGCCATGCGGACGCCCGGGAAGCAGCGAAGAAAGCGGCTCTCGAAGCGGATCCACGTCCCAAAAATGCCAGGACCGTGGCGCGCGGGCCTGGCATTGCGCAACCGGTCACGCTAGGCGTGCTGGGAGGCGTCGCGTTAGGGCTGTTTCGCGTGCCGCTCGATTCGGCGTTGCAGGGAGACAACGGCGTGGCTCCTTACGGGGCGGCGTTATTGTTTGCCGGCGGAATTTTTGCATCCACTCTCATCTTCGGCCCGTTCTTTTTCAATTTCCCCGTGAGCGGAGGGCCCATCGGACTGCGTAATTATTTTAAGGGCACCGGCAAACAGCATTTGTGGGGAGTGCTGGGCGGCATGGTCGCGGCTGGCGGTTTTCTAACCGGTCTGCTGGCGCTGTGGGCGCCTCCGGTTTTGAGGACTCCGGCGGTGGCCAGCTACGCGCTGAGCCAGGGGGGGCCGGCATTGGCAGTACTGTGGGGCTTATTCGCCTGGCGCGAATTCAGAGGCGCTGCGGAGCGGACTCGACTGCTTTTTCTATTCATGTGGATTATCTTTGCGGCCGGCATTGGCTTGCTGGCGGTGGCGCGGCGGCAAGGATGAAAGATTGCCTGCACGGCCGCTGTCCGGCATTCGTCTAGGTTGATAGCACTTCCGTGTCGAAACGTTTTTTCAGTTTACTTCCGCTAGCGTTCGCCGCGGCGCTTCCCGCCTGCGCCGGCGAATATGCCGTGCTCACGAACGGGTTCCGCATTCATGTCGAGCGCCATCAAACCGCCGGCTCCAGCGTGCGGTTGTACAGCCAGGACGGTGTCACCGAAATGCCCGCGTCGTCGGTGGCCGCGTTTGAGGCGGAGGACTATACTGCGCCACCCGCTCCGCTAGTGCCTCCAAAGGTGGACGCTGCGCTCCCGGTGACCGATGCGCGCACCCTGGTGCGGGATGCCGCCCGGCGCACGGGACTGCCGCCGGCGCTGGTCGAGAGCGTGGCTCGCATCGAATCGGCGCTGCGTCCCGAAGCGGTTTCTCCCAAAGGAGCGCTCGGGGTCATGCAGCTGATGCCGGCTACGGCCGGGGCGCTGGCGGCCGACCCTCACAATACGGCACAGAACATTGACGCAGGCGCGCGGTTGCTGCGCGAGCTGCTGCTCAAATACGACGGCGATGTGGTGAAGGCGTTATCGGCTTACAACGCCGGGCCGGGTGCGGTGGACCGTTACCAGGGGATGCCTCCCTATGCCGAAACCCGGGATTACGTCGACAAAGTGATCCGGACGTACGTGAAGACCGGCGCAAAATGAAGCCGGCTCCATAAGTCTTCTCCAACTGGAGTAGAATTAACACATGAGCGGATACACGCCCGCGCAAGCTGCCGCGGTGACAGGTTTGCCCTTGGCTGCGGTCCACAAGGCAATCGACAGCCGCTTGATACGTCCCCGGACTAAACGATCGGGAGCGACTATACGCCGCTTGCTCACCAAGGAGCAGTTGGTCTACCTGCAGCTCGAAGCGGAAGGTCTGCGGCTCTTGCCTGTGGGGACCCGGCGTGAGATCGCGGAGTCGATTCAACGGTCGCCGAAGACGGATAAGCTACCCGTCGCGAATGCGACCGCTATTCAAATCGAGATCGGGACAGCCAGGCGGAAGGTGGAGAGCGAATTGAAGCGGCTCGTCCATATGGAAGAAATGATAGCCAGCGATCCGGAGACTATGCGTGGAACACCCGTGTTCAAAGGCACCCGGATTCCTGTGGATCTCGTGGCGGACATGCTGGCTCAGGGCGCAACGGTAGAAGAGATTCTTGAAGGCTATCCAACCCTGAACAGAGAAAAGGTCGCCATCGCCCCGCTGTACATGCGTGCGTTCCCCCGACGCGGACGTCCGAGCCGCCGTCTCTGGCGGGGGAAGACAAGAGGCCGCAAATCTTTCCCACTGAGGAATCTGCTCAGGAGTGCATGAGGTTCCTGATTGACGAATGCCTGCATGAGTCGCTGGTCGGAGTCGCTCATGCCACTGGCTTTGTGGCAACTCACGTTAATCACCTGGGACTGAGCGGACAGCCGGATCGGGCGCTCGCTGAACGGATCGCCAAAGACGAGTCTACTTTCGTCACGAACAACCGCGTAGACTTCGTTCGGCTTTTCGCCAAAATGCAGATGCACGCCGGCCTGATTATCCTGATTCCGAACGTGGTTCCCGCCTTGCAGCGTGCGCTTTTCGCGGGCGCGCTTCGGTACTTGTCCGGAAGGGATTTGGTAAACGCCGCGGTTGAGGTGAGCCTGCAGGGCAACGCCATACAGTGTGTGTAAGACGATCTGCCACCTGGCTAAACTGATCAGCTTTCGGCCAGAAAAGCTTGATAATCGGCTAGTGAAAGAAGCTGATCGATTTCCTTGGGGACGGACAGTTTGATTTTTGCGATCCAGCCGGAGATGTGCGCGTCGGAATTGAGAAGTTCCGGCGTGACGGCCAAGGCGTCGTTCGCCTCGACCACTTCGCCCGACACTGGAGCATAGATTTCACTCGCCGCCTTGACGGACTCGACCACGGCGAAGTTTTTCCCCTGCTCGACGTGGGTGCCGACTTTGGGCACCTCGACGTAGACGATATCGCCCAGCTCTTGTTGAGCGTGGTCGGTTATGCCGATGGTGCCGATCCCGTTTTCGACGTGGACCCATTCGTGTTCTTTGGTATAACGATAGTTTTCAGGATACATTTCCTACCTCGCTCGTTTATAAAAAGGTAACGGAATGGTTATGGCTTCGACTGCGCGGCCGCGCACCAGTATGTCGATGGCGTTGCCGGGCTCCGCGAGATGCAGGGGGAGGTAACACATTCCGATGTTTTTGTTTAGTGCGGGAGCTGGCCCGCCGCTGGTCACCCAGCCTACCCCTACGCCGCCGCTCTGGATTTCGTAGCCGTCGCGGGCGATGCCGCGGCCTTTCACTTCGAATCCGCTCAACTTGCGCGTAATTCCATTTTGCTTTTGCTTGGCGAGTGCGTCACGGCCAATAAAATCGCCTTTGTCCAGCTTAACAATCCAATCGAGGCCGGCTTCCCAGGGAGTGATGGTGGCGTCGATCTCATGCCCGTAAAGAGGCATCGCGGATTCCATGCGCAAGGTGTTGCGCGCGCCCAGACCGCAGGCTTCAATGCCGGAATCGGCGCCCGCATCGAGGATCTCTTGCCACAGACGCTCCGCGTATTCGGGAGCAACATAGATTTCCCAGCCATCTTCGCCGGTGTAGCCGGTGCGGGCGATGCGCGCGGGCGCGCCTGAAACCATGCCATCGACAAAATGGTAACGCTTGATCGCCGCCAGATCGGCGCCGGTTAATTTCTGCACCACAGCGGTCGCGAGAGGTCCTTGGACCGCGATTTGCGCGAAGCGCGGACCGGCGTTCTCGACCGTAGCATCGAAGTGATTGTTGGCCGCGATGTGCTCGTAATCCTTATCCTGATTCGAAGCGTTCACGCACAGGAAGTAATGATCGTCGCGGACTTTGTGAACCAGGATGTCGTCCACAAAACCGCCGTGCCCATAGAGCAGCGCCGAATACTGCGCCTGGCCGATTTTGAGTTTGGACGCATCGTTGACCGTGACGTGCTGCACCCAGTCCAGCGCATGCCGGCCGCGAACTTCGATCTCGCCCATGTGGCTGACGTCGAAGATCCCGACGCGCTCCCGCACGGCGCGGTGCTCTTCGATGACGCCTTTGTATTCGACAGGCATGTCCCAGCCGCCGAAGTCCACCATTTTTGCGCCCATGCTGCGATGCACGGCGTTCAAGGGAGTTTTAAGAAGGGGCATCCCGCTACTTTTTGATCACGGGCCGAATCATGTTGAAGCGGTCGTGAACGTGGATGTAGGAGGAGCCGCCCAGGCGCCCGATGGGGTGGAGCCCCTGAGGGTCGATGATCATGTCTTTACTAATCATACTATCGAGAACATGGAAGCGGACCACTTCGCCGATCACTACACTTCCGCCTCCGGGCTTGTCGCTGACTTCGATGATGTCGAAGACCTTGCATTCCATATTTACCGGCGATTCGAGCACGCGCGGCGGCTTGACGATATCGCTCGCTATGGGCGTGAGTCCGGAGATGTCGAACTCGCTGACGTCGGGCGCGTAGTCGCCGGCGGTCAAATTCATTTGCCGTGCGATCTCTTCGGTGACGATGTTGGCGACGAATTCGCGGGTGGCTTGGACGTTGAGCAGCGTGTCCTTCTGCGGGCGGCGGTTCACGGGGCAGAACATAATCATCGGCGGCTCGCCACAAATGGCATTGAAGAAGCTGAAGGGCGCGAGATTGACGATGCCCAAGGCGGAAATAGACGAGATGAAGCCGATGGGGCGCGGAATCACCGTGGCAGTCAAAAGCTGATAGGAAATAGACGCGGAAACGGTCTTCGGGTCAATGATCACTTTCTCGATTATGACGCATCGTCTGGCGCGGCTTCCTTTTTCTTCGAGGGCCCTCTTGATCGGCATTAACCCGTGAGACTTCCCATCGGAAGCCCGGCAATCTAGGAGAGACCGCCTACCATGCGGGACGGAATTCCAGTTTTCCGCTACTACCATCACCGCTTTTACGCTTTACGGAAGTGCCTAGGATTCCGCTCACGTGGTCCTTGGCCCCCGGTGGGTGGGACGGACTCTCATGCCATTACGGTACGCGAGTCTGTTCGACGGAGGGCGTCGTGGAAAGCTCGATGCAATTGATAGGGAGGGAGAAAAAGCGCAATGATGTTGGGGACTAGACAGGCCGGGTGGAAGCGATTGCGCCGTCGGAGTTGAAGGTTACTTTGTCATAAATTTCGGCGAGTTTGATGCTGCAATTCAGGCTGTCTAATTGGGCGACGGCTCCGAGTCCCACTGATTCGGAAAGCAGCCAATGACCTACTGATTGACGGCGGAACACTTCGACGCGGGGCTCGGCTTGTGAGACGAGTACGTATTCCTCTAACGATTCGATGGTTCGGTACTGTGCGGATTTAAAACCGCGGTCGTAGGCTTCGGTGGATGGCGAAAGCACTTCGACGATCAGCGTGGGGTTGAGAAGTGTATCCCGCTGGTCATCGGCGAAACGTGGGTCGCCGCAGATCACTACGACATCGGGGTAGGTATAGAGTCCGTCCGGGGAAACGCGCACACGCAGGTCACTGGCGCATACGGAACAAGCGCGTTTCTTGAGCGCGGCGCGCAATTCGCCGCCGAAGTTCATGATAATTTGACCATGCTGATACGAGCCGCCTGACATCGCATAGACGTGGCCCTGGTAGTATTCGCTCCGGGTTTCGGCGGCGCGCTCGGCCTGGAGGTATTGCTCAGGAGTCAGATGCGGCTGAGGCTGGGCGGACATGGCTCCATTTTACTGGATGCCGGAGACTGCGCCATCGGTGAGCCGCAGAGTGCCGATCTTTTGGCCGTTTTGACGATAACTGTAGACCTCGACTAAGTGGCCGTCTTCGAACATAGTTAATTTGCCGGCGGGCGCGCCTAATTGGAGAACGTCGGCGCGAGTCATGCCGTTGGAGACGCTTCTAAAATCTTCGGGGGACATGACGGGCGGGGGCGGCAGCGAAGGCGCCACGTCGGCCAGTGTCAAGGTGTGCAGTGCTTCCTCGGGTACGGTCATTTGCGCGATGGGGAGCGATGGCGCTGCGGCGGCGCGCTTCCGTGGCTCGGGTGGCAACGGGACGCCACCGGGGTCCAATGCGGGCATTCCGGGAGCTACTTTCAAGGACGCTGCTTCTACTTCTTTCTCCTTGGGTTCTTTGGCGGCGGCCTTGGCGGCCTGGCGGTCCACTTTGCCGAAGATGGCGTTGATGCTATCGCTGACGGGTTTTCCGCCGGCTCCGCCGATGGCGCTTCCGGCGGCCACGGCTCCGAACTCGGTCAGGTTCTGGGCGAAAGAGGTCGCCGCTAGGAAAAATATGGATGCGATGGTGCGCGTAGAGAGTCTCACGCTTCGAGCGTAGCAATGGATGCCGGGCGCCGAGAACAAGGTGTTCCCCTTATACACACCTAGAAAATCGTCTGAGAGCGCATCGAACCGGAGGACCGGGAGTATGATCGGAGGTGAGGGAGTGATTGTGTCCGGCCTTACTACTACTGAGGCGCCCTTCATAGAGCAGGCCCGCCACCGGGGGCAGCTTTATATCCACCAGCCGTACGATCTTTATACTCCGGACAATCACCGGGCGTGGAGCACCCTATTCCGCCGCATGCTGCCGCGCTGGGAGCGCTACGCGAACCGGCACTTCCGCGCGGGGCTGGAGTCGCTTAATTTAGACCATGACCGCGTACCGTGCCTGACCGACGTCAATCGATTCCTGCAGCCGCTCACCGGATTTCAGGCTAAGGCGGTCAGCGGGTATGTTCCGTCCTTCCTGTTTTTCGATAGTCTGCGGAACCGAGAGTTCCCGACGACCATCACGATCCGCCGCGCGGATCATTTGGACTATCTGCCCGAGCCGGACATTTTCCACGACGTGGCGGGGCATGTGCCGATGCATACCGATAAACATTTTGCGGAGGCGCTGGTGCGGTTCGGCGAATGTGCGCGCACGGCGGCGGACTTGGTTACCGAGATCGAGGATCCGGCGGAGCGGGTGCAGACCATCACTAGCATTATTAAGGCAATGGCTCGTTTCTTCTGGTTTACCATCGAGTTCGGGTTGATGTCTTCGTCTAAAGGGTTAAAGGTGTATGGGAGTGGGTTGCTGAGTTCGTATGGGGAGATTGAGCACGCGATCGAGTCGCCGCAAGTCCAGCGTTATCCGATGCAACTTGAGTGGGCGATAAACCAAAGCTTTGAGATCGATCACTACCAGCCGCTGCTGTTTGTGGTCGAGTCATTCGATCACCTGTTCTATTT
>JANXXL010000367.1 GCA_025350625.1 Bryobacterales bacterium | reverse complement strand
GAATAGGGAAGCATCGGTGGCGGCAGCGTAGCGGCCCACTTCTCGAAAAGCGCGAGAAGTGGGGCACCCCCTTTTCTCATATTGGTCAGAGGTCAAAGACGAACGGCGCTATAATCGCACGCCGGAGAAAGGGGCCACCCGTCAATAGCTGGATCAGCTCAAGCGTTCGATCTTCCCATTATTTAAGAAGGTGCGATCGTTGTCAGTTTCGCTTATCCTTGGTTTCGGCAAGCGTTGTTTGGTTGCATCAGGAAGAAGGCGAACAGTTGAACGCAGTTGAAATAGAAGAAGCCATTTCGCAATTGGCGGATCAGCCGTTTGACCCCGAGAACTTCCCGTATGCATTCCTTGAAGCCTTCGGCAACAAGGAGACGACGATCAAGAGGCTGCGTTCCGGCACCTCGAACAAATCCGACCTTGGCGGCGTTCTTCAGACCAATAACATTCATATTGTCATATGCGACGCAGGACAGGTCACGAAGACGCTAACGGTGCTCAAGGAAAGCCCAGCAACCGTTAAAGCGAAAGCGAAGTTTATCCTGGCGACCGACGGTGTGGATTTTGAGGCCGAGGACCTGGCGAACGGTGAAACCGTTGCCTGTGCTTACAGAAGTTTTCCCGACCATTTCGGCTTCTTTTTGCCGCTTGCGGGCATCACCACCGTCAGACAAATCGCTGAAAACGCTTTCGACATCAGGGCGACTAGCCGCATGAACCGGCTCTATGTCGAGCTTCTGAAGGACAACCCCGCATGGGGAACGACCGACCGACGCCACGACATGAATCATTTCATGGCGCGGCTTATCTTCTGCTTCTTTGCCGAGGACACTAGCATCTTCAATGGAACCGGTTTGTTTACCGACATGATCGCGCAGATGAGCTCTAAGGACTCGTCCAATACCCATGAGGTGATCGGAGAACTGTTCCGCACCATGAACACAAAGGTCGGTGATCGGGTGGATGCCAGGACGCCTCGATGGGCCGATTCCTTTCCCTATGTGAATGGCGACCTGTTCTCTGGCAGCCTGGACGTGCCCCATTTCAGCCGGATCGCGCGTTCCTATCTCCTCCACATTGGCAAACTGGACTGGACTAAGATCAACCCGGACATCTTTGGTTCGATGATTCAGGCTGTCGCGGAGGACGAGGAGCGCGGTGCGCTTGGTATGCACTACACGAGCGTGCCGAACATCCTAAAGGTACTCAATCCTCTATTCCTCGACGATCTGCGCGCGAAGCTTCAAGAGGCTGGCGACAATAACCGCATGCTCCTGAACCTGCGCAACCGTATGGCGAGAATTCGCGTATTTGATCCAGCCTGCGGCTCTGGTAATTTTCTCGTCATTGCTTACAAGGAAATGCGTGCGATTGAGTCCGAGATCAACAAGCGGCGCGGCGAAGTGGATCGGCGCTCCGAAATTCCCAAGACGAACTTTCGCGGCATTGAGCTGCGCGACTTTCCGGCGGAAATCGCGCGGTTAGCGCTCGTCATCGCCGAGTTTCAATGCGACGTGCTCTATCGCGGGCATAAGTTAGCTTTAGCCGAGTTTTTGCCGCTTGATAAGCAGAATTGGATCACCTGTGGCAACGCGTTGCGAATTGACTGGCTCAGTGTTTGCCCGCCCACGGGAACTACAGTGAAATTTCATGGGGACGACCTTTTCAGTACGCCATTGGATCAAGCCCAGATCGACTTCGAGAACGAAGGGGGAGAAACTTACATTTGTGGGAATCCCCCGTACCTTGGTTCGACTTGGCAATCGGAAGAGCAGAAATCTGAACTGCAGGCGATCTTCGAAAGGCGCACAAAGAGTTGGAAGTCGCTCGACTACGTAGCTGGCTGGTTTATGAAAGCGGCTGAATACGGAACACACACCAATGCGGCAACGGCCTTAGTCGCCACGAATTCCATCTGTCAAGGTCAGCACGTGCCAATCCTTTGGCCCCTCATTTTCGCAACGGGTCATAAGATCGCGTTCGCGCACACCTCATTCAAATGGGCCAACCTCGCGAGCCACAACGCAGGCGTCACGGTGGTGATCGTGGTGATTTCGAGCCACCCAGTCAAGACAAGGCGGTTGTTTTCAGTTACCGACGATTCAATTGTGACTGCCAGAGAGTCTGAGCATATCAATGCGTACTTGGTGTCAGGGCCGGATTTGATCGTCGAGAAGTCCTCAAGACCACTCACCGGTGTTTCAGAAATGACCTTTGGTAGCAAACCTGTTGATGGCGGAAACCTCTTGCTCTCGCGTGAAGATTTAACTGAACTCGGGCTTTCGGCCGACGACCAAGCGAAGTTTATACGCCCGATACTTGGCTCTGATGAATTTATAGGGGGGAAGCCCCGCTTCTGCATCTGGATCGATGATGCTGATGCCAGAAATGCGCTTACTCACCCTATAATTAGCGCCCATTTACTGCGGGTCCGAGCAATGAGATTAGCTAGTTCCAAAATCCCAACGCAGCGTGCGGCAGAGTGGCCTCATAGATTTGGTGAAGTGCGACAAAAGGGCGATGAGACGGTCACCATAGTGCCAAGCGTCTCATCCGAAACGCGCGAATACCTTCCGGTAGGGTATGCCCAGCCAGGAACGATTATCAGCAATCTTGCCTTTGCTCTCTTCAATGCCCCGCTATGGAATATGGCCGTAATCGCCTCGCGCCTGCACCTAATCTGGATCGCGACGGTATGCGGCAAACTCGAAACCAGATATCGCTATTCCAACACCCTAGGCTGGAACACCTTCCCTGTCCCGTCACTGACCGAGAAGAACATGGCTGATTTGACTCGCTGCGCCGAGGATATCTTGCTGGCGCGTGAGCACCATTTCCCGGCAACAATCGCAGATCTTTACGACCCCGACAACATGCCAAACGATCTGCGCGTCGCGCATGAACGTAATGATGAGGTTCTGGAGCGGATTTTTATCGGTCGCCGGTTCAAAAACGATACCGAGCGGCTGGATAGGCTATTTGATCTCTACATCAACATGACCGCATCGGCGGGACCCGCTAGGAAACGAAAGACGGAGGCACGCGCATGACCATTGAGGTGAAATCAGTCCCATCCATTTCGGTTTCCTACGCCCGCAATGGCAGCTCGACCAAGGCCAACGCGCTCGGCATGCGGCCAATGCAGGAGCGTGCCTACGAGAAACGGGGCGAACAATATCTGCTTATCAAATCGCCGCCAGCGTCGGGGAAAAGCCGGGCGCTCATGTTCATCGCGCTCGACAAGCTCCGGAATCAAGGGCTTAAACAGGCGATCATCGTCGTGCCGGAGAAAGCCATTGGCGCCAGCTTCTATGATGAGCCGCTGACCAAATTCGGCTTTTGGGAAGACTGGCGCGTGGAGCCAAAATGGAACCTTTGCAACGCGCCCGGCGATGACAACGGCGGAAAGATTAAGTCACTCGGGGCATTTCTTGAGAGCGCCGACAAGGTGTTGGTCTGCACGCACGCGACGTTCCGCTTCGCCGTTGACGCGTACGGCGTGGAGAAATTCGACGACCGGTTGATCGCCGTGGATGAGTTTCACCACGTATCGGCCAACCCCGACAACAAACTCGGCCTGCATCTTGGCAAGTTGATAGCCCGTAACCGCGTGCATATCGTGGCAATGACCGGCTCTTACTTCCGGGGTGACGCCGAAGCTGTGCTCGCCCCGCAGGACGAGGCGACCTTCGACAGCGTCACCTACACCTACTATGAACAACTGAACGGCTACGAATATCTGAAGCAGCTCGACATCGGATACTTCTTCTATAGCGGATCTTATGTCGATGACATCCTGAGCGTGCTCGACCCCGCCGAAAAAACCATCATCCATATCCCGAACGTTAATTCGCGAGAGAGCACCAAGGACAAAATCAAGGAAGTCGAGCACATCATCGGGGCACTGGGCGAGTGGCAAGGGATCGATCCCGCGACGGGATTCCAGCTCGTCAAAACCCCGCAAGGCCGCATTCTACGTATCGCCGATTTGGTCGACGATGATCCCGCCCGACGCGACCGGGTTTCCGCCGCGCTGAAAGATCCGCAACAGAAGGACAACCGGGACTACGTGGACATGATCGTCGCCCTTGGTATGGCGAAGGAAGGCTTCGATTGGATCTGGTGCCAGCACGCGCTGACGGTCGGCTATCGGTCTAGCTTGACTGAAATAGTGCAGATCATTGGGCGCGCGACCCGCGACGCACCGGGCAAAACCCGCGCGCGCTTCACAAACCTGATTGCCGAGCCGGACGCTTCCGAGGAAGCGGTCACCGAGGCGGTGAACGATACTTTGAAGGCCATCGCAGCGAGCTTGCTTATGGAGCAGGTCCTTGCGCCCCGCTTCGAGTTCAAGCCAAAGCACCAGGAGAGCGGACCTACTCCCGGCTTCGATTATGGCGAAAGCGGTTATGACCCCAACAAGTGCAATGTCGGCTTCAACGAGCAGACGGGGCAGTTCCAGATCGAGATTAAAGGACTCGCCGAACCCAAGA
The DNA here is from genome assembly GCA_025350625.1 of Bryobacterales bacterium. Classification (GTDB taxonomy): domain Bacteria; phylum Acidobacteriota; class Terriglobia; order Bryobacterales; family Bryobacteraceae; genus Palsa-187. The sequence goes on along the minus strand of JANXXL010000367.1, from coordinate 2,144 downwards.
GCACGGAAGCCTCGCGCATCTGCCAAGAAGACTTGAACGAGGTTATTGCGGCCTTTGTTCAGGATAAGACCGCTCTTGAACGCGGTCTGTTCGACGACGAGTTGGTGCCCGAGGAGCTAACGCAAGTGCGCATGGGCAAGATCATCAAGGACAAATACCCGGAGCTTACGGATGAAGACCAGGAGGCTGTGCGCCAGCGCGCCATTGCCGCTCTCAATCTGACACAACAAGCCAAGCAGTTTTCGCTTGGCGGCGGGGACAACGTCGCGGAGACCGCCAACACGGCCCTGGTCGACGGCGTGCGCCGGTTTGCCATGGATGTACGCGAACTCGACATCGACCTGATTGATCGTATCAACCCGTTCGGCGAAGCTTATGCGATCCTCGCAAAGACCATGAACGAGGACAGTCTGAAACAGGTTGCGGCAGCCATCGTTGCCAAGCGGACGAGTTTGACGCCGGAGGAAGCGAAAGAGCTTGCTGTACGCGCCTTCAAGTTCAAGAAGGAACGAGGACGGCTCCCCTCGCTCACTTCGCAGGATGCCTGGGAAAGGCGAATGGCGGAGGGTGCAGCTGCCTTTGTCCGCTACAAGGATGAGGGTCGCTATGAGTGACATAGACCTCGACGAACTGCGCTCGGAACTGGAAGACTTCGCGGACCCGGAGAAGAAAGGCGGACGCTCGCCGCGCGAGGAACGCATCATCGCCGGATTCGAGGAGATACAGCGGTTTGTCGAGAAACACGGTCGCATCCCGCAACACGGGGAAGATGGCGACATTTTCGAGCGGCTGTATGCCGTGCGCCATGACCGGCTACGCGCGCTTGACGAGTGCCGTTCGCTGCTCGCTTCACTTGATCATCAGGGGCTGCTCTCAGGCACTGAGATTATCGCGGTGACTTCGGCGGAGACGCCCAACGACGACGAACTGCTGGCCGAACTACAGGGAGCGGCCGGTGCGGGCGGCATCACCGATCTGCGGCACGTCCGCAAGAGCGTTGACAAACGCGCCGCCGAGGAAATCGCCAATCGCACGGTCTGCGAGGACTTCGAGAAGTTCAAGCCGCTTTTCGAACGGGTGCAGAGAGAGCTGAAATCCGGCATCCGTAATACGCTCCCCGTCCAGACTATGGATGAGATTAAGATGGCCGAAATTCAGCAGGGCGAATACTTCATTGTTCAGGGCCAGATCGCCTACGTCGCCGAGGTGGGCGAGGGGTTCAGAACGCAATATGACCGTCGTGATAGCCGGTTACGAGTCATCTACGACAACGGAACCGAAAGCCATCTGCTGATGCGCTCCTTCCAACGAGCGCTTCACCGCGACGCGGCAGGACGGCTCATCACCAATCCCGACACAGGGCCGCTGTTCGCTGAGGAGCCCGCTGACGACGATCTGGCAAGCGGCACGATCTATGTTCTGCGTAGCAAATCCGACCATCCGGTTGTTGCGGCAAACCGCGATGTTCTACACAAGATCGGCGTCACGGGGAGTAAGGTCGAGACACGCATCGCGAACGCAAACCTAGATCCTACCTTCCTGATGGCCGATGTGGAAGTCATCGCTACTTATGAGCTCTACAACGTCAACCGAATTAAGTTGGAGAATATAATTCATCGGGTGTTCGATCCCGTGCAGTTGGATATCGAAATCAAGGATCGCTTCGGCAACCCGGTCAAACCGCGCGAGTGGTTCCTCGTTCCTCTTTTTGTTGTGAACGAAGTGGTCGAGCGCATAAAGGACGGGACAATCACCGAATACATCTATAACGCGGCGTCAGCACGACTGGTGATGAAGGCCGTATCCTAAAGCGCGAATAGCAAGCAAATGACGGGCATGGTCGTTTGAACCGCTTGAAGGCAAAGATCGATGGTTCGCTATTTGTTACGCAGTCATCGTCATTTGTTACGCAGTCATCGTCGAATCGGAGAGTGATCTTCCTTGGTGGCAGTCCAGCCCTGATTTGGAACCCATGAAATAATCTCGGCCATTGAGAGAGACTCGGCGGGTGGCCCCTTTCTCCGGCGTTCGATTATAGCGCCGTTCGTCTTTGACCTCTGACCAATATGAGAAAAGGGGGTGCCCCACTTCTCGCGCTTTTCGAGAAGTGGGCCGCAGCGGAGCCGACGCCATTATGGTTTTCG
>JANXXL010000362.1 GCA_025350625.1 Bryobacterales bacterium | reverse complement strand
CGTTCGTTCTGAGTATCTCCTTCAAAACCGTTGCGTTTCATCGCGAGAACATCAAGAAAAAGCTTGGGTTGGGCACAACCGCCGAATTGACCAAGCACGCGATCGAACAAGGATTAATCTAGCTTCTGAAGCTCTCCGGATCGCCAACATTAAAATTACCTAGTACTTTATCTAGTTCTCCTAGTGCCCAAACGCTGATACTGTAGATTTCTCAGAGACGCAAGGCCTGAGAGACAACGCTCCAAAGAGGGCGGTCTTCTCTCAGGCCCGGAAGTGGTCTGGCCGCACGTGAGAACTCGGCCAGAGAGCCCAGACGTCAAAAGTACAAGGAGATGACGGATGTCGCAGGTAGCCATTTATAAGTGTAAGAATCCCGAAACAACAATGCTCCTGGAACACGTGGAAGCGATTTCAGACTCAATCCAGAAGCGAGCTTTCAACATATTCCGAAACCGCAACGGCGAGAATGGTTCCGATCTGGATGACTGGCTACAAGCGGAGCGGGACGTAGTATGGTCGCCGGCTTCCGAGTTGGTGGACGATAAGAAGGAGTTTAGAGCCCGCATAGCGCTGCCCGGATTCGATGCAAACGACATTCAGGTGTCCGCGATGCCAGATGCGCTTGTTATACAGGCCAACGCCACCCACACTCACGAAGGAAAGAGTGGAAACGTTCGCTTCTGCGAGTTTTCGGAGAACAAGCTATTCCGGCGGCTCGACTTGCCCGCGCCTGTCGATGTTGATAAGGTGACGGCGTCGATGGATAAGGGCATCCTCCAGGTAACCGCACCGAAGGCAACAGCTAAGCAAATGACGGCTGGTGCCTGACGGGCGGGATCGCCACGCCTTTGCAACTAGCTGAACCAACAATCGGCGGTTGCTGGTCACCAGGTTCGTAGCGGCCCTTGGAAGGCAGGGTGGCTACACCAATGCGTAACGACAAGGAGTATGAAATGCAAACAATCATGGCAAAGGAAACTGACAAGCAACTTCGAGAGGCCGTGCTACGGCAGCTCGAATGGGCTCCCGAAATTGCTTCGCAAGACATCAGTGTCAGCGCCAAAGAAGGCGCGGTCACCCTCACGGGCTTTGTTCACAGCTACGCCGAGAAGGTCGCGGCCGAGAAGGCTGCGAAATCCGTCTATGGCGTTAAGGCTGTCGCGAACGATATCGAAGTGAAGCCGATGACACGCACGGATCCCGAGATTGCCCGCGACATTCTAGAGGCGATGAAACTCGATTTGAGAGTTCCCGACGACCGCCTCAAGGCCGGCATCCAAAACGGCTTTGTGACGCTCGAAGGAAATGTAGAATGGCATTATCAGCGGGAAGCTGCCGAGAGTTGTGCCAGGAAAGTGAATGGCGTCCGCGGCGTCACCAATGCTATCGAAGTGAAACCGAAGGTATCGACGACTGAGGTGAAGTCGAAGATCGAAGACGCGCTGCGGCGAAGTTCGGAGGTGGACGCGCGAAGAATTACTGTCTCTGCCCAGGACGGCGCCGTAACTCTTTACGGGAATGTGCACTCGTGGTTCGAAAAGGAAGCAGCGGAGCACGCGGCGTGGGCGGCTCCGGGGGTTTCCCGCGTCATCGACCACATCGCCGTCGTTCCTTAGCTCGTTCGAGCACAACAAGGTGGGCGCGGAAAGACGGCGGATGCTAGAGATTGTCACAGAAAATCCAGAAGGACGCTCAAAGAAGACCATCGTCGCGGGGCGAGAGGCGGGAGTGATACCAATGCTGCCCGTCACGCCTCACGGGAAGGCTTCCGTTGCGCCAGCGAAACGCTGGTGCGTCATCTTGGCAGGTGGAGACGGAACACGTCTCCAGCGGTTGACCCGACTTATTTGCGCGGATGGCCGCCCGAAACAGTTCTGTCCGTTGGTCAGCAACGACACCTTGCTGGAGCAGACGCGCAAAAGGGCGGAACGGAGTATCCCCCGGGAACATACTTTATTTCCCTTAACGAGGAGCCATCGGGCTTTCTATCTTCAGGAGCTAGGGATTCGCCCCTCACAGCGGATTGTACAGCCGGCGAACAAAGGCACCGCCCCGCCGATCTTATACAGTCTTCTGAGCATCGAACGGAACGATAAGGAAGCTATTGTCGCGATTCTGCCATGCGACCACCACTATTCCGACGAGCGAACGTTCACGGCTGTTTTGGAGTCCGCCTTTGATGTTGCCGCGCATACCGGTTCGGTGGTGCTCCTGGGATCTCATGCGCAGGGCCCGGAAATCGAATATGGCTGGATCGAGCTAGGGGCATCCGTAGGAGACGCCACTAGCGCTTCGTTTCACGTCCTGGGGTTTTGCGAGAAGCCGTCGTTCCAGGTAGCCCGGGAACTGCTCGAGCGAGGATCTCTCTGGAACACATTCGTGATGGTGGGGAATGTGCGCAGCTTTCTTGAAATGGTGAACGCGGCTCTCCCGGGATTGGTGGAGGCGTTTCGCGAGAGTCAGTTGTGGGCCGGCGAAGAAGTGCACATCGCGGATTCGCTCTATGATGGTATCCATTCTGTCGACTTTTCGCGGGAAGTCTTGTCGGTTCAGACCAGGCGACTGGTCGCCCTGCAGCTAGGTCGCGCCGGCTGGAGCGATCTAGGTCATCCCAAACGTGTAATGGCCGTACTCCAGGCAGCCGGCTTGGAGCCCTGGTGGATGAAGGAGTGGCAAGCATCGAGGCGGCGTCCGGCCGTTGCGGCTCCACTGACAGATCAGGCTGTGGCGTAAGGGGAGAAGAAGAAGTCGTGAGGGACAAAGGCAGCACAAAGCCAACGATGCCGAATACTGTAGATCCTGTGGTGTCGCTGCTCATAATCGATGACGATCCGGGAAGCCTGGACCTGTTTTCAAACGCGTTGGAGCAGCCGGGCCTTGAAATTTTGACAGCCTCCGACCCGAAGGATGGGCTGGACATCGTTTGCAGCCGCCACCCGCAGATTGTGCTTACCGATCTCGTCATGCCGCACCTAAGCGGCCTCGATGTGCTCGAACGAATCATGGAAGTCGATCCCGCGACGGACGTGATCCTCATGACGGCACAGTACTCCTCTGAAACTGCTGTAGAGGCGATCCAAAAGGGCGCTAGCGATTACCTGAACAAGCCGATTTCACTGCCAACGCTACGGGAGCGCGTCGGAAGACTGATCGAAGACGCACGCAAGCGGCAACGTTCTCTGCGCCTCGAAGACGAGTTGCGAACCAACTCAGAGTTTGAGGGAATCATCGGTCGTGGGCCGCTGATGTGGGAGATGTTCTCGCGCATTCGGCGCGTCTCGCCGCATTACCGCGCGGTTTTGATCACCGGAGCAACGGGAACAGGGAAGGATTTGACTGCTCGAGCGCTTCACCGGCTAAGTCCGGTATCGTCGGGCCGATATGTGGTGCTCAACTGCTCGGCCGTCGTGGAAACGCTGTTTGAGAGCGAGTTGTTTGGCCACGTAAAAGGCTCCTTCACAGGGGCGACACAGGATAAGCCTGGCTTGTTCGAGTACGCTCATGGTGGAACGCTGTTTCTGGACGAGATCGGGGACATGCCGCTCACGACCCAAGCCAAGCTCCTCCGTGTGTTACAGAACCACGAGGTACAGCGCGTAGGAGCGCTCAGCGCGCGAAAGGTGGACGTCCGCGTCGTCGCTGCCACGAACCACGACCTGCGAGCCCTAATTGCCGCAAATCGTTTCCGTGAAGATCTGTACTATCGACTCTCCATGGTGGAGATTCAGGTGCCGCGACTGGAGGAGCGCAAAGAAGATCTACCAATGCTCCAGCGTCACTTCATCACCCGTTTCGCTGCAGAGTACAGGAAAGAGATCCGTGGCCTGACTCGTCGCGCACAAATCCGGCTTTCGCAACATTCCTGGCCGGGCAATGTGCGAGAGCTTGAGAATGTCATAGGGCACGCTGCCATGATGACCATGGGGAATATCATTGACGTGCAAGACCTGCCGTCGTACATGCACGTTCATGCCGAACAAAGTACACACACTACTTCCATTCCATCATCGGATATCGGCACACTCGAAGAGCAGGAACGCTTGCTGTTGATACGCGCGCTCGAAGCAGCCGCTGGCAATCAGTCGAAGGCTGCTCGCCTCCTTCGGATCGGTCGCGATGCACTCCGATACAAACTCAAGAAGCACCATCTTGACACGCCAGATTCGGGGCGAGCTTCCGCGGCTGCGGGATGATTTTGGCGATGACGAACGGCTCGTCTCTTTTTGACCGGAGGGACCTCGAGTTTCGTCGCCAACCGCTTCCAGCCTTTGCTTGGTAAGTCCGTAGTTCAAGAGGGAAATCCCCGATCATTGCAGCCAGATCCGTGGCGGGTCGGCGTTCGCTTCCAGATAGTCCTTATATTCGTCCATGGTGTGCTTTGGCTCTCCCTTGATGTGTTCGATAACCGCCGAGGTATAGTCAGCCAGCCCATCCAGGTGATTCGATCAAAGGCAGTTGCCAAGGCGTAAAAGTAATTCGCGCATCCTTGAGCTTCGTGACCTGCCGCCCAAGGGCGTTGACGTGTTCTCTGTTTTGGTTAATCGCAGCCGCGTGACTTTCCCAGCTGACGTTCATCCGGGTATAACTCTCCTTGGTCACCGCGTCTTCCTTCAGCTGAAAAGTCAGGGTCTTCGCTTCGGAGAGAAGCTTCGCGACTGGAAACACGTTGCCCGGCCCGTGCCGGATCTCACGCCGCCGCGGTGCAGCATATTCGGGTTCACTTCCAGCGCTCGCGCTACCTCGCCAAGCCAACCTCGATTACCATGATCTAGAGCGAGTCAAGCGTGCGGCCGTTGTTATCAACGAACTGGGTCTTGAAACCTATTCTTATCACGCTCCTTTCTCGGATAGCATAGATATCACCTCTCCGGATCCTCAGGCCCGAGATTTCGCGCTGAAGGAGTTACTCCGGCTGAAGCGGCCGCTATTCTCAAGGTTCGCTACTCTGTAATTCACCCCGGACCTGAAAACGCAACGTTGCTGGAACACGAGCGTCTCTGGCGTCACCAGAATGCCGTCGGGGTTCTGAACCAGGCGTTTCTCCACTGCCGGGGGCTCGGTGTCGGTCTTGTACTCGAAAAACGTGCTCCCTCATCTGTTCGCCGGCCGGACGCGAGGCCTGCTGTGGATTCTGGGCGCCCTGGACACGTGCGAAGGTGGCATTTGCCTGGATACCGGGCATGCGCACCTCGGGGAAGTATTGAGTCCTCGCCCAGGTCCAGGTACGTGAGATGCCAGGGAACATCAGTTGCACAGAACTCAGTGAGGTGTCTCGATGAAACTGACTCTGAGGCGTGATCAAGGCGGACATTCGCTCGATCGGCGGCCATGTAGTCCCGTCGAAACGACTGAGGGAAGCGGCCGAGGGAGTCATCCGTGACGGCGCGGTGGGGCTGATCCGATCACTCCATCAGTCAGGAGGTCAGCAACCAGTCGGCTTCCAATTCAAACGTTTTGCATAATCTCTCGACGCCCCGCCCATGAGGGAGCAGAGTGAAGAAGAAAACGGAGGCTCAGATAAATCAGAATACTTGAGGCCGCCAGCACGAGTATGCCGGTTTCCGGAACCCTACGCCCCATGATCGAATTCCGCTCAACGGCGGACGGTTTTTCGTCGAGTAGGGAACTGGGTGCGGGCCACTGACCTTACGCATCCCCTGCGCGCACCGATCCGTGAAGCACGGCTCCCACTGCATTCTCAAAATGAAATCCGACCTCGCGACAAACCTCAAGCATCTGACGATTCTCCCCGAGAACCTCGACGGTGACCCACTCCACTTTCTCGACTCGCGCGATCTCAAGGAGCCGCCGCGATAGTTCACTCCCCAAGCCGCGGCCCTGATATTCATCCACGATCAATACCGCCAGTTCGGCCTCATTCAAGAGGTGCGCCTTGCTCAGCTGGCCCACCGCAAGAATCTCGGATTCGCACGCACCAGCGCCCTTGCGCTCGGCCACCAGAGCAATTTCGCGGTCGTAATCACCAAAGCACACCTTCACAAGCCTGTCGTGAGAAACCCGTTCTTCGAGAGTAAGCAAGTGAAAATATCGCTGGTAGATGCTTCGCTCAGAGAGCTTAGCGTGGAACCGGACAATTAAGGGCTCATCTTCGGGGCGTATGGGGCGAATCAGCACGTCTGTGCCGTCCTCGAACCGCCATGGCCTCACATACTGGACCGGATACGGGCGGATGGAGGGTGCCGGAGGATTGAGGACATTTTGGGGATGCAACACCACGCGAGCGTCGAGTGCAACTAGGCCTTCCGCAGAAGCCAGCAGCGGATTAATGTCGATTTCTTTAATCCAGCTTTGCTCAATTACCAGATAACTGAACCGCACTAGCAGCCTTTCGAGGTCCGCTAGATTCACGGGCTTGCGCCCGCGTACCCCTCCCAGCGCCGAGAAAATCTTTGTCCGTTCCATGAGCAGGCGGGCGAGAGTGCTGTTCAGTGGCGGTAGCCCAATTGCGCGATCCTTGTAGATCTCGACGAGCTGGCCTCCGCTGCCGAACAGCAGAACTGGCCCAAATTGCGAGTCAACGCTCGATCCCAGGATCAGCTCGTATCCCTTTGCGCGCACCATTGGCTGGACTGTCACACCGAGAAAATGTTCTCCACCTGCCGCTCGTGTAACGGACTCTTTGATGCTCTGGTAGGCCGTTCGTACAGCTGCCTCGTCGGAAAGATTAAGTTGGACGCCGCCGACATCGGTCTTATGCGTGATGGCTTCAGAATGCAGTTTGAGAACTACTGGATACCCGATGCGGCCCGCGGAATCGACGGCTTGGTCCGCAGAGGCGGCGACCTCCGTCGCGGCGGTGGGAATGCCGTAGGTTGCAAGCAAGCTCTTCGACTCGGCCTCGGTGAGGAGCGTGCGTCCTTTCGCGCGAATGCCGTTGATAAGCTTGGCGGCCTTCACGCGCGGAGACTCCTGGCCCGCAGCGCCCGGATCATTCGTTTCGAAGGCTTCTGGGGTTTCGTACAACACTTTGAGATTGGCGCTGTAGCTCCACATCAACTGGAACACGCGTGCCGCCGCATCGGGATAGCCGTATGTTGGGATGCCGGCTTGATTGAGAATCGCTTCTCCTCTCGCGATGTCCTGGCCGCCCATCCAACTGGCGATCACCGGTTTGCCGGGAAACCTGGCGTAGTGCGTCAAATGTTCCGCAACTGCCGTAGGATCGGTTAACCCTGTGGGCGCCAGGATTACCAGCAGGCCGTCTGTTGCAGGATCTTTGACAGCGAGATCGACGGTTTGTGCATACCGTTCAGCACTGGCATCCCCAATCATGTCGATGGGATTCTGATGGCTCCAGTGACGCGGCAGGAATCCACTCAATTGCTCAATTGTACTCGGAGCAAGTTCCGCCAACTGGCCTCCCTCGGCAAGCAACGCGTCTGTAGCCAGTACGGCGGGTCCGCCTGCGTTAGTCACGATGGTCAGGCTAGGCCCCTTTGGGCGGGGCTGTTTGTCTAGTGCCTCAGAAAGATAGAACAGTTCCGCAATCGTGTTCACTCGAACGACGCCGCAGCGGCGGAAGGCGGCGTCGAGAACTTGGTCCTGGCCGGTTAACGCCCCGGTGTGCGAGGCAGCGGCTTTGGCGGCAGCCGCAGTTCGTCCCGGCTTGATCACAATGATGGGTTTCGAAAGTGCGACCTCCCGCGCCGCGGACAAAAACGCACGAGCGTCCCCTACCGATTCCATGTAGATCACGATGCTTCGAGTTTCCGGGTCATCTCCGAGATACTGAATCAGATCTGCCCAACCAACATCGAGCATGGAGCCGACAGAGACAAACGCGCTGAATCCGACCATTTCACGCTGGCTCCAATCGAGAATGGCCGCGCATAAAGCGCCGCTTTGGCTGATGAAACCGAGGTGACCGGGGCGGCCCATCGAGTTGGCGAAAGTCGCATTCAGACCATAGTGCGGACTCATGACGCCGAGGCAATTGGGACCAACGATGCGCATTTTCCCTTTGTGTGCGTCTCGGAGAATTTCCTGCTCAAGCGCGGCGCCTCCGGCGCCAGTTTCCCTGAAACCAGCGGAGATAACAACCGCGCCCTCGATTCCCGCCGCAACGCATTCGCGGACGATTCCTGGGACGGTTCGCGCGGGTGTCGCGATCACTGCCAGATCGACTTTGTCCGGAACCTCACCAATGCTCGGATAGCAGGGCAATCCTAACACGCTCGATCGGTGGGGGTTCACAGGATAAATGCCGCCGCCGAACGGGGTCCGCTTCAGGTTGGACACAAGCGAGCGGCCCACCCCGGCTTCCTCTTCCGTCGCGCCAATGACCGCGACGTTGCGCGGATGGAAGAAGACGTCAAGTGGCGCCCGGCGCTGCCGAATGGATTGTGAAGAGTTTTCGATGAACTCGACTCCAGCACCTATCATGGACTTTTCACTTTCCCTACGATATTCGAATTGCGACCTTCAGAACGCCGTCCGCGCGCGCCGCAAACCGCTTGTAAGCTTGGTCGATCTCCTCAAGCGGGTGCACGTGAGTAAACAATGGTGTTAAGTCGATCCGATGGGTGCGCACGAGCCGTATCAATCGTGACATCCGTTCTTTCCCTCCGGGACAAAGCGTGGTGACGATGGTGTGATCCGCCAACCCGGCGCCGATTGCATCCAGCGGGACTTGCAAATGGCCCGAATAGACGCCAACACTCGACAGCGTCCCTCCCGGTCGCAGAGCACGGAGCGCTCTTTCGAAGGTCTCTTGTATGCCCAGCGCTTCGATGGCCACATCAACTCCGCGGCCTTCCGTGACTTCGCGGATCTCGGCCAGAGCGTCTCCTTCCGACAGGACAACCGTGGTAGCCCCGAAACGCTGGGCCATCTTAAGACGGTTCGGATCCGAATCCACCGCTATGATCTCTGAAGCGCCCATCAGCCGTGCACCAAGGGTAGCGCACAGACCGATCGGCCCCTGTGCGAATACGGCCACGCTGTCACCAAGGCGGATCTTTCCCCGCTCGGCCGCCGCAAAACCAGTGGACGCAATGTCGGCGAGAAGCAGGACCTGCGCGTCAGACAGACTTTCCGGTATCGCCGCGAGATTCGCCTGGGCATACGGAATCAGAGCATACTCCGCCTGAACGCCGTCCATGGTGTTGCCAAGCCTCCAACCACCAAGCGCTCCACCACACTGCGACCGGTCGCCTGCGAGGCATGCCTCGCATTGCCCGCACGGTGTGATCGCTCCCACCAGGACTCTTTGTCCTACCCGGTATCCGGTCATGCCCGCGCCGAGTTCGTGAATTACTCCGACCGCTTCGTGGCCGAGGGTAAGTCCTTCTCTCACCGGGTACTCTCCGCGAACTATGTGGATATCGGTTCCGCAGATCGTGGTCAGCCGTACCTGGATTACCGCCTCTCCCACGCCGGCCCTGGGAATCACCTTTTCTTCCAGGCCGAACTTGCCAGAAGCGCGAAACACGTTTGCCCACATCAGGCCATGTGGAAGCTGCTTGGTCTTGCGTTCCTCGAGTGCGAGCTGCATCGTGTTCACCTCTTCTCTTGAGTTAGCAAACAAGTCGCCATGAAGCATGGCGAATCCTAGCATGCTTTTGATAGGACTAGGATCTAGTGGGGTGCGTGTTTTCGCGCAGGCAGCTCTCCGGCAGGGCTATGGTCACCGTACTCACGCTAGAAATGGTCCGGCCTTTAATTCTTCGGCATATGCTTGGGCGATTTTTGCGATCTCTCCCGCCCGGAGGCAGCAACTGTTTGGCACTCGCGCTGCTCTACAAGATTGCAAATGCATAGTCGCACTCGATATCTGGATGGAAAGAAATTCGAGACCACCATCGGGAGGCATCGGCTCATATCCGACCAGCCCGTCTCCCTGGGGGGGACGGACGCCGGAGCTACTCCTCCCGAGTTGCTCCTGGCTTCTTTGGGCGCTTGCGCGGGGCATTACGCGGTGGAGTACTTGCGGGCGAGGTCACGCCTCTGACCGGCCTTGAAATCCACGTTTCCGCTGAAAAAGGCACACAACCTGCGCGACTCGTCTCGTTTCGTATTGAGGTAAGCCTTCCAGGCATTGAGGAACGCCATCAGCAGGGACTATTGCGCTCCGTAAAGGCATGTCTGATCCACAACACGCTCAAAGCGAGTCCAGCATTGAAGTGGAGGTCTCCGCTGCACAGAATCTCTGTCCGTCCTAGTGAGTCAAGGTCGTCAAATGCTCAAGACGGGGCAAGGAGACTCGCGAACGATTGGGTAAAGGTTCGACCACATTCTGCTGAAAGTTGTCTGTGCGTGCCCCCGGCCCGCGATAATCAGATCCGCATATCTTCGAACCGCCTCCTGCCGGATGGCGTCCGCGACGCACGCATCAAGCACAACGTGCGAAGCATCGATCCTCAATCGCCCCTTCAGTTCCCGCAGTCGGAAATCGGCAGCATCCATCAGGTCTTTTCTATAAGGCCTGAAATCAATTTCTAGAGTTGCCGGTGGTGTCTCCACGGCCTGGACGAGCCATAGTTGAGCTTGGTAGGCAGACGCAAACGCCGCGGAAGCCCTCAGGACTCCCTCGGCCTCGTCACTACAATCCAAAGCGCATAGGACAGACTTGTATGGAATTTTTGGCGCATGGTCAGCGAAGGCGGATCCGGTTCCGGTCCAGACAGCTGCACTGATGTCATGAAGAATTTTCATCGCGACAGATCCCAGGAGAAACCGTCGAACGGGGCCGCGGCCATGCGTCGCCAACATGACCAGATCTGTTCCCTGGTGTTGAACGACTCTATGAACGACGGTGCCAGCTTCACCCAATTCCGTGAACGTCTCCACATGCTCTCCGGGAAACATATCGAGGGCGAACTTTCGCAACCGCTGCTCTGTGAATACCCGAACCTCTTCGGGCAATTCGGGATTCGTTATCGCTAGTTCGCTGTAGGCAAGAGCCTCGGGCCCATAAGCGTGTACCAGAGTTAGTTCCGCGGAAAAGTGCCGTATCATCTCTTTGACATAGGGCACTATAGTTAGACAGGGCTCAGAGAAATCGACCGGAAACAAGATTTTTCGAAAGGGCAACATGATTCTGAGGTTACGCAGTTCTAATGCCAAAACCCTTCACGCGCTCAATACTGGGGAGAAGAGAAGTGCGCTATGATCGCATACGCGTTCGCTCCGAGCTTGCCAGAGTTCGCGCGGCGTGGGTGGCCCCAAGGACGGTGAGGTAGGCGTTCAAGTATTTCGCGATTCGCCTAAGAGCGAAAGCAAGGCGACTATCGAGGATTTCCACCACAGGAGCGACCCCGAGGTTCTTCTCGTGGGCTTACGCGAAGGTTAGCGCCCCGCCCAGCTCAGTGAACAATTCATTCTTCAACCCTAAGTAGCACCTGGTTGCCTCCAGGCCTTAGCGCGTCGCCACCATCGGAGGTAAATGATGCCAATAAATAGCCCTTAGAGCGCCCATGACGTCCTCATAGGAGAGTTCTGGCCTGCTTCCATCGTTATGTCGAGCGTCGAGGATCAAGTCGCTTATGCAGAGGATGCCTTCCAGCTTTCCTTGGTCGCTGACCACGGGAAGTCGTCGCACCTTCCTCGTCCGCATCACTTTAAGCGCCTCGTGGATGTCATCGGTGCACCTGCAAGTCGCGACTTGGCGGGACATTGCCTGCTCGGCCGCAAGCTCGGAAGGACGCCGGTTTCTCGTGCCGATCGCGACGCAGATATCGCGGTCGGTAATGATGCCGACCACTTTCCCGCTTGCATCGACCACCGGTAAAGCGCCACAGCCGCAGCACCACAGCTGTTCCGTGACGGCAGCGAGGTTAGTCGCCGGGCCGCAAGACTTTGGGGCCTCCCTCATGACGTCTTGAACTCTCATAGTGACCTCCCGCTAATCCGGCTCTCGGACAATTATCACGGAACCGGGTGCGTCCGAGGTAATCTTCGAGGACACGCTTCCGAGCATGCGATGTTTCAGATCGCGAGCGCCGGTGGCGCCGACCACGATGAGATCGTATTGCCCGCGCTCGGCTTCACTTAGGATTTCGTTGGCCGGGTTCCCTTCATCGAGGCGGGTGTTTAACGAAAGAGGGCCTGCACGCAGAAGCTCCCGCGCTTGTTCCATGACGGCTTCCACTTCTCTAACGAGTTCTTTCTCCAGCAATCCAGCCTCGCTTCTTTCCTTGTCCTCATCCCAGTAAGTCTCCCAATCCTCGTCTAGGTCAACTGGATCCAAGGTGGTTCGACCATGTGCATCAAGCAGATCTCCGTCGAACTCAGATCGAACAGGGATCGGAGCGCTTCGACGGTGGGACTTGGCCCGGTGGCGAGTCGTGTGGTCGAACACGAGCTGGGTTCTGTGCTCGTCGGCAGAGCTCTGCGGAGTGAGGGCGCCGGCCGGGTGCTGGTTGCAGTCGACGGCTCTTCGGCTTCTTTGCATTGCATGTAGCGGCTCGCGCCACACCCCTTGGGCCCAATTACCGTCCAGTCATAGCTCTCGGTTTGGTCCACAATAAGGGCTGAGGGAGAACCGATCTCTGCGCAGAGGGTGAGTTGGGCGTCGAAGTTTAGATTGCCTCTTGCTCGCTCAAGGATCTGGGTGGTTTCACCCAATATGCGTAGATCGTAGTTGTAGTCCATCCTTGCGGATCTCCACCTTTGGGGAGTTCCGGGAGCAAAGCATAGTAGGTCCACGTTGCAGACGGCGGGGCTTAAGAGGCGGACCGCCGTCCTCAGAGCCACCCTAGCGTCGTCGGAACCGTAGATGGCGATCAGTACCTTCACGACGAGGGCACGTGCATTTTTGCGGCCAACCCGCCACCGGCCCACTTAACGAACCCACTCCAAGAGCCGGTCGAGAATGGGCCGCTGTCCGGACAACAACCGCGATCTCGCGTCTTCGACGGAGTACCAACATCCACGGTCGACTTCAGGTGCTTCAATTTGACAGCCCGAGCTTGGCGGCCACTCATCATGAACGTATTGCCGCTGAGCTTCTTGGGATCACCATCGCCCTCAAATGCCCGCGCGGTAACGATCTTCCCGCCGGGCTGCTTCAGACGCCAAGCTCTATAGAATTGCCTTGGGGGAGGAAACCCGTCTCTTCCTCAAATTCGCGTTTGGCGACTTCGACTTCAGACGGGTCTTCATTGTCCAGGTATTCTCCCTTCGGGATCGACCATGCTCCATAGTCTCTCTTCGCCCAAAATGGCCCGCCAAGATGCACCAGAAATACCTCAAGCGGAGTGTTCCGGCGGCGATACTTTACCATGCCTGCGCTTCGCTTCGACATTCTTCACCATTGGAGGTCCGAATGCTCAGTCAGGAGCGGCCATTGGATGACTCGCGCTATTCTCCAACTAGTATTTGCCGTTTCGCTCGGACCAGTTTTCGCCGAGTCTCCTCCCCCGGACTGCGGATCCACACTCTGCCGCCTCGTGGCCCCAGGCAGCCTCTCCAGCCTTCGATGGCCGGACTTTTCAGATTACAGGGCCCGGATCCAGCACTTCTACGAGCCCACTACCTACACCTTCGCCTGGAGTCGTGGCGGCATGGTTACCGGCCAAGCAAAGGTAGTAATCGAAATCCTCGAAGGAGCGGCTGGCAACGGATTGAACGCCGAAGATTATGACGGGTCCCGCTGGACCGGTCGGTTAGCACACCTGGGGTACCCCGCTAACCATCCGTCTGAATCCGATTTCGCCCAATTTGATTTAGCGCTCACCGTCTCTGTCATGCGCTACATCTCGGATCTGCACTTCGGTAGAGTGAACCCTGGAATGTTCCACACCCGTTTTGGAGGCGGGAAGGAGAAAGTTGATCTGCCCGCTTTCCTTCAGCAACTTTTGATTGACGCGACCGATGTGAAGGCGGTCCTCGCGGGAATCGAGCCGCCGTATGAAGGCTATCGCCGGACTGAACGAGCGTTGCAGCAATACAGGTCCATATCGCAAGAAAACGGTGGATTGTTGCCCGTCACGAAGACTCCGGTGGACCCGGGCCGTCCGTATGAGGCGATAGCCCAACTTGCAAAGCTGCTGCGGCAGACCGGAGATCTTCCGGGGGATGCGAAGGTACCTCTGGATTCGAATACGTATGGAGGGCCTTTGGTGGATGCGGTGAAGCACTTCCAAGTGCGTCATGGTCTCGATCCGGACGGGCGGCTCGGTAAGGCAACCATGGCCCAACTCAACACTCCCCTGAGCCATCGCATCCGCCAGTTGGAATTGACTCTGGAGCGCTGGCGCTGGGTCCCTCACAGCTTTTCCCGGCCACCGATTGTAGTGAATATCCCTGAATTCCAGTTGCGCGCACTGAATGACTCATACGGGACCGAGCTCGAAATGAAGGTAGTCGTTGGGAAGGCATATCGCCATCAGACTCCTGTGTTCGCCGCCGACATGCGGGAAGTGATTTTTCGGCCCTACTGGAATGTGCCTCGAAGTATTCAACGCACAGAATTGGTGCCAAAGCTGGACCAGGGTGCCTCCTACCTCGCCCATAATGGCTATGAGATTGTAACTCCGCAAGGCACTGTTGTGATGAACAAGGCGCTGGATGACGCAATGATGGCGCAGCTCCGTTCCGGCAGGTTGCGGATTCGTCAAACTCCGGGTCCCAAGAATGCGTTGGGGCTCGTTAAGTTTCTGTTTCCCAATGAACACGATGTATATTTGCATGCCACTCCCGCTACAGAATTGTTTTCGAAGTTCCGCCGTGACTTCAGTCATGGCTGCATTCGCGTCGAGAAGCCGCAGCAGCTTGCGGCTTGGGTTCTCGGGGACCAGTCCGAGTGGACGCCGGAACGTATTGCCGGTGCTATGAATGGCACAAAGACAATTCAGGTAACCCTCGACAGACCAATTCCGGTCTTGATCGTATACGCCACAGCTGTGGTCCTCGATAGCGGCGAGGTGCGGTTTTTCGAAGACATTTATGGGCAGGACGCTCAGCTCGATAAGCTTCTGACGAAAGGTTACCCTTCTCGTTCTGTAAGGCGCGCAAAACGGGACGCCGCGGCGGCATTTTGATGCAACCGGCAGCACACCGCGGTGCCCTGTGCGCTACCAGCGCCGGATGCGGCCCATGTCCAAGTGAATGAAGTTGGAGCCAGCATAATATCCCACGCCACCGCGGCCAAGCGCCAGGGCGGCGTCTCGAAGGTTAGACGTCTTAACACCGGGTAGGCGAATATCAATGGCTTCAGCTTCCATATGCAGGCTCTGCTTTGCAACACCGGAAGTGTGGGTTCGCAGAAACTCGTTGCTCCAAGGGGTCCGGTAGCCACAAATAACGTTAATCTCCGAATGCGCGAGGCCCATTGATCTTGTCAGGTCGAAAAGTACGTCGAATAGATGCGGATCAAAGTGATACACGTCGCCGGTACGATGGTCGCGCAGGAATCGGTCCAGCTGCATGAGGGCATCTGGAACATACGTGTTGTGGCGCCAATAAACCACGTCGAGACGCTCGCCCGTGTGCGTGTGAAACAGATGGAGGCGTCGCTCTTCAGAAGGAGCATCTGCCGGAGCGGCCGGAGCCAAGACACCCGGTGCCGCAATCGATGCAAGCATCAAGAGCCGCGTGGCAACGTGCATCGTTCCAGAATACCAGCACCGTGCCATCGCGCAACCGACTACCGCTGCCAAAGGATGTGGGCTGCTTCCAGCGGAACAGACACCCCGGAGTAGTGAGGTATCACTCGCGCCGTGTAGTCCGTAGCCGGTCGTGTGGCGGACACCGCTACACGATAGACGCGGCCGTGCGCTGGCAGTTGCCGGACGCACAGCATCTCCTTGCGCACCGGAGTACTGCCGTTGATTCCGTCGGCGTAAAGCTCCACCCGCACCGCATCGAGGTCGAGGTCGCCAGAATAAAACTGCACCTCAAATACGTACTGCCCCTCGTTCGTTTCAACCGTCACTTCGCCAAAGTGCAGCATGGCCCATTTTTGCTCCAGCGCGTGTTGCCAATCGACTATCTGCTTGCCCGCGGCACCCTTGTCGGCGGCGCGTCCACGGTAGGCTGCCGCAGCCGGGAGGTAATGTTGCTCGGTGTATTCATGCACCGTGCGGTTAGTCGAAAAGCGCGGGGTCAATCGCGCCATGCTTTCCCGTATGCGCGCAACCCAGGCGTTAGGAATACCATTCTTGTCGCGCGTGTAAAACTCTGGGATTATTTCGCGTTCGAGCAGGTCGTAAAGGCTTGCGGCCTCGCCAGCGTCCCAAGCCGGATCCTCGTCATGTTCCTGACCGTCACCCAACGCCCACCCAACTTCGGGGGTGTAGGCTTCCGCCCACCAGCCATCCAGCTCCGACAGGTTGATGCCTCCATTGACCAACACCTTCATGCCACTGGTTCCACTTGCCTCCCAAGGGCGTCGTGGCGTGTTGATCCAGACGTCCACCCCTTCGACCAGCTGCTCCGTCAAAAGCATGTCGTAGTCACTCAGGAAGACCGCGTGAGGGCGCGTCTCGGCCCGCCGGATGAAATGAATCCATTCCTGAATCAGGGCCTTTCCCTCCTCGTCCGCCGGGTGGGCCTTGCCAGCGATGATGAGTTGCACCGGGTGCTGGAAATTAGTCAATAAACGTAGGAGCCGCTGCGGGTCATGCAGCAACAAGTTCGGTCTTTTGTAGGTCGCGAATCGACGTGCAAATCCTAGCGTCAGAGCGTTGGGATCAAACAGGTGCTTCGCATCGTCCACCTCCGCCGCCGACGCACCTGAGGCCGCCAGTTGCCGGGATAATCGGTCGCGAGCGTATTCAACGAGAGACATTCTGGCGGCGGTGCGAAATTCCCAGAGCACCGAGTCGGAGACTCGCCGAATGTTTTGCTCCATGGCTTCCGTCGTCCCCAGCCAGCGCTCCTTGCCACAAGCTCCCGTCCACAACTCGTCGGCCGAAGCCGAGTCCCAGGTTGGCATATGCACTCCGTTGGTCACGTGTCCAACCGGGATTTCGTCCTCCGGCCAGTGTGGGAAGAGGGGTTGAAACATGCGCCGGCTTACCTCCCCGTGCAAGCGACTCACGCCGTTTGCCGCCCCACTTCCACGGAGCGCTAGATACGCCATGTTGAAGTCCTCCGCCGCGCCGTTTGGGTCGCGGCGGCCAAGAGCCAGTAAATCGTGGAGCGTAATGCCGAGCTTCTGTTGGGCGTATCCACTGAGATATTGTTCGATGAGGGCCGGCGCGAAACGATCAAAGCCGGCGGCTACCGCCGTGTGCGTGGTGAAGAGGTTGCCGGCCCGAGTGACTGCCAGTGCCACTTCGAAGGGCTGGCCAGTCTCTTCCATGAAGCTGCGGGCGCGTTCCAACACGGCGAAGCCGGCATGCCCTTCATTCAGGTGACAGACTTCCGGCTGAATTCCGAGCGCGCCGAGCAGCCGCCATCCGCCGATCCCGAGAAGCAGTTCTTGCTTGAGGCGCAACTCCGGGCCGCCGCCATAAAGCTCGCTCGTGATCCCTCGATGGGCGGGGAAATTCGCTGCGTCATTGCTGTCCAGCAGGTAAAGCTTAACTCTGCCAACTTGGACCTGCCAAGCCCGCACCCAGACCGAATAACCGGGTAAGACAATCTCCAATCGCAACCACTCTCCGTTCGGTTGTCGTAAAGGAGTAATGGGCAATTGTCCAGGGTCGTTGTACGGGTAAAGGGCCTGCTGCGCTCCGTCTTTATCGATGACCTGGCGAAAGTAGCCTTGTTGGTACAGCAGGCCAACGCCCACTACCGGTACGCCGAGATCGCTGGCGGCTTTGAGCTGATCGCCGGCCACATTGCCAAGCCCGCCCGAATAGATGGGTAGATCTTCGCTCAACATAAACTCCATGCTGAAATAGGCAGCGCACGTCAGGGGAGCGTCCGAATAGTTCTTCTGAAACCAAGCGTCCGCCGTCGCCGCCGTTCGCGTGGCTCGTACCAGGTCGTCGACACACTTGCAGAAAGCCGGATCGGTTAACACCCGCTCGATCCGGTCCCGCGAGACCGTCTGCAAGACGACCCAAGGGTTGTGGGTGATCCTCCACAGGTCGGGATCAAGCTGGCGCCATACTTCGTCGGTAGCATGATTCCACGACCAGCGCATATCCAAGGCGAGTTCTGCCAAGGAATCGAAGCCCTCGATTTCCATGGGCAAGAGATTGTATATCGGGTGGCTGACACGGGATCTGTTCTCCATGATCTAATGCTACGGCCAGAGTATCGCTGACGATTGTCTGCGCCTCTCCGGGATACGGCGCAGAGAACGCGCCGCAACGTCATCCACTCTCCGCCGTCCCTTTAAACACCGATGGTGCGCCGCCAGTTGCCGGACGCACATCATCTTCTACCGCACGCGCGAAGCCTGCAACTCGGCAGGCCCATCCGAAAGACCTTCTCGCGAGTGCTGCAGAAGCGGCGGGTTATTTTATTTGAGGAGCATTACTTCAAAGCATCTGAGCCGTCACACCGACGCGTGCCGGCGATAGAACCAGGACTTGACACGCGCGAGCGGTTCGCGGCTTCTCCACCAGTGAGTATTTTGCGAGCCGAGATCCTGTGTCGGAATCAGTCTATTATGTCGCCCTCGCGCTGTTTGCTGTCGTGCCACTTCTTGGAAGACTCCCTTGAGCTCAACTACGGGGGATGAGCGTATGGATCAAGTCCACGCAGGAAACGCTCCGAGGAGGACCTTCAACGTGCGGACTAGGCTGCTAAGATGGACTGCAAGCATCTGCGCATCTCAGAACGAGTGCTGCGCATATTCGCTGTCTAAATGCTCAAAACCGGGCAAGGCGAGTGCCGAATAATGCTGTAGGCCTGAGTTCGCAACCGGCCCAGCTCACGCTGGGTACGCCCGCGGCCGATGACGACCACTTCGGCACCCGTCCGAAGCGCGGCCTCGCGAATGACCGTATACACTGCACCGCCGACTAACGAAATCGTCACGTCTACCTCGGCTTCACGCTTCAACTGCGCGAGTCTCTCTTCAGCGAGGCGGAAGAGAAATTTTCGCATTTCGCTTTCACCTCGATTGTCCGAGGTCTCGTCCGCAGCAGGAATAGCGTGGACCACCGTCAGTGTTGCGTCGAACAACCGGGCGAACGCCAGAGCACCCTTTATCACGGGTACAAAGCCCCCGTCGGTGTCTACGGCGCAGAGGATCTGCCGAATATTGGAACCAGTGGAAAGAGGGGCAGTCTCATGATGGACCCCCGTTAGGACCGGGTACTCCACGTCGTGCAACACCTTCGCGGTAACCGAGCCGAGCAAGAACCTGCGAAATCTACCGTGGGAGTGGGTCGGCATCACGATGAGTGAGGGCGACGTTTCACTCGCAAGTTGCACGATAGCATCGGCCGGGTCGCCTTGGCAGATAGTGATTTCATACGAAGTGTCTTTCACGGCCTGAGCCAAAAAGGCCTCGACCGTTTCCCGCAAGCAATTCCCGACGTGAAGAAACAGTAGCTTTGAACCGAATCGGCTTGCCAACTGTGCGCTGTATTGGGCTGCCCAAGCGCAGGAGGGCGATAATGCGATCGGGACGAGGATTTTTGTAAGCTCCATCATTGCCACTCGCAGTCACTCAGTCTTCTGTGTCGGGAGCCGCTCTTAGTTGCCAGAGATCCAGCGTGCCGAGAGCTCCGTCTATTTCGAAAGCCAGTAGGCCCCCAAAAACTGAAAAAACAGGGCTAACGGATGAAGCCGAAATTTCCCGGCGACCCGAACCGGATATAGAAAATTGTCGATCAGTCCTACCACAAGACTACCCCAGATCGCGAGAACCAAGGTTTTGATTCAGCTTACGCTCAGGACGAGGACAATCGCGGTAAGCGCAGACAGGCGCCGTTCCCATTACCTGCAATATGGCGAAAAGGGCCATTACAGCCTCAAACCGAACGAGCGGGCAAACCCAAGATCCACAACATGAGTCCCCGAGGAGGCCTTTAAATAAATTGAACTAAGGGCTTTTTGCAAAGAGTAGCGTTGATGGTCTGGGCCATACGACCGAGCATCTCGTCAGTTTCTGTCGCGGAAACGGGTTGAAGGGGCGAAAGAACCGGCGCAATCCCGTTCGGTCGCCGAAAAAACAGAAGAGCGTCAGGAATGCAAGGATTAATTGGGTGAGGGGCCACAGAGAGCCGCTCACCCAATATCAGCTGACGAGAAGCCACGCTTCGCCAGCCGTCCCTGCTCTGTTGAGGGGGTCCGCGACGGAGCAAGATCACGAAGCCGATCATCTCCACGCACTACGATCCGGCTAGAATGCCGAATTACGCTGTTGTGAGCAATTCCTTGTTGGAGCAACGGCAGTAGAAGTAAGCTTTGTAAAGCGGTCGGAGCACCAATGACAACACCCGAGGCGGATAGCACGGCGGACACCTTCATCAACACCAGCGGGACAGTAGGTTCTAGCCGTGCGGGACCACCGGCGCGCCCGGACGAGCCGCCAGCCCCAACGAAGGCCAAGAACCAGAACATTCGCGTTTCACCCGAGGTCCTCGAGGCGGCCCAGAAGGACGGCGAAGAGTTGCTCCGATCTTTGCGGACCACTCCGCAAGGCCTGAAGCAAACGGAGGCGGAAGAGCGCGCGCGCACGATGGGTCCGAATGAGGTGGCGCAAGAGCGCCGACAAGGCTGGCCGGTCCGCCTTCTGAAAATCATCCGCAATCCGCTGGTCATTCTGCTGGCGACGCTATCGGCGGTTTCCTTCGGTACGGGCGACGCGCGCGCCGGAACCGTGATGGCGGCCATGGTGGTATTGAGCGTCGGGCTCCGCTTCTTACAGGAGGCCCG
>JANXXL010000360.1 GCA_025350625.1 Bryobacterales bacterium | reverse complement strand
CGCCTATTTTTTGATGCAGGGGCTGCAATTGGCTACCGGCCTTCCCGTTGCAGGACTGCTGGGGAAACGCATCGTGATGAAATTCTCCTGCAGCGGTCTGATTACGCAGATGACAGAGTCTTTTTCCGGGCGCTTAGAATTGCGTTTCCTCAAGCGATGGGCGACACGGATTTTGGTCCTCAATCCGGGCATGAAGCAGGAAGCGATCGACGTCGGACTCGATCCCGCTCGGCTGGGCTGGATGCCGAATCCGGTGGATACGGACGTGTTCTATTCCTGTACCTCCAGTGAGCGCGAGCAGCGCCGTCAAGAATTGAACATAGCTCCGGAAACGCCGCTGGTCGTTTTTGTCGGCCGCCTGGATACGCAAAAAGAACTGCCCTGGCTGTTGGGCGGGTTCCAACTCGTGGTGCGCGAACGCCCGCGCGCGACCCTGGTGCTGGTGGGGGATGGCCCGCTGCGCGCGCAAATCGTAAAAATGGCGCACGATCTCGAAATTGACCGCAATCTCATTCTCGCCGGCCGCCTGGATGCGGGCGGCGTGCTGAAATGGCTCCACGCGAGCGATGTTTTCACTATGGTTTCCGCCGTCGAAGGACTTCCCTGTTCTTTAATTGAAGCCATGTCATCTGGCCTTCCGGCTTTGGTGAGTGAGATCCCGGCGCACACGCAGCTAATCGAAACGGAAATCCACGGCCTGGTCACACCCATGGGGAATTTAGAGGAAATCGCACGCGGCCTGGTTCGTCTTCTCGACGACGCGGACTTGCGAGCCCGCATGGGCGCGGCCGCCCGGCGGCGCATTCTCGATCACTATGCAACTCCCCGCGTGGTGACGTGCTACGAAACCCTGTTTCTAGAGGTGCTGGCTTCTTAGTTCCAGTTGCTGCGCGATAATGATGAACTGATGGCCGGATGGTATCGATTTCTCGCGCACTCGGACCACTGGGCCGTTCGTTCGGCGCGCCATGGCTACCGTGCGGTCACCAACTTCAGCGTGCCCGCTCCCCGATTTCTTTTCCGTCCGCTCCTGGCCGTGGTGCTGGCGATAAGAACCACTTATTATTTTCTGGTGCGCGTCTTCTACTGCGAGCCGCTGTTCAAGGTCTACTGCAAAAGCTACGGCCGCAATTTCCATACCGGAGCTTTTCTGCATTGGGTTCAGGGAGAGGGCGATCTGATAGCCGGCGACGATGTCACCATCGACGGGCAATGCCATTTCTTTTTTGCCGCTCGCTACACCAACCGCCCCACGCTGGCGATCGGCGACGGAACGAGAATCGGACACAACTGCTCATTCGTGATCGGCGACCGCATCACTATCGGCAAACACTGCCGCATAGCGGCGGGTATTCAGATGTTTGACGTGTCTGGCCACCCTTCCGATCCAGCCAGCCGTCTCGCAGGGAACCCGGCGAATCTCGAGGATGTTCGCGCCATTACACTGGGCGACAACGTGTGGATCGGCAGCAATGCCATCATCTATCCCGGAGTGGCGATTGGCGAAAACAGCATCGTCTCCATGGGGTCTGTAGTGATGAACAGCGTTCCTGCCGATACTATCGTGGCGGGAAATCCGGCGCGGCAGACCCGTTCGCTACGTTCCGCGCCCACCGTTTAATACCAGTTCGTCGATAATTCGCTGGTATAGCTCGCGTTCCCCGCCTGCCTCCAGAGCATAAGTGTGCCCGGCGGCGGCGGTCGAATCGCGCAGGGCCTGGTCATTCCAGGCCCGGCCAATCATCTCGCGAAGAGCAATGGGATCTTCCGGCGGGACCGCCAGGATCTCTCCTTGCGTGAAGATGTCGGTCATGCCCGTCCCTTCCGAACCGATCACGCATTTCCCGAGCATCATCGCGTTGAGACAGGTGCTGATTCCCGAAGCCACCATGCTGGTCTTGAGAATCGGCAAAACCACCAGTTTCGCGTCCCCCAAGATCCGGAGCTGTGCGGCCTCGCTGCCATCGTCTTCGAGGACGCGGACATTTTCCGGCAACGCGTCCAGGGGACGGCTGAACTTCGCGGAGTGGCGCCTCAATTCCGCTGGATCAGGGCGCGCAATGGCGCCCGCGCAGGGCAACCCTTCCATGGCCGCGAAGAAAGTGTCGAAGTCACGCAAGGAACGTCCGAAACAGAGCACATACTCACCTTCGTACTGCGGTCCGATCCGATGGCGGTCGCTTAGATTGGATTTAAACGGGACAAACGTGCTGCGGTCCTCGCCTATGCCAAAAATTTCTTGATAGGCGCGCACGTCCCGAAAGTAGTGAATGAAGTGATCCACATGGGAAAGTAGAAATCGCTTCACGGGCACGCTCAGGTGGGCCAGCAGACCGACAGGGCGGCGCAGGATTAAATCCGCGGAGATCAACGGGGGGTGGAAGCCCGGCAGGAGTGCTGCGGCCGCCAGTTGAAACGTAAGCCGCGCGTTGCAATTCACCAGATATACCGCGCCGGGCTGGTCGCGATACCGGACAAAATCGAGATAACCAGTCGCGGCGGCGCTGTCGCCGGTTTCGCCCGATGAGGCGGTCCACGAGGGCGGGAACGATCGAAAGTTGGTGACGATCAGCATTAGCTGGCCAGTCCTAAATCCAGCCGCTGATTCGGTAGCGAACGATTTTGGCGGTCTCTACGCACAGATCCATAAATAGGGGCCAGCGATCCGGCCAACTGTTAAAACGTTTGAACGCGTAGGGAAAAAATCGCGGCAGGACGGACAAACCCACTTTCCGAAATGCCCGAACGCTTCTATATACGTGAAAATCGCTGGTCAGGAGCACCATCGAACCCGCCGCATGATTCAGAAACTCAGCCGTATACAAGGCATTTTCGCGGGTGGAGAGCGCGTGCCGCTCCACCATAATTTTGTCTTCCGGCACGCCTTCGAATTGGAGGAATTCTTTCATTGAGTCCGCCAGGCCGTTCCCTCCGCTCACCACCACGGAGTTGAATCCGCCTTCGCGCCAGGCGCGAACGGCATACACGGAACGCCAGTAAGTAACGGGTCCGATCAAGCCGTCGGTCGGTTCATCCGCACCCAGCACGATGAGAATATCGCCCTTGGGTTCCAGCCACGGTCCCGCCAGCATGGCCGCGTACCAGCGCGTTAGCGGAGTCACGGTTACCAGCACCCACGCAAGGCCCAGAAGGGTCAGGCCTAGCCGAACCGTCAGGTATAAGCGCCGCATTCCCGCTATACTTCACCAGGGCGATTCGAGCATAGGTGCGCGAAATACCGTGTCATGCGCTTCAGGATACCGCACTCTTAGCGGCCAACCGGAATGTTACACTGATGCAAAAGTGAATACTCGCCTAGCGAAGGCTGCCCTGCTGATGCAGCTGCTTTTCCGTCTTCCAAAACTGCGCAGGATGAATCGCGAGCGTCATTCCTGGGCTGAAATCTTCAAACAAGCACAACAATTCGCTAACGGGTTCCTGAATCCGCTGCAGGTCAAATCCGAAGCGATCCGGTTTCTCGAAGCGGCCGAAAAGTTGAAGCCCAGGTACATCCTTGAAATCGGGACCGCGCAGGGGGGCAACTTTTTCCTGCTGGCGCGAAGCGCTGTCCGCGATGCCACGCTCATCAGCCTGGACCTTCCCGGCGGGCCGCTCGGCGGGGGCTACTCGCAATGGAAGACCCACGTCTATCGCCGGTTAACTCTCCCCGGCCAGAAGTCGTTCTTCCTGCGCGCCGATTCGCACGCGCCCGCGTCGCTCGGGGAAGTGAAGAGAATACTCAAAGGAAACGCACTGGATCTGCTGTTCATCGATGGCGATCATAGCTATGAGGGTGTCAAACAGGACTATCTGATGTACGCTCCGCTGGTGCGCCAGGGAGGCCTGATTGCGTTCCACGATATCATTCCCAACGTCGTCCCCGAATGCACGGTCGACCGTTTTTGGAACGAGCTGAGCCAGCAGGTTCCGGTCGAAGAATTCGTTGAGGATCGGAACCAGGGGAGGATGGGCATTGGAGTGGTCCGTAAAAACTGGGGAACCGATTCAACGGACTTGTAGCAGGCCTTCCGCTAACAGCGTTTGTTGCACTGCGCTCTCAAGCGCAACGATGTACTGTGCGACCGAGAACGTTTTTCGGGCCGCCTCTGCGGCGTTTTCCCCTGTCGCAATTACCGTTTCCGGATGGTCCAACAGGAAAGAGATTTGCGCACGGAGCGCCTCGGGATCTGCCGGGCGGACCAGGAATCCCGTTTCCCCATCACGGAGGTAGCTCGCCGCCCCCGCCGGGTCGTTTACCACCACACACTTGCCCATGCGCATCGCCCCGGCGTAGGTGATCACGCCAGGACGCCGCAGAGTTTCGGGATGCAGAGAAAGCACCAGGAAACGCGCGCTCTTCAACGTCTTCCAGTAGTCCGATGCGGGGATTTCGCCGAGCAGCTTCACGTTTGCGGGAAGTTCCAGAGAGCGAAACTCATCGCGCGGAGCCGCAATTCGTAACTCCACCGGAAGTCCGGCGACGGCGGCCAGCAGCGTCCGATAATCGCGCTGATGCACGCCGCTGGTGAAGATGAAATCGGCATCTTCGCGAGGCGCTGCGGCGGTGCGATCGGCGTCCGTACAGTACGGAATCCACAGAAATTTCGATTCCTCCACCCCAAAATAGGCGGCATAGTTGCGGGCCTCGATCTGACAAAACACTTGTACTCTGGTCGCGCCCTGTATAATCCGGCGATGCAGCCAGCGATTGAACTTGCGGCGCCACGCGTTGCTGTGACTCTCATACCATTCGACATCCAGAAGAAGGTGAGGACGCCTGCCGGACGGTAAGAAACTTTGCAGCAAGGCGAACCATTCGCCATAGCGGCCGGTAACCACCACGTCAAACCCTCGCCGCAGACCGAGTAGTGTAAGGGCCAGGCGCAAACCCGCAAGATGCTCGGAATAACGGCCGGCCCAACGAAACCGCTGCGCCAACCGCCACGATAGATCCGACTCGTCTTCTATCTGCTGGAAATTTTGCGGAAGTTGAATCTTCGGGGCGGTGAGCGGACGGGAATACAGCACCTTCATGGATGAGCCTACACGACCTCGAGGTTCGATCCTCGGGCTTCGCAAAACGGGTGCCCCGCGCCGGCGGCTGCCACATAACCTTGAAACGGAGTTGCGATCTGCCGGAAGCCGGCCTTACGCAACGCTTGGGGATCGAATCCGCACAGGCTGGAGGCTTGCACGATCACCGGCCCGGGCGAGCCCGGTTCGGGCCACACGCGGACGGCGGCTGCTGCCAGACCCGGTAAAGCATGGGCTCTTTCGGGGGCCAACCACGCGCAGTCGATGGTAATCACCGAGTGATTCCCGTTCACCCCTCTATGCTCCACCTGCGCGGCCCACGCCGCAGCGGTCGCGGTGCCGTCGCCGCCCCGTTCGACCAGGAGCTGCCTGCCACGCGGGTCCTTTAGGTAATGCTCCATCTGAGCCACGGTAGGATGGCTGCAAATCCGGCCTTCCCCAGCGATACCGCGATCGATCAAACTGTCTAAGACCAGCCATTCCTCGCCGACTGCCGCGGGAGTCCACGTGCCGACATCCGTCTCCGGTCGCACGGCGAAACCGTATAGCGGAAACGAGCCTAGCGAGTGAAGGACGAAGCCCGCGCCGGGATAGGCCCGCTCGATAGCGCGCTCCCCGGCAGATCCCGAAACCGCATATGTGATGACGGGAATTTCCCGCTCCCGAATCGCTGCCAGCAAATTGGCGTACAAACGGGCCGCGATTCCGCGATTATGAAAATCCGAATGCACGGCGACGAAGGAGACAATGACGGCGTCGATCGCGGCGGCCGTGAACCGTACTTGGCGATGCATCGATGCCGCGAAGCCGACCGGCGTCGTTCCGTCGAACCCTGCAATTGCCGGAGCCGGGAACGGCCCCGGAAACGAGAGCTGCCATTTCAGATATTCCGGGCTATAGAAAAGCGCCGGCGGCCGCCAGGCTCCCTGGAGCAACTCACTGGCCTCGACCGCGAAGGAGGCTCCGTCTAGCGGACGGTATTCCATGCGCCTAGCCCCGGAACTCAGGCGCTCCACGCACAGGTTCGGGCCACTGAGAGGGGTCGGAGCCGTGCTGTTGCAGGAACGCGTATACCCAGCGCTCGAGACCGAACGCCACGCATACGCTGTGCATCGCGCCCGCGCCCGCGATGTCGGTATGAAAGACGCGTCCAAAAAAGTCGGAATGATAGTTATGAGACCCGACGGCGGTGCGTTCCCCTGCGGGTAACATCAGGGAAACTTCGAATTTTGAATCCGAGCTCAACTGGAAGTAAGTTTTGGAGACGGCGTCGGGCGCTACAAAGAAGGGGTCGCTGGCAGTCCGAATCTCGCCTGCCAGTTGATGCGCGTCTAGAAATTCCGCCATCATGGTCATCGATTTTTCGCGCTTCGCCAGCACGTCCTCGCGGGTTCCGAGAAACACCACTTCGCGCATGGTGAAGTCCCACAGCCGCCGCAGGTCGGAGAGGTTCGAAGATTCGTAGCGGAAGCACTTCCCGCAGATGCCGTAGATCAATCCCTGCGCAGGCAGAGTTTCATCCTGATGCATACGGTAGACGTGATAACAAACCGCCGGCGATAGACACGCTTCGGGGCGCTCCATATCCGCCAGCGCATGGTCATCCACGTCATCGGCGGTTTGATGGCGGGCTCGGAATCCGTCAATCACATCTCCTTCTTCGCGCAGGTGACTGGCGAAGGTAACGTTCTGCGGGAAGGAGCGAAAATAATCGCAGCGGGACAGGGTTTTCGTGGGAATCAGGGTGGGTGTCCGCACCGGCTCCGCCTGCCAGGGTTTGCCGAAGTCTTCAAACACCCGGTCGAAGTAATTAAACAGACGCAGCGGCAGACCGGCGAGGGCCACTTGACCATTGCCCATAAAATGGACTCCGTCCATGCGAACCGCGCTTGAAAATTTGGGATCGGCGGCGGCGGCGCTCGAAAAAACAATTTTGCGCTGCAGGCTGCGTAGCGCGCGGGCGACACGGTTCCCCAACTGCTGCACGGACGCTTGCAATCCATCGGATTCAGCGTCATCCGCCTCGAAGGTGATAGAAGCCCCGTCGTCGGAGAACCTGACATTGGTTATCGATTTGGATAAAAAGGCAACTTGTTTCGAGATCTCTTCCCGGGCCATCTCACTGGCTGGGGATTGGAGGCGCACGGAGTTTGTCATGCGGCGTTGCTGCCGGTTTTGATTTCCGCGATCACCGCACACAGGGCGCGGGTATTTCGCACCGCAATAAAGCGGTCATCGGGAATCGCCACCTCAAATCTGTCTTCGAGTTCCATCAGCAGGGGCAGGGCCTGCACGGATGTCACGCCAGCATCGTAAAAATCCTGGTCGGGTTGTAAGCCGCTAATCCCGCATACCTCGCGGATAATGGCCCCCACCGCTTCCAAACAATCACTGTCCGCCATGTTTAGCGCAATCGCCTCCCTCAAGAAGATACTTCCATAGTGACAGATGGAGGCCGGCCCTGTTATGCGCGGGCGCGGCGGATTTGTAGCCTGCGGGTAACCCACTCCTGGAGCATCGATCGGTGCTCCCTGTCGAAGCCGGTGAAAAAGAATACGGCATAGTACTGCGCGCTCAAAATCGCCAGCGCCATCAGCAGCTCCATCCAATTTTTCCCGGGAAGCCAGGAATTCCGCATCCAGTACGCGAGCACCGCCGTGGGCAGGGCTAACAGCACCGGCACCAAATAAATCGCCCGCAAGTAGCGAGGCAAGCTCAATTCGAGATTGCGGCAGAGCAAGTAGGGAGTGACCAGCCCCCGATTCGCGATGGCCACTCCGCACGCCACCCAGGCTGCGCCGAGGATCCCGAATCGCGGAAGCACCAGGGTCATGCCGATCAAAGTGGTTACAGCTTCCGTCACCATGGCCTTGGCGAAGGTATCGTGCTTGGCCATCCCGAAAAGAATTCCCACGGAGTTGAACTGTCCCGCGACGCCAAACGACGTCATCAGCACGAAAGCGGGCAGCAAGGGGGCCGCATGCATGCTGAACGCCGGACCCACCCAAAGCTCAATCAGCGCCTTTCCATAGATCAACAGGAACAGGCTGAGCGGCACAAAAAGCGCGAAACAATAGCGGTTCAAATACACTCCCAGGCGTGCGATGCGGTCGCGCTTGCCTTGCGCCAGAAGCTCCGCGGTGTTGGGCGTAGTGACCGAGGCGATGCGCGTCACCATCTCGACCATGTACTGCAAAAGGCGATTGGGAAGAGTGTAATAACCGACGAATGCTTCGGTGCGGAAGTGCCCGATGAGGACCGGCGGCCCTTGATTTTGCAGCATGGCGCCGAGCTGCGCAACGAACGAATGGATTCCATATTGCGCCAGTTGCTTCCACATCCTTCTCCGCACCAGCGAGGGGGAAATGCGCAAGGCGGGGAACGCGCGCCGGAAACCAAGGAAAGTGAGCCCGTAACTCACGAATTGGCTGAACATGACGGCCACTCCCATGGCGGTCAATCCGTAGCCGAAGAAAAGAAGCACAGCGCTGGTTCCCGAGCGCAGAATCAACGACAGAACGGCGATGTGGTTCTGCACTTTGAAACGCTGGAAGGCTTCGAGGCCGGCCACAAAAACGTTCAGCGCAATCGCCGCCGACCAGCCCACGCCGATGATGCGCACCAGCACCGCAAATTCAGCCTGATACTCCGGCGAAATCTTAAAGAAGCGGTGGAGCTGCCCTGAAATCAGCCACGTCGCAGTAAGCAAAAGTATTGCGATTCCGAGGAAATAGTACAGCGCGGTGTTGACTACTTCGTTGATGGAGTCGCGATCATTTTGCCCGCGGAAGCGGGAGACAAAATTGATGATTGCGGACTTGAATCCGAAATCGAAGAAGGTGAAATAATCGATGAACGCGAAGGCCAGCGCCCAGATCCCGTATCTTTGCTCCCCCAGTTTTCGAATGATGTACGGCGAAAGGAAAAAACCGGTCAGGAAGCTGGCAATCACGCCCAGCCAGCTCCAAACGACGTTTACGAAAAATCGTTCGGCCCATCTTTCCTGGCCTTCGCCAAGCGTGTTGGTCTCCGTCGTTGTTCCTCCCGAGTGGGCTGTAGTTTGATTGTAGCCTGCCCGCGGCACCGCTCCAGGCTGAGATAATTAGGATATGTGTGGGATTGCGGGTCTCGTCGGGCGGTCGATTGATCCGCGAGGCGCACGTCAGGCGGTCGACGCCATGGTGTGCTCTCTGGCGCGGCGCGGCCCGGATTCCGAGGGCGTCTCCACTTGGCCCGAGGCGGTTCTGGGACATCGCCGGCTGGCGATCCTGGACGTAAGCGCGGCCGGGAATCAGCCCATGCTTTCCGACGACGGCGAGATCGGGCTGGTATTCAACGGGTGTATCTATAATTTCCAGGAGCTGCGCAAGGAGCTCGAATCGAGTGGGCACCGCTTTCGGTCTAATACCGATACGGAGGTTCTCCTCAACGGCTACCGGCAGTGGGGAATCGACGGGATGGTCCCCCGGCTGCGCGGAATGTTTGCTTTCGGGATTTGGGATAATCCGCAGCGCAAGCTTACGCTGGTACGCGACCGGTTGGGCGTCAAACCATTGCTCTATGCCGCGACGAACGGACAGATCGGCTTCGCTTCCACCATCACGGCGCTTCGCGAGGCGGGCTTGGTTGACGAGATCGATCCCGCAGCGGTGCTCGAATTTCTAGAATTCGGCTGGGTTAGCGAAGACCTGGCCATTTACGCGGGGGCGCGGAAAGTGCCGGCTGCCACCATCGTCGAATGGCAGGACGGGCGCATTCAGCAACGCTGCTACTGGACATCGCCGGAACCCGGGTCGCAGCGCATCAGCTTCGACGACGCGGTGAATCGAACGGAAGCTCTGCTGCTCGAAGTCGTGAAACTCCGCTTGATCGCCGATGTCCCGGTCGGCGCTTTGCTCAGCGGAGGGATCGATTCCACTCTTATCGCATGGGCTATGGCCAAGCTGAACGCGAACGTGAAAGTGTTCACGGTGGGAACGCCGGGCCATCCCTCCGACGAATCGGAAGACGCCCGCGAGACCGCCCGCATTCTGGGAATCCCGCACGAGGTCATCGAGCTTGCTCCCGGCGAGCAACCTGCGTTGCAGGATTTAACCCACGCTTATGGGGAGCCCTTCGCCTGTTCCTCCGCGCTAGGCATGTTGCAGGTGTGCAAGGCCGTGAAAGCGAAAGCCACGGTGCTGCTGACCGGCGATGGCGGGGACGACGTCTTTCTCGGTTACAACCATCACCGGAATTTCCACTACGCTCAGCGTTTATCCCGGCTCCTGCCGCGGCAGGCGGCGCGGCTATGGCCTGCTTTGCGTCCTGCGGTGGCGCGGATTCCGGCATTGCGGCGGGGGATGCATTTGACCGATTACGCCGTCGGTGGGCTGGGCGCGGTGACTCGAACCCATGACGGGTTGCCGTATTACGAACGTGCCGGCATGCTCGGGGAGCGCCTCTCGGGAAGACAGATGTCGCACCGCCAGATTGCAGATTCCTTCGACTCCGGCCGCGAATTGATGCGCGACTTTTTGGGATACGAGCTTCGCACCCGCTTCTTGGCCGAGTACATGACCAAAGTGGATGGCGGGGCCATGTATTATTCGATCGAAGCGCGCTCTCCGTTTCTCGATCAGTGCATGTGGGAGCATGCGGCGTCTCTGCCGATTGAGATGCGGCTGCGCGGCAATGAGTTGAAGGCGATCCTGCGGGCCCTGGTGCGCCGCAACGTCGGGCCTCAAGTGGCCAGCCGAAAAAAACAAGGCTTCACCGTTCCCGTCGAGAACTGGCTGGCGAACGGCTGGCGGCCCCAACTGGACGCGCTGGTCGAGGACCCTCTTTTGGAACAGCAAGGCTGGATGCGCAAAGGTGAACTGGCAGGCGCTGTATCGAGGGCTATCGAGCAGGGACGTGCGCCGGTGCAATTGTGGACGTTGGTGGTGCTCGAAAACTGGCTGCGAGCGAGTCGCGTGAGGGCGCCGGATCTACTTCATTCCTAATTGATCGAACAGGAACGAGAATACGTCGGCGTCCTGTTCGATGCGCTGGTTTAAGGCTGCGCCGATGCCATGGCCCGAGTCGGCGCTGGTGCGCAGCAAGATGGGCCGGTCGGATTTAGTCGCGGCCTGCAAGCGCGCGGTCATTTTTCGCGAGTTCATAGGATCCACCCGGCCATCGTTTGCGCCGGTGAGGAAGAGCACGGCCGGATAATCGGTACCGTCCTTTACGTGATGGTAGGGCGAATAGGCGTAGAGCGCCTGGAACTGGTCCTTCTCCTTCACGGTTCCGAACTCAGTCACATTGAAAACACCATTCGGAAAGGTTTCGACGCGCAGCATGTCGTAAATGCCGACGTGGCTTGCGACGGCGTGGAAGAGTTCGGGCCGTTGCGTCAGCGCGGCGCCCATCAGCAGGCCGCCGTTGCTGCCGCCTTCGATGACCAGCTTATCGGGACTGGTGTACTTTGTCTTGATAAGAGTCTCGGCGCAGGCGATGAAGTCGTCAAAAACATTTTGTTTTTTGGTCAGGCGTCCTTGTTCATGCCAGGTATCACCGAACTCGCCGCCACCGCGCAGGTTGGCCACTACCCACACACCGCCGTGTTCCAGCCACAGCCGGCGGCGCACGGAAAAAGTGGGGGCCTGATTGATTCCGTACCCGCCGTAAGCGGTGAGGAGCGTTGGATTCTTGCCATCGAGTTTGGTGCCTTTGCGACGGAGGATGGTCATGGGAACGCGCGTGCCGTCTTTCGATGAAGCCATCTGACGGAGGACTTCGACGTCGCTGAAGTCTGCAGGCGTGGTCTGGAATAAGGCCGTCTTCTTCATCTGCCCGTTGGCGGGGTCATAGCGAAACCACGCTGGGGGTTCGACGAAACTCTGGTTCTCGAACAGCAATTGATTGCCGCCGAGGGCCACCATTTGTCCCACCGAGGAAATCGTCGGAACGTCAATGGGCTTGTCGGGTTTGCCGGATTCGATATCGAACAGCTTGGAGGGTCCGCCAGCCATATAGCGCACGAAGAGATGCGAACCCGCCTTGACGAAGCCATCGATCGAGGATAGCGTCGCCGTCACAATCGTTTTTGCGTTCGCGACGGAGAACGCCGGCGGTGTCAGGGCCAGTATCTTGCCCATGGGAGCATCTTTACGCGTCAAGAGGTACAGCGTTCCGTCCGCTCCGAAGTTTGCTTCGGAGGTATGGTCGGAAAAACGCGTGATCTGGTGCCACTGGCCGTCGGGCAATAACATGAAGTGCAGGAATTCACCGCCATCGCCATTGGCAACGCGCGCGAGGACGTATTTGCCGTCGTCAGAGGACCGCAGGAAGACCTCGGCGATGCGCGGAAACTGCTTGCCGACGGCGTATTCGTCCTGCGCGGTGGGCGTGCCGAGGCGGTGAAAATAAACTTGCTGGTAGAAATTTAGATCGGCCGCAGGACGCTCGCCCTCGCGAGGATAGCGGGTATACCAGAAACCGGTGGAGTCTCGATTCCAGGCTACGCTGCCACCGGCAGTGGCTCCATTGACGCGCGGCACGCTGTCCCCGAGCTGCTTTCCGGTGGCGGCGTCGAAGACAGAAACGGCGCCATCTTCACTGCCGCCTTTCGAGAGCGAGACAGCCAGCAGTTTGCCGTCGAGCGACGGCACATAGAAGTCAATGGTGGTGGTCCCGCTGGGATCGAGCGCGTTGGGATCGACTACTGTGCGCGCGGAATCCGGATCGTCGGGCGAAGCCAGCGCTACCAGGTAGGCTTGCCGCTTCGGCGGCTGGGTCTTGAGCGCGAAGAGCATGCCGCCGCGCGAAATGAGAGCTGAGAAACGGATCGAGGAGCTGCTGTTCAGTTGATTCAGCCGTTCCACGATCTCGGCTCTATTCGGGAGATGATCCAGATATGCCCGGGTGCGGGCGTTCTGCTGATCGCTCCACTTGCGAACATCGGGGTCGGCGGGGGGTTCGAGCCAGCGGTAGTCATCGACCACTTGTACGCCCTGGTAGTCGTCAGTCACCGGCTTCTTGGGCGTTTGCGGGACGGGCGGCAAATTGTCCGCGGCAACGCTGAAAATTGAAGCCGCCAGAAATACGGCTATGAATTGATGCAAAACGCGCATAGAAAAGCCTCCGGGGTTACGCCCGCCCGTAAAACTCGCGGATCAAACCCGCGACCGCAGTGATCTCTTCCTCGGTAAGTTCGGCGAATATGGGCAGCGCCAGCACTTCTTTGGCGAGTTGTTCACTGACCGGGAAATCTCCAGCCTTGTGGCCGTAGCTTACGAGCGCCGGTTGCAGATGCAGCGGGAGGGGATAATACACTTCGGTCCCTACTCCGGACTCAGCCAGGAAAGCGCGCAGCTCATCCCGGCGCGCGCAGCGGATCACAAACTGATTGTAGACGTGGCTGGTCTGATAAGGCTGCGCGGCGGGCGTCGTCACCACTCCCGACAGCAACTCGCAGTAGAGCGCCGCATTACGCTGGCGGGCGCGAGTCCAGTCGTCAAGATGATCCAGCTTGACGTCAAGCACCGCTGCTTGCAGCGCGTCGAGCCGCGAATTCATGCCGGGCCACTGGTGCATGTATTTTTCAACCGACCCGTGGATGCGGAGCGCTTTCAGTTTGCGCGCCAGGTCTTCGTTGTCGGTGGTGAGCATGCCGCCGTCGCCAAACCCGCCGAGGTTTTTGGTGGGGAAGAAACTGAAGCAGCCGACCGTCCCGATCGCGCCCGCGCGCCGGCCCTGCCACTCGGCTCCGACGGCTTGGGCGGCGTCTTCAATCACGGGAATACGGCGAGCGACGGCTCGTTCGATCATCGGCCCGGTGTCGGCGCAGCCGCCATAGAGGTGCACCGGGAGAATTGCTTTAACGCGCGGGTGGGTTGCCAGGGCGTGGTCCAGTTGCCGGACATCGAGGTTGAACGATTCCGGCTCGACGTCGACGAACACGGGCCGCGCTCCCGCGCTCATGATCGCGCCTGCGGTGGCAAAGAAGGTGAACGGCACGGTCAGGACTTCATCGCCGGCTCCGATATCCAGCGCCATGAGAGCCAATTCGAGAGCATCGGTGCCCGACGCACAGCCGATCGCATAACGCGCTCCGCAATAATCGGCGAAGCGCTGCTCGAAGTGCTCGACACCGGCTCCCAGAATGAAGCGTTGCGATTCAATCACGGCCGAAATGGCGGTTTGGATCGGCTCGCGCAAGGGCTGATATTGACGCGTCAGATCGAGCAACGGGATGGACCGCAGCCGGGCTTTGGTTGCCATTCTCCCAGTCTAATCCGCGTAGCGGCCCTGCAGCCAATTCCAGCGGATGCGGAGCAGGTCGAGAAACGACGCGATACCCTGCGTGAGGCCGACTTTGGTTCCTTCCACATTGTTCCAGCGGACCGGGACTTCAATGGTAGCAATGCCCAGCTTATGCGCTATAAACAAATCCTCCACGTCGAAACTGAAGCCGTCCAATCGCTGCAGTGGGAAAACGCGCTGTGCGGCGTCCCGCCGGAACAATTTAAAACCGCACTGCGTATCGGCAAAAGGCAGGCCGGTGATCAAACGCATAATCTGGTTGAAAAAGATGCCGGAGATCTCGCGCCATTGGCTCTGGTGAACGCCGATGAGGGAGCGGTCGAGCGCGCGGGAGCCAATCGCGATGGCTGCGTTCCGTTCCCCGGCGGCGGCGAGTAATTTGGGAAGTTCATCGATAGGCGCGGAGAGATCGGCATCGGAGAATAAAATCCAGTCCCCTTTCGCCTCGAGCATGCCGTGGCGAATCGCGTAGCCCTTACCGCGGTTGCCCGGATTGCGGATGAGACGCAGGTGCGGCTCCCTCGCGACGCGGCTTTCTACCAGTTCTGCCGTGCTGTCGCGCGATCCGTCGTCCACCACCAGCACCTCCGCATCGCGGAAAGGGCCGCTATCCAGCCACGCCAAAATTACATCGAGGGTGGAGGGCAGACGGCGCTCTTCATTAAATGCGGGGACGACGATGGAGAGCGTCAACGGTCCATTATAGCCGCGCATCGCCTGCTTGCGCTCACTATCGTGTCACCATGAGAAAGCCCACAACTTATAATGGACCGCCTTCCCTTTCGCGCCACTTCGCTGGCCTCGCCTTACGAAGGAATCGGCACACTGCCGGTAACGGTTCTGCTGGATAACGTTCGCAGCATGTATAACGTGGGGTCGTTCTTCCGCACGGCGGACGCTGCGGCTGCCGAAAAGCTTTTGCTGACGGGCATCACGGCCTGTCCACCCCAGCCCGGCATCCGCAAGACCGCGCTGGGGGCCGAAGAGGTGGTCCGCTGGGAACACGCACTGGATCCGCTGCCGCTGCTCGACCTGCTGCGCGAGCGAAACTATCAGATCGCCGCCATCGAAACCACGCCCCGCGCGGTGGACTTGTTCGAGTGGAAACCTCCCTTCCCGGTGTGCATCGTTTTCGGACATGAAGTGGACGGCATCCGCGCTGAAGTTTCGGCGCACTGCGATGTCCATATACGGATTCCCATGCTGGGCCGTAAGCACTCGTTGAATGTGGCGACCGCGGGCGGGGTGGTTTTGTTTGAACTGCTGCGCAAGTATCAGGCGCTCTCTGGAAATCCGGCTGCCGGACGCGCGACACTAACATAGGTTGTGGATCGCTACACGCAAGGCACGCTGGTCACCGCAAATGCGCGACTGAGCCGGCAGTTACGGCGGGATTACGACGCGGATCGCCGCCGGCGGGGCGTTCGTGCATGGGAATCGCCGGACATTCTTCCGCGGGGCGCATGGCTCGCGCGCCTGTGGCAGAAGTGTGCGGCTCGCGATCCCTTCGGCACACCGGTCTTGCTCAGCCCTTTGCAGGAGCAGGTGCTGTGGGAACAGGCCATCGCGGCGTCGGACGTCACCGGCGTTTTGCTCGACCTTCCGGCAACGATAGCGACGGCAGCGCAGGCCTGGAACCTGGCACGGACCTGGGGAGTGGGATGCGAAGCGTCTGAGTTCGAGGGGCTTTCCGACCCTGAGGCGTTCCTGGGGTGGATGCGCGCGGTGGAACGCAAGCTGCGCGAGAACGATTGGATTACGGCCAGCGAGTTGCCTCAAGCGCTACTCAATCGAGTCCACCAGGGCACGCTCGTTCCCGGCGTGGTCTTCCATGCCGGCTTCGACGAACTGGCACCCGCCGATCGATCTCTGTTTGAAGCCTGTCATGCACAACCATGGCCGATCGATCCTGCCGAACCGTCGCGACGCTCCCGGGTTGCGTTCCGCGATGTGTCCGAAGAATTGATCCATGCCGCCGCTTGGGCCCGGCGAACACTCGAAGCCAAGCCGGACGCGAAGATCGGCGTTGTGGTGCCGGGGCTCGCCGGGCTTTCGGTTGCTGTCGAGCGCATCTTCGATGACACCTTCCATCCCAGTCTGGATTTTGTACGACCCGCAGCTTCTGACGCCGCCTTCCACATCTCTTCGGGTGTGCGATGCGCCGACATTCCCATGATCGGCGTGGCGTTGCTTACATTGGGACTGAAGCCCGGACTCCAGATCGGCGAAGCGGGTTTATTATTGCGGTCGCCTTTCCTGCGCTTGGATAAATTGCCGGCTTCCCGCGCGTACGCCGACCTCCGCCGCCAGGGCGTCGAAACAATTTCCTTTGAGATCGAAGCGGTTCGGCGTGTATTTCCAGCGATGGCGAAGGCGGC
Source organism: Bryobacterales bacterium (assembly GCA_025350625.1). Classification (GTDB taxonomy): domain Bacteria; phylum Acidobacteriota; class Terriglobia; order Bryobacterales; family Bryobacteraceae; genus Palsa-187. Next base: position 22,341 of record JANXXL010000360.1, on the reverse strand, counting down.
AGATGCATTGCGGGAACGCCAGCATCCGAGCGAATGGAGCGCCACGTTTTCGAAACTGCTCGATGGCGCAGGCTGGCCGGGCGATCGTACGCTTTCCCCTGTCGAGCAGCAGACAGTGGAGCACTGGAAAACATTACTGTCTCAAATGGCGTCACTGGATATCGTGCTGCCGCGTCTCAACTACAGCCAAGCCCTCGAACGGTTGCGGCGCATTGCATACGATGAACGCTTTTCCGCGCGCGACGAAGCCGCTCCGGTTCAGGTAATGGACCTGCCAGAAGCCGCTGGTTCGCACTTCGATGCGTTATGGATCGCTGCATTGCATGCCGGCGTGTGGCCGGAATTGCCGCGTTTGAATCCATTTCTGCCGTCGGCGCTTCAGCGCGCCGCCGGAATGCCGCACAGTTCACCCGAGCGCGAGCTGAACTGCGCTCGCAGCGTCACCGCCCGGTTGCTCGCATCGGCGCCCGAGGTAGTGTGGAGCTATCCGTTATTCTCGGGCGAGGAAAAGCTTCGCATCAGCCCGCTTATCGAAACGCTTCCCGAGGCGCTTCCCGAGGAAACGAACTTCGTCGCTCCCTTCGAAACTCCGTTGCGTAAGATTTTCTTGGCGTGGGTTCCGTTAAACCGCCAACCGATGGGGCAAGCGCCGCCGGTTTTGCCCGTCACGCTGCAGCGCGGAGGAATGCAGGTTCTGGCAGACCAGGCGTGGTGCCCGTTCCGGGCCTTTGCCATTCACCGCCTGGGCGCTCGCGAGTATAACGATCCAGATATCGGCATATCGCCTTCGGAGCGCGGCACAGTAGCCCACCAAGCGCTGGAACATTTTTGGCGTGAAATCGGATCGCAGCGTGAATTGGCGCTCATGTCAGCCGCGGAGGTCGCGAATGTCATCGAGACTTCCGTCAGCACCGCGCTCGACAGCCGCCTGAGCCGCCGTCACAAAAATGCATCGCTCGAACGTTCCCGCGTTTTGGAACACAGTCGCCTCACCAGTTTGCTCGAGGAATGGCTCCATCTGGAAAGAGCCCGGCTGGATTTCACAGTAGTAGAACGGGAAACGCCTCGCCGGATCAACGCCGGCGGGTTGGAATTGGAACTCAAGGTCGACCGTATCGATCAACAAGTCGCCGATGGAACCCATGTGATTCTGGATTACAAAACATCCGACAATCTGAGTATTAAAAACTGGGACGGCGACCGGCCCGATGCACCGCAACTGCCGCTCTATGCCGTAAAAAGCGAACGCATAGTTTCCGGAGTGTATTTCGCTAAATTGGTGCCGGGGCAAACGGCGCTGCTGGGGCATGCTGGCCGTGAACTGGAGCAGCGGCTCCCGGAGTGGAGCAAAGTTGTAGACCAGCTCGGCGCCAATTTCCTCGCGGGCGACGCCACTGTGGATCCCAAGAACGCCACGAAAACCTGCGCGCTTTGCGATCTTCATTCGCTTTGCCGCATCGGCGATTTCAGGAGGGCGGACGAAGCCGGTGAGTAGCCCAGTCATCCTGCAGGATCTCGATGAACCGCAGCGCAGGGAGGCTCTCGACCCTTCACGCTCCTTCACCGTGCGCGCTCCCGCCGGCTCGGGCAAGACCGAGTTGCTGATCCACCGCTTTTTGCGATTACTCGCCATTGTCGGCAAACCGGAATCCATCGTCGCCATCACCTTCACGCGGAAAGCCGCAGGTGAAATGCTGGAGCGCATCGCCGCCGCGCTAAGAGACGCCACAGCCGGAACGCCGGTAGAGAAGCCGCACCTCAAAATCACGCGTCAGTTGGCGCAGCAAGTGCTCCTGCGGGATCGAGAACTCAAGTGGGATCTGCTCGAACATCCCGGCCGCCTGCGCGTGCAGACCATCGATTCACTATGCATGTCGATCGTCGGCGAGATGCCTTGGCTAGCCCGCCTGGGCGGCATGCCACGCGTTGAAGAGGACGCGCGCCAGTTGTATCGGGAAGCGGCGCACCTGACTCTGCTCGAAAGCAATCCCAATTATCAGCAGGCGCTTACTACGCTGCTACGGCACCTGGATAACAACTCCACTCATGCCCGGGAATTGATCGCCACCATGCTGGCGCAGCGGGATCAGTGGCTGAAACTGCTGGTCCTCGACGACGATGAGGCGCGAGTCGAACTCGAAAGGGCCTTGACGGACGCTGTCGCCAGAGGCTTGGCCGCGGTGGATCGTCAAGTCCCGGGCGAACTGCGCGCGGTTTGGGCGGATCTGGGGCGTTATACCGCCGCCAACCTGAATATCCCGCTGCTGGATTTTTCAAGGTGGCCGGACGCAACCGCCGAAAACTGCGCTATATGGCGACATTTGGCGAGTGTGGTCTTGAGGGGCGACGGGTCGTGGCGCAAGCGCAATGGACTTACGATCAGATGCGGTTTTCCGGCGGGCAACAATTTTCGCAAGGACCAATGCGCAGACTTGATCGCCGCGCTTCAGTCGTGCGCGGGTTTGGAAGAGGCGCTGGAGCGCCTGCGGAGGCTCCCTCCGCCCGCATATAGCGACGACCAATGGCAAGTTCTACGAGCTTTATTACGGTCGTTACAACTTGCGGTGGGGCAATTGCGCATGGTTTTCCGCGAGAGACGCGCCATCGACTTCATGGAACTGGGCATCGCGGCGAGCGAAGCTCTGGGGCCCCTCGATAATCCCACCGAAGTGGCCTTCCGCATGGATTCGCGCATCGAGCATTTGCTGGTGGATGAATTCCAGGACACTTCACGAGCCCAATTCGAACTGCTGGAAAAACTGACGAGCGGCTGGCAGCAGGGCGACGGCCGCACGCTGTTTTTGGTGGGTGATCCCATGCAGTCGATCTATCGCTTTCGTCAGGCTGAGGTCGGTTTGTTCAAGGAAGTAGAAGAGAAGGGTATGGGCGGCCTGCGCCTGGACCGTTTGCAGCTTCACTTGAATCGACGCTCGCTCCCTGCCATTGTCAATCGTGTGAACGCGCTGTTCACCGGCAGTTTTGCCGATGCCGATAACGACGAAACCGGAGCCGTCAAATACACGCCTTCCCGCGCCGCCAACGAAGCGCCCACGGAAAAAGACGATGGCATGGTGACGATCGACGGATTTATTGAGGGTGAAGACCAACTCGAAGCGGCTTGTGTCGTCAGACGCATTCGTGAAGCTCGAGAACACGACCCCGCTGGCTCGGTTGCGATACTGGTACGCGCGCGCTCCCATCTGTTTGCCATCAGCGAAGCGTTGAAAGCGGCGGAACTCCCGTTTAGCGCGGTTGAAATCGAGGCGCTGGCCGATCGCTCTATCGTCCGCGACCTGTTGGCCCTGACTCGCGCCCTGCTCGATCCGGTGGACCGCATCGCCTGGTTATCCATTCTGCGCGCGCCCTGGTGCGGGCTGACGCTCGCCGATCTGGAGGCGCTGGCGCACGACCGTCTCGCAACCAGCCTGTGGGATTGCCTGCACGATCTGCGCGCACTGAGCGCCGACGGCAATAAACGCGCCGAGCGCCTGCGGGACGTCCTGGGCGAAGCTTTTTCCGAACAAGGCCGCTGGCCTTTGCGCCGCTGGGTGGAACGCGTCTGGATAAAAATAGGCGGTCCCGCGTGTTTGGAAGGCGACGAAGGCGGTCTGCAGGATGCCGCGGCATATTTCGATCTTCTCGAAGCCACGCAGGCAGGCGCGGACTTGCCTGATTTCGGCCGTTTCTCGGAACGCGTGACCGAGTTATACGCGAGGCCCGAGAACCCCACCGGACCCGCCGTAGAGATCATGACGATCCACAAGGCCAAGGGGCTGGAATTCGATACCGTCATCGTTCCCGGACTCGGCCGCCCATCCAAGTCCGACGATAAGCCGCTGGTGTTGTTTCACGAGTGGCGGCAAGATGGCCGTTTCGAATGCCTGGTAGCGCCGATTGACGAGACGCGCGCCGAGCCCGATGTTCTCTATCGCTATCTGCGGAGCCTCGAACGGCAGAAGAGCGACTGGGAGCGGGCGCGGCAGCTCTACGTAGCGGCGACTCGCGCCCGCAAGCGGTTGCACCTGATGGGGCATGTCGGGAATAACGGTGAGCCATCGTCAGGCACCATGCTGAAGGACCTGTGGCCTGCTCTTTTAGATGAAGAGCGCGATCGCTTCCGGCGCGCTGCTACGGGAGCAGTCCCGGCTCCTGCACTCCGCCCGCCGGCCGTATTGCGGCGCTTGCCGGATACCTGGCGTTTGCCTGAAATGCCTCCAGCGGTGGCTTGGAGCAGCGGGACAATTCCGCATGCAGAACCGCATGAGCCGAGTTTCGAATGGGTGGGTGAGGGGCTGCGCCATGCGGGTACGGTGGTGCACACATTCCTGCAACGGATGCAGAGCGTGGATTCCCCTCGACCGGAAATGCCGGAGATCCGGAGAGCCCTGATGCATGCCGGCGCGTCGCCGCTCGATCTCGAAGCCGGCGCGCAGCGGGTCCGGCAAGCACTCGCGCTCATTCGTGTCAGCCGCCGGGGCCGCTGGATTCTAGACCGTCACCAAGATGCACAAGCGGAGTATGCGGTCACGGGCGTCGTGAATGGTGAAATCGTGCGAGGTTTAGTGGATCGCACTTTTATCGACCAGGGCGTGCGCTGGATCATCGACTTCAAGACCAGTGAGCACGAGGGTGGAAACCTCGCAGTATTTCTCGACGAACAGCAGCGCCGTTATCGCGATCAGATGGAGCGCTACGCGCGCATCATGGCGTCGCTCGGGGATCCGGTCCGGCTGGGCCTATATTTCCCATTGCTCGATGAGTGGCGCGAGTGGTCTCCCGAGGGAACCTAGATTTTCTTCTTTTTCGACTTGGCTGTTGCTTGCGCTTCTGGTTCGGGGGGCGCTTCAGGAGGCTCGAGAACGATGGCCGCCTCGGCGGGAGCCACTCCAGCGAGCACGGCGTTAAAGAGTTCTTTTTGCCGCGCCAGTTCTTTCTTCGATGGGGGCGCCTGCTCATTCCGGAAGTCGTGATCGCTATAACAGGTGCGGCAGCGCACTTTCGCCGCCTTGGTATCCACTAAAGAGACGATCGAATGATTGGTGAGCCGACGGCACTTGACGCAATAATCGTCAATTTCGTCGCCGAGTCGTAGCTCCCACATGCCGTGAGTATATCAACCGCACGCAGGCTGATGAAAGCGACGGCGGTGATTCAGGGAGCTGGGGTTGGAAGGGCTGCACGACGCTTCCACTCGAAAAGGATCACGCCCGCGGCCACGCTGACGTTCAAGGATGCCACTTGTCCCGCCATTGGAATGCGCACCAGAAAGTCGCAGCGCTTGGCCACGTGTTCATGCAGCCCGCTGCCTTCCGCGCCGAGGACGATGGCGGACGGCTTGGTGAATTCCACCTGGTCGTAGGTGTCCTTGCCCCGTTCGTCCAGGCCGTAGATCCAGTAACCTCGCTCTTTCAGCTCGTCTAGCGTTCGATTGATGTTCACTACTCGCACTACCGGCAAGTAGGCCAATGCACCGGAGGCGGCGCGGCCCACGGTCTCATTCAGGCCCGCCGCCCGGCGCTCCGGGATCACCACGGCGGCCGCGCCGGCTGCGTGCGCCGTTCGAATGATGGCGCCGAGGTTATGCGGGTCCTCCACTCCGTCCAGGATCACGTGTAAGCCGCCGGAGGCCGCGGTATCGTCGATCGACGAATATTTTTCCGCGGCGCCGAAGGCCACCACCCCCTGATGGTTTGCTCCCTTGGCCGCGCGATCCAGGCGATCGCGCGATTCTACCCGCACTGGGACACCCCGTTCCCGGCAGAGCGCTAGCAGTTCCTGCAACCGGGCGCCGCCCGCGCCTTTCGCTATTAACACACGATCGACAGGCCTCCCGGCAAGCAGGGCCTCGCGGACCGGATGGATTCCTACCAGCGGGGACATTATCATTAAGGGTACGTCATGAGTTCGCAAGAAGACATGATCGTCGGGCAGTTACCGGAGATCCCAGACAAACTCTACTTTCGGATCGGCGACGTGGCGCGCCTGGCCGGAATCAAGCCCTACGTGCTGCGCTTCTGGGAAACCGAATTCCCGGGACTGGGGCCTAAGAAATCCGGCACCGGCCACCGGCTGTATCGCCGCAAGGACGTGGAGATGGTTTTGGAGATCAAGCGGCTGCTCTACGAGGAGCGCTTCACCATCGAGGGCGCGCGCAAGTTCCTCGAAACGCGATCCAAACCCGAGCCCGCCCCGGTGGCTGCAAAGGCTGCCGGACGTAAGCGTGTGCAAGGGGATCTTTTCGTCGAGAACCGGGCTGCCGATCTCACTCGCATGTTCGATAAGGTCCGCGAGGAATTGCGCGCCGTGGCGGCAATTTTGAAATAGCTGAGCCGATAGAATAGAAAATGAATGACAAGAAAAGTTCGTAAAGCGGTTTTCCCCGCGGCCGGACTGGGGACCCGCTTTCTTCCAGCCACCAAAGCTATGCCTAAGGAGATGCTGCCGCTGGTCGACAAGCCTCTGATTCAATACGGCGTCGAGGAAGCGAAGCACTCCGGGGTTCAGAACATCATCATCGTTACGGGGCGCGGCAAGAGCGCCATTGAAGATCATTTCGATGTCAGTTTCGAGCTGGAGCACCTGCTCGAAACCCGTCACAAGAAAGACCTGCTCGCGACGGTGCGCGCGGTTTCCGACATGATCGACGTAGCTTATATCCGCCAAAAAGAGGCTTTGGGGTTGGGGCACGCGGTTCTGCGGGCGCACGAACTAGTGGGCGAGGAACCGTTCGCGGTGATCCTTTCCGATGACATCATCGATGCGGAAACCCCGTGTCTGCGGCAACTGCTGGACGTCTACGAGTTTTATTCCGCGCCGGTGCTGGCGCTAATGGAAGTGCCGCATGAAAACATTTCCGCCTATGGCGTGGTGGATGCGGAGCCGGTGGCACACAACGGCGGCCGCGACCGGCTCTACCGAATTCGGAATCTGGTGGAAAAGCCCAAGGCGGCGGACGCTCCCTCCAACCTCGCGATCATTGGGCGCTATGTTCTTACGCCTGAAATTTTCACCTCGCTCGAGACCATTCAACCCGGCAGTGGCGGCGAAATTCAGTTAACCGACGGCCTGAAGCACATGCTGCGGAGCCGCCCGATTTATGGCTATAAGTTCGAAGGCAAGCGTTACGATGCGGGCGACAAGCAAGGTTTTCTGCAGGCCACGGTCGAGCTCGCCCTCAAGCGTCATGACCTGGGCGAAGATTTCCGCCGGTATCTGAAGGATCTGAAATTGTAACGCCTATGCGCCGCACCCTCCTGCTGATTCTTTTGGCGCTGGCTTGGGCGATCCCGGCCCCGGCGGGCATCATTCAGGTGGTGCAGGCATCCTTCGCCACCGGTTCCGACACGCGGGCGATTCAGGAGCTGAGTGCCTACCGTGCTTCGCAAGGAATCACGCCGGAATATCTCGAAGCCTTCAGTTGGCTGGCGCGCGCGGAATTCCAAAGCCAAAACTACCTGCCGGCGGAGAAATTTTCCCAGGCGATTTATACCTTCTCGGTGGAGCAATTGAAGAAGCAGCCGCTCGATAAGGAGCCGCACTTGCCGACGGCCTTGGGCGCCGCTATCGAAATCCAGGCAGGAACGCTCACCGCGCAGGGCCGCCGCAGTGAGGCAGTCACGTATCTCCAGGAACAGGCTAAAGCCTTCGGCGCCACTTCCATCTTGCCTCGCATCCGGAAGAACCTGCTGCTTCTCACTCTGGAAGGGAAGCCCGCGCCTCCGCTCGACGGCGTCGCGCTTCCCAAAGGCAAGCCCGCACTGCTGTTCTTCTGGGCGCATTGGTGCCCGGACTGCAAATCCGAAATTCCAATTCTTGCGCGCATCAAAGCGGAGTATGCTCCACAGGGCTTGGTGTTGCTCGCGCCTACTCAAAAGTATGGCTACGTGGCAGGAGGGGTCGACGCCGCGCCTGCTGTCGAAACCGCATACATCGAGCAGGTACGGCGAACGTATTACGCCGCCGTGATCGATGGGCCGGCGCCAGTGAGCGAAGCTAACTTTACTCGCTATGGCGCCAGCACCACTCCGACGCTGGTGTTGGTCGATCGTATGGGTATTGTTCGCATGTACCATCCGGGAGCAATGAAGTACGAGGCTTTGAAGGAAGCGGTGGAGAGGGTCGTAAAGAACGGCGGCACCAAATAATAACGGCGTCACAAATAATAACGGCCCCGATTGCTCGGGGCCGGTTGGTCAAACTCGCTATCGCGAGCCCGTTTAGCTACTTCTTTTTCTTAGCAGCAGCTTTCTTCTTCGGGGCCGCTTTCTTCTTGGTTGCGAATTTCATCGTTTGATTCTCCCTTAACATCAAAGTACGCGCCACTCATAAAGAGAACGCGCTTGTGTCCCCTTTATAAGGTGGATTGAATTGAATGTCAAGAAAAAAATGCACGTTAAGGTCCGTGGCGTGCTCGTGTCCCTTCGGCTCGCAGACCCTCTCTCCATCGAAAAACGTAAATGGATAGAATTGTTCCAGGCGCTCTGAGAAAGACAAGTATGTTCCGAAGCCCAATTCATGCGGGTTCGACGTTACTCGCACTCTCTTTGATGTTGCTTGCGAGTTGCACGCACCGCATCGCGCGAGTGAATCCGCCGGCCGCGCCCGCGCGCTTGGGAATGATGGAGACCGGAGTCGCAAGCTGGTATGGCGTCCCCTATCACGGCCGGCATTCCGCTTCGGGCGAGGTCTACGACATGGAGCAACTCACCGCGGCGCATCGCAATCTTCCATTCCAGACCTGGGTCGAGGTCACGAATCTCTCTAATGGAAAACAGGTGGACGTCCGTATTAATGATCGTGGTCCCTTCGCGAAGGGACGCATCCTGGATCTTTCGCAAGCCGCGGCGCGCGAAATCGACATGCTTCGCGCCGGAACTGCCCGGGTGCGATTGAAGGTAATCCCGCCGCCGCAGCAGGTGCAGGCGGCACCCGTCCCCGCGTCGCCCGCCACCGGCTACACGGTCCAAGCCGGCGTTTTCTCCGACTCGGACCGGGCCGAATCGCTGCGCACTGCTCTTGAAGAACTCTTCGCGGACGCGCGCATTCTCTCGAACGGAAGCAATCCTCCACTATGGCGCGTGATCGTTGGCCGCGAGATGACATGGGAACAAGCGAACCAGCTCCGGGTCCGGGTCCGTCAGAAGTCCGGTGCCGCAATGGTCGTCCGCGAGCCGGCCTCTCCTGCCCCAGAGTGATCTGGGGGCTGGTTCCCTGGTACTACCCGCAACCTGGGATATTCCCTACCCTCAATTGACGTACCCCATATCCCGATATGGGGGTCTTGAGGAATGTTCAATTCGACCTTAGAGTTTATCTTTAGCCAACGCACATTAGATTAGGCCCATTTTGGAATAACAATAACTATGTCGCCAAACCTCGAAGAAACCCGTCACATTCTGGTAGGGCAATCGCCCCGGACACGCCAGGTTCTCCGTTTGATTGAGAAACTTGGCAAGTGCCGGTGGCCGGCGTTGCTCTTGGGAGAGACCGGAACGGGGAAGGAAGTGGTGGCGCGCGGTATCCATAATATAAGTGCCTCGGGGCCGTTTGTGACGGTAGATTGTTCCTCGATGGTCGGGCCGCTGATGGAAAGCGAGCTGTTTGGGCACGTGAAAGGCGCGTTCACGGGCGCCGCTACTACCAAGTTCGGGTTGCTCGAAGCGGCCAATGGTGGCTCGGCGTTTTTCGACGAGATCGGCGAGTTGCCGTTGGATTTGCAGGCTAAGCTCCTGCGCGTTCTTCAGGAGAAGGAATTCCGGCCAGTGGGATCGGTGTCGACGCGGCACTCGGACTTCCGTATCATCGCCGCCACTAACCGGGACCTGGCGAAGGAAGTGGAAAAGGGCACGTTCCGCCGCGATCTATACTTCCGTCTCAACGTGATCAACATTCGCCTCTCGCCTTTGCGGGAGCGGCGCGAGGATATCCCGGCCCTGATCAATCATTTTCTCTCTCGCGTGGGCGGCAGCTACAGCGTCACTGCGGAAGCTCTGGAAGTGATGCTGTCCTATGAATGGCCCGGCAATGTGCGGGAGCTCGAGAATTGCGTCCAGCACATGGTGGCCATTAATTCAGGACCCTTGCTGCATGTGGCCGATTTGCCGTCGAGTCTGCAGAATCATCTCATCCAGAAAAAGGCCCAGTGCCTGATGGCTGCTGTAGGCGGCGAACCGGTAGCGACGGCTTCGGCCACGGCCTATCCGGCCGCCGATGTCTCCGCGCCGGAGCCGGCGACGGGCCTGCAACCTGTCGCTTCGATCGTACCGCTGGCGGTCCTGGAACGGCGCGCCATCATGAACGCCCTCGAATACACCAGGGGAGACAGAGCGATCGCGGCGCACCTGCTCGGGATCGGCCGCACTACGCTCTATCGCAAGCTTAAGGAATACCAGCTTGCAAGCTGACGCGCGGCCTGCCATGATCGTCACAATATGGCTCAACTGCTAAGCGTCGTTGCCGAACTGCATGCGAAAACCGGTAAAGAAGAAGACTTGCGGCGAGCTCTGCTCGCATTGATCGAACCCACGCGGCGGGAGGAAGGCTGCGTGCAATACGATCTGCATGTGCATACCAACGACGCTGGCCGCTTCGTGTTCTATGAGAACTGGGTCTCGAAGGAACACCTGGATCGCCATTTGGCATCGGAGCATTTAACGCGTTTCCGGGGACTCGCCGAGGAACTGCTCAGCGAGGCGCCCCGAGTAGAAACTTATTCGCGTATCGACTGACTGTTCCCCTGGCGTGCGACGATAACAGTCGAGTGCGCATCGCCCTCGACGCAACCTACAGTCTCGGAAGAAACCTGTCCGGAGTCGGCGTGTATTCGCGCGAGATGTTGTTCGGCCTCGCCCGGGCGCAACCCCGGCAGCGTTTCCGGTTCTACTACCGGCCCCACCGCCTGTTTGAATCGTTCTCCGACACGCTTCCTTCGAACGCCGGCCGCCGTTTGCTCGTGGGCGTACCGCGCGCCGATCTGTTCCATGCCCTGAACCAAAGGGTAGATCGACCGGCACGGCGCACGATTTCGACGTTCCACGATCTGTTCGTGATGACCGGCGAATATTCGACGCCCGAGTTTCGCGCACGATTCACCGAGCAGGCCCGCCAGGCGGCGGATCGGAGCGATGCCATTATCGCGGTATCGCAGTTCACAGCTTCGCAGGTCGAGCAGTTGCTTGGCGTGGAGCCGGCGCGCATTCACGTTGTTCCGCATGGTGTGCGAATCCCCGCACGGCAGGCGGCACAACGCGAGAACCTAATCCTCTTCGTCGGCGTTATTCAACGGCGCAAGAACGTCGCCCGGCTAGTAAAGGCCTTTGAAAGCGTTCCTCGGGGCTGGCGTCTCAGTCTGGCTGGCGCGACCGAAGGCTATGGCGCCGTCGAAGAATTACGTGCGGTGGAGAAGAGCCCTCGGCGGGCGGAGATCGATCTCCTCGGTCACCTTTCGACCGAACAGCTCGCCGGTCTCTACGCCAGAGCCCGTATCTTCGCGTTTCCGTCACTCGACGAGGGCTTCGGCATGCCCATCCTCGAAGCCATGGCCCACGGAATTCCGGTGATCACTTCGCGATCCTCGGCTATGCCGGAGGTGGCGGGCGATGCCGCGCTGCTGGTGGACCCGTGGAACGCGGATGAACTTGCGAGCGGGCTGGCTCGTCTGGCCGCCGACCCGGCGTTGCGTGAAGACTTGATCGCGCGGGGCCGGGAGCGCGCCCTGCAGTTCCCCTGGGATTCGGCGGTTGCCAAAACCTGGGGCGTCTACGAAAAAGTCATGTCCGCGAGTTCGTGATCTGGCTGGCCTCCGCTTTGGCCGCTTCCTGCAGTTCACTCAACTTGGCTTCCGTCACTGCCAGTGAAATGGCACCGCCGATTAGCAGCGGCAGCGTGACCATCCCCCACAGCACCAGCGAGAAGCGCGCCGCTTCCGCAGGCACCACGTTGTAAACTTTCACTAGCGTTTCGCGGACCACTACTTGAAACAGTCCCAGATTTCCGGGGGCCTGCGGCACGATGGTGCTCAGGCGCAGCACGATCATCAATACGAAGGCGACTCCTATCGATAGATCGAAGCCATAACCGCGCAATGCGCCATAGATCGGAATAATTTGCAGAAGCAGATAGGGCAGGCTCTGCAGAAAAGAGGACCACAAAGAGCGCGAGTGCCCGATGATCTCCAGGTCGTCGATGAGGACGTGCAGTTGCCTCCGCCAGCCGATTTCGCCGGCGAGAGCCGCGCGCGTCTCGTGACGCCGGAACATGATCACGCCCAGCGCCAGCGCCAATACCAGCACCGTAATGCCAAGGACGTACGCTCCATCCACCAGGTAGCGCAAACTGTGAGGAAAGACGGTGGAGCGCAGCATCAGAATGATGCACAACGACAACCAGATGCCATCGAACACCCGTTCGATGAGAGCGCTGGTAAAAGAGACCGATAGCGGCAGCAACGGATTTCGCGCCAGCAAATAACAGCGCAGTACTTCGCCCGCGCGAAACGGCAGAACCTCGTTGGCGAACAATCCCACGTAAATTGCCCGGACCGGCTCCCAATATTTTAGGCGAACCACTGGACGCAGGAGAGTCTGCCAGCGCACTCCGTGCCACAGGTATACGGAGACGTCCGCCACCACGGCGAGCGCTACCCACCACCAGCTCATTTCCGCGAGATCCTGTTTGAGTTCGGCTAAATGGGCGCCGCGCAGAGCCCAGAACAGGCTCCCCAGGGAGGCGATATTGATGACAATGAGCAGAATCCGGGATCGGACGCTGCGTGACTTCTTCTCACCCAAATTTCATGATAGCGTGCGATCCAGTGCTGCTACTGGAAGTACCTTGCCGCCAGATCGGGATCTGCCCCCACCGCCTGGCTCCAACACTGCCGCGCCTCTTCTTCTTTGCCCGCTGCTTTAAAGGCGTGGCCCAGGTTGATCATCGCTCCGGAGAAGGCCGGCTTGTGCTGCAACGTCGCCTGATAACATTCTGCCGCCGCATGGTGGTCGCCCATGGATTGGAGCAGCAAGCCTAGATTGTAGGACAGCTCCGGCGACGGCGTTCCCAAAGAATCCAGCTTGCGGGTACATTCCAGCGCCTCGCCCGGGTTCTTCTGTTCGATGGCAACCGCCGCTAGCGAACGCAACGCTTCTCCGTGCTTGGGATTCATGGTTAACAGCTGGCGGAAAGTCCCGGCAGCCGTGTCAAGATCCTCAAATTTCCAGGCTGCCAGCCCGAGGTTGAAAAGGGCATCCACCCAATCATGGCGTTTTTTCACGCAGGTTTCGAAGCAATCCACCGCACCGGCATATTCGGCGCGCTGCAGCTGCAAGTAACCCAGGCGGAAAGCGGCATCCTGCCAATCCGGCTCGGCCGCTATCAACCTTTCAAAAAGTTCCTCGGCTTGCTGACTGCGTCCCTCCCGCTCTGCGGCGATCGCCAGATTCCATAAGGCGCCCGGCAAATCGGGGGAAGCTGTGAGGACGCGCTGATATAACTCTCGGGCGCCGGCCAGGTCGCCACGCTCCTGCAGTACCGCGCCTAGATTGGCGTTGGCTTCCGATGCCTGAGGACGCAAACGGAGCGCCTCGCGATAAGCGCTGGCGGCTTGCTCCAGACGCCCGGTTTTCTGATAGGCGGCGCCCAGATTGAACCAGCCCTCGTGGGAGTCGGGAGCTGTCTTCACCAGCTGCGAACAATATTGCAGCGCACCGCTATAGTCGCTATTCGACAAAGCGATAGCGGTCAGACACTCCAGCGCGGACCGGGAAGACGGCTGGATTTTGAGCAACCGCTCCGCTTGTTCCTTCACTCGCGTTTCTTCTTTTCGGGCAATGGACAACACGATCAAGTTGTTGAGCAGGTCCGGAGAATTGGGGTTGGCCGGCAATAGTTCGTGATACAAATCGACGGCTTCCTCCAAACGCCCCGCTTGGTGCAGCGCTATGGCTTTTCCGAAAAGGATGTCATCCTGCCTCTGGCCTCTTTTTTCAAGCGGGAGGCCGCGCAGCGCCGCATCCCAGCACTCCAGCGCGGCTTCCGGCCAATTGAGTCGCAATAGACACAGGCCGCGGCCGATCTGTGCCTGCCAGCGCTTCGGGTCCAGAGATAACGCGGCTTCAAATGCATTTGCGGCTTCTTCAAACTTCGACTGCCGCTCCAGACACAAGCCCAGATTGTAATGCGCGGTGAGATGTTTAGGCTCCCGCTCGGCCACCTTGGCGTAATGGCCGGCCGCCTGGCTCCAGTTTTCCTTTTCAAAGTACAAATGGCCGAGCCCGCTTTCGACTTCGACAACATTCTCGCCCCGCTCGAGAGCGCGTTCGAGCTCGAGCACGGCGTCATCCAGTTGTCCTGCGGAAGCCAGCGCCACGGCGGCGGCCAGACTGCCGGAGTGCGCCGGGCGCTTGTGCTTGGCTCCAGACGGTGCTACATCCCCGCGCAGCAAGCGCTCGATCAGCTCGTCGTCGACGAAGAAAACCTGTTGACTCTCTTTGGGCGGTATGTCCTGCGCCATGGTGGCGTCTCCTCTATCTGGCTTCGACTATTTCTTTTTTGACAGCGGCGTGACCCGGAAGTCGCCGTGCAGTGTGGATTGCTCAATTCCCTCGCGGTAGAGGCCCGCGCCTCCAGCGGTTAGCCGATCGTCGGTCCAGTCGTCGGCAATCTGATCTTGTATCCAGGTTGTGAAGCGGTTTCCCAAAGCCTCAAAGCGTATCTTGTAATGTCCGCCCAGCGGCACTCTAATCTGCAGCGGCGTTTGTCCGCGCGGTTGTTCTACGCCGCCAATGACGGCATAGTGCGCGATCACATATTTCGGGTTAAGCCCGGCTTTTTCCAATTCGATTTTCCCGGCGTAAAAATTCTTCGAGTCCTGAGCGCGATATACCCACCCCAGGCCCTTGATCTGGATTGAACTTTCAAACTCCAAACGATAATCCGCCAGACCCATCGACGCCCGCAGCACTGAAACTTTACGTTGTTGCTTGCCCTCCGGCGCAAAATTGACGTTCCATTGATCGCCCCCCGAGGGAGCGCTCATCGTGATGTTGGGCCCGGCATCGCTGCGGCCGGTCAACGCCAGGAAAGTAACGATTGCAATGACCGCCGCACCCGCTACGGCAGCCAGAATTTTCGGCATCCGCGAAGCCATCGTGCTTGGCGATGGTGGCGGTTGTACCCCAGGCAAACTCCTCCCGGATTCCGCAGAAGTTTGCACCAGCGGTCTAAGTTCCGGCTGCGAAGGCGCGATCTGAATGGCAGTAACAACCTTAGCCTTAGATTTCTGGCCTGCTGCTACCGGCGCAGGAGCGGTTTCGACAGCCGCCAGCAACATCAGGGGCCGCAACGGCAACCCGCTCGGCTGCGGAACCTTCACCGTCCCCGGACCGAACGATGCTACGCCGAACACCTGGACTGCTTTGCCTTTCCCGGCGGTGGCCGCCTGGACTACCACCGGAAGACACTCGAGCACTGGATCGGGGACCGAAATGCTCCGCTCCCCCGCGGCTTCCGGGCGCATCTCGGAGTTCGCTGTGTCCTGAGTTTGCGGTGCGCGAGTATGGACTAGCGGATCTTCCCGAGCGCTAGCATCATCGGCGGCCGGCACGCTCCTGGGCGGTGGGTCCGCAAAACCAGTGGTTGAAAAGCGATACTTCGCGACGTCTTCGAAAGCAATGACTGAACCAGTAAAATGCAGCGGCGCTTCCGTCCACAGCGCTGCTTCGCCGGGCGCAACGGCAGACGACTCCGGGATGCTCAGGGGCTGGATTTGCGGTTCCAGAGACTCCGGGCCCGCCACGCTCAGATCTAAACCAATCCCCGGAGTAGTCCGCACAGTGTCCCGCAACTCCAGCTTCCGCTCCATTGGATGCATGGCCAAATCTGCCACTTCTATGCGGCGATCCAAGCTGACCAGGCTGCCCTGCGGCAAAGCTGCAGGCGACATATTTGCATGGCGGCGCGGCCGGTCCGGCAGCAGCGACGCCAAGGCTCGCTCGAATTCAGCCGTGACCACAACTGCCAACTGCAGCCCCGCGGGAGCGGGTTTCCGAACACTCATAGGAGCGGCTATCGCAGGATCAGTCGAAGTCTTTTTCGGCGGCGCGGGCTCTGCTTGCGGCCGCGCACTTACGGGATGATCCACCTTCTTTGCTGAGAAAGTTGGCGGCGGAGCTTTGCTTTGGACCGGCGGCATCATGATTGGCGCGGCTTTGCTTACAACCGGTTTGGCTGCCGTAGAGACAGGCGCGGCGGGTGGTTGGTCCTCTACGAAAGCGGTAACCACAGTGCCGCCCTTCAACCGAGCCTTCTCGTCTGATTCAGTCGGCTTGGATTGCAGCAAGCGTCCTAGCGCCAATTGGCTGTACTCTTCTTTGTACTCGCGGCGGTGTGCGTCGGAACAGAACTCGCTGCCCGCCATACGCTTGAACATAGGAACATCCTTGCCGCATTGGAGACACCGCATACCTTAGGTTGATCGGCTCTTTTACCCCAATCCTCAAGGGCGGTCCTAAGCTTTTTATGCGGGAAAGTACTTATCGCTTTAATCTAGGGCCGGGTCCTTAATTTCAAAACCAACCGGAACCCTGCGAGACCGGCTGCTTTAGATCGTCTTACGTCGTTCCCCGGCGCCGGTCTAAAGTTTTTTCCCTACTCGCCGATCCATACTCATCTAGCGAATACCTCAAAGGGAGAAACGGCATGGCGAAAGGCGAAGCATTGAAGGCGGCCCTCGAAGGGCTCCGCAACTCTATTCCGGAATTGAAGGGTGTGCTGCTGGCGTCGAATGAAGGACTGCCTATTGCGCATGCTTTGACCAATGGCGCGGACCCGAACCGGCTCGCGGCCATGGCCGCCGCCGCCTCCGGGTTGGGACGCAAGATCAGCGACAACATCGGCGCAGGCACGCTCGGCGAAGTTTCCATTCAAGCCGACGAAGCGTCGCTGTTCGTATACACTGCCGGCAGCAAGGCTGTTCTGGCGGTGCTGAGTCCTCAAGGTGGCAACGCGGGTTTGATCCATTTGGAAGCCCGCATGGCAGCCAAGGAAATCGGCGATTTATTCTAAGCGGGTTTTTCATGGGTTAGGACGGGTTCGCGCCTATTTTACGGCGAGTCCCGTTCTAATTTTTTGTGCCGCGGCCGGTCCGGCTACGCGCACCAATTCATCCTCGGGCGCCTGACGCACGCGTTCCAGGCTTCCAAAATGCTTCAGCAGCTTGGCAGTCGTCTTGGCGCCAATTCCCTGGATCTGAACCAACTCACTTTGCAGCCGGCTGGCGTTGCGCCGTGTGCGGTGGAAGGTGACGGCAAAGCGGTGCGCTTCATCGCGAACCTCCTGCACCAGATGTAATACGGGGGAGAATTTGTCCAGCACGATGGGCTCGTCTTCCTGGCCGTATACGTAAATCCATTCGTCCCGCTTGGCGATGGAGGCGAGCGGCTGATCGGTAATCCCCAGCGCTTCGAGCGCTTCTGCGGCTGCATGCAGCTGTCCCAATCCGCCGTCGACCAGCACCAGGCCGGGCCGGGGCAAGTTTTCTTCTTTCAGCCGACCATAGCGCCGCGTGATGACTTCGCGCATGGAGGCGAAGTCGTCGTTGCCTTGAACGGTCCGGATGATGAACTTGCGGTAGTCGGATTTCTTCATCCGCCCGTTTTCCCAGACCACCATGCTGGCCACTTTGTCGGTGCCCTGAATGTGGGAGATGTCGAAGCATTCGATGCGCTGCGGCGCTTCTTCGAGACCGAGCGCGTCCTGCAGCGCCGCCTGAATCGCTTGCGAGGACGGCTTCAGAACGCGGAAACGCTGCTCGAAACTGTGCTTGGCGTTCGATTCCACCAGTTCGAGCATCACTTTCTTCTGTCCGCGCTGCGGGGTCTGGATTTCCACTTTGCGCCCGCGCCGCTCGGTAAGCAGTTCCTCCAGGGGCTCGCGGTCTTCAAAATCCACGGGCACGTGCATGAACGCCGGAATATACGGTTCATCCAGGTAAACCTGCTTGATCAATGACGAGAAAAACTCGGGTGGATCGAACTCGCGCTGATCTTCCCAGAAGAACTCGCGGCGATCGACGATGTGGCCGCCGCGCAAGTGAAACAGATTCACGGCTACAAGCGGCGGTTCTGCGTAATAGGCGAAAATGTCGGTGTCCGTGCCCTCCACGGTGGCCATCTTCTGCTTCTCGCCGTGTTCTTTCACGGTTTGGATCAGGTCATGCAATGCGGCGGCTTCTTCATAACGCATTTCGGCGCTGGCAGTTGTCATGCGGGCGCGCAGTTCGTCGGCCAGGTCCCGATGACGCCCTTCGAGGAAAAGTCTCACGCGGCGGACCGCTTCGGCGTAAGCGGCGTCCGTGGTCAGGCCCTGGACGCACGGCCCCAGGCAACGGTGAATGTGAAATTCCAGGCAGGGATGCGAATGAAATCGTGTCAAATCCAGCTTGCACGACGGCACCTTGAAATGCCGGTGAATGAAATGTACCAACCGGTGCGCCAGATTTCCTGGGAAATAAGGTCCGAAGTAGCTGGACCCATCTTTGCGCAGACGCCGGGTCACGTATACCCGCGGATAACGCTCCGCTGTCAGCTTGATATAAGGATAGGTTTTGTCATCACGCAGCAGTATGTTGTAGCGCGGTTTCCATTGTTTGATCAGGTTGTTTTCAAGCGCCAGCGCCTCTTTTTCGTTGTCGACTTGAATGAAATCGATTTGCCGGGCTTCACTGATCAGCGTCCCGGTCTTTGAATCCGCCAGGCGCTCGTCGGAAAAGTAGCTTCGCACCCGATGGCGCAGGTTCTTGGCCTTGCCTACGTAAATCACCGTATCGTAGGCGTCCTTATAGAGGTACACTCCCGGCAATAGCGGCAGTTCACCAGCTCGTTCGCGAAGGTCTTGCATTGGTTCTACACTTAAATTGTGACACGCTCGGTTTTAGTGGGCTTCTTTTTGGCGATCCCCCTGGCTGCCCAGGAGCCGAAGCCGCTTCCGCCGCCCGCTTCGCAAGAGCAGGAGCCTCCCGAAGAAGATCCCGATCTAAAGCCAAAAGAGTATTCGTTCAATCCGCTCGAAGCCAGCCGCAACATCATCGCCGGCAATTTTTATTTCAAGAAGGGAAACTACCGGGCTGCTTCGAGGCGCTATCTTGAGGCCAGCAAGTGGGACCCAACTTCGGGCGAAGCGCTGCTAAAACTCGGCGAAGCCGATGAGAAAATGCGCGACTTCCCTGCCGCCCGCCAAGCCTACGAAAAATACCTGACCGTCGCCCCCGACGCCAAAGACCTTGAAGTTGTTAAGAAAAAAATAGCGGCCTTGCCCACGCATTCGGGAAAGAGCCGGCCTCCGAAAAGTCACTAACGACTTCGATTTCACAACACCACTTTGGAGTTCCAAGTGCTCACTTGGGATTCATCATCGCAGGAGATTCCCCCATGAATGCAAAGCAACTCGAAAGAGCATCGTATTTGGCGGCACACGCTATTCTCTCAGCCAATGTAAGCGCTCCCCATCTGGCAACCCCCGGCGCGCGTCGCTCCTATATGATTGACTCCATTGCGGATCAAATCAAGAATGTATTTCAACTCCATTGTTCCGCGTTGGACGAGTCGAACGACTGGTGGTCCCACGCTTCCGCTACCCGGCAAGGTTCTCGATTGTCTCGCGAGAGCGACGAAATCAAACAACAAGCGACGCCGGGCAGCCAGAAGCTTCAATTGATCGTGCAAGAATTGCACTGAACCGAATCTACCGCTCCGCCAAAATGTAACTCGTGCGGGTTCGCACTTTAAGCTTCCCGACATTGGGCGCCGCGGCTACCAGGTGTACCTTCCGAGCGACGTCGTGCAGATCCGGCTGCGGGGGGGTATATGCAATGGTGTAGCTTGCACGAATGTCCTCGGCGATGCGGAGACATAGCGGTTTGATCTCAGCGATGTCCATCGGCGCGAATGATTCACCCCCCGATATCTTCGAAAAACGGCGCAGCGTTCCTAAATTATGCTCGGGTTCGTCGGGGTCGAAAAGTCCAATGGTATAAACCGAGGCTCCCGAGGTTTGAATTGCGTGGAGGCCTTCTGCAATCGAATGCTTGCTGTTGTTGTCGCCGCCATCGCTAATCAACAACAGAACTTTGTTTTCCCACTTTCCTTTTGCGAGATGATCGGTGGCAAGGATAAGCGCGTCGTAGAGCGCTGTTTTCCCCTCCGGTTTTTTCCCGAGCAACGCATCCCGAAGCCGGCGTGGATCGGTTGAAAAGTCAGTTCCGCGAGGCAACCCTGCAGACGCCCGGTCATTGAAGTTAACTACGAAAATCTCATCGTCCGGATTACTCGCGCCCACGAAAGATAAGGCCGCGGTCACCACTTGAGCTTGCCGTGTGCGCATGCTGCCGCTGGCGTCTACAACGATTCCCAGCGTGACCGGCCGGTCTTCCGCAGCAAACTGCTTTATGCTTTGCAGGCGGCCGTTTTCGAAGACTTGGAAATTTCCCGCCTCCAACCCTTTAATATTTGCGCCCGAGGCGTCTTGCACGCCGGCGTTTAGCACTACCAACTGGCTGGCGGTGTAGAGCGTGAACTCGGGATCTCCCGCTAGATTATTTTGCTGTGCCGGCAGGCGCGAAGCAATCCCAAACGCCAAGAAAAATGCGAAATTGATGCGATTCATCGTGGTCGACCAAGAAGGCAAGCGGCGGAATTACCGCTTGCCTCGACTTTGCAAGTTGCTTCAATCTAGCTGCGATTGTAGGCCAGATTTAATGCGACAGCACTCACTAGGGAGAGCAATCCGAGCAGCCCCAACAAGGGGAGGTTAGACGCGGTCTTCGGAAGCGTGTCCGAGGATGCCGAAGCCGTGCTTACTCGTTGTGCGTCACTGTTATCGCTCACGATGGGCGCTTCGCGAACCGGCTCTTCCGGCGTAACTACCGGGGCAGGAGACGGCTCCTGCGGTGCAGCAGCGACTTCAACCGGAGCAGGAGCGGGGGCGGGCTCAGGCGTCGCCACCGGCGCCGGCTCAGGTTCGGCTGCCGCGACGGTAACCGTAGATGCAGCGTTGGAAGTGGCGACCGGAGCCTCGTCATTTACAGGTACAGTCGCCCCGGCGTTGCTGGCGATGATAGTCGTCACCGCTGATTTCGGATAGGCGAACTCTTGACCGAATTCATCTCCCGGGTAGAACCAGGCTCGGAGGGCCTTTGGCTGTCCAGCCGGGACTTCCCAAAAAGCAAAAATACTCTTCCCCGTGGGGTGGATCCGCTGGTTGGGGATGGCAATGAACGTCGTAATGATGTGTTTATCGTCTTTGTCAAAAATTTGAACGGTATTCCGATTTACATCGGGCGTTCGGAGCAACTTGATCACATAGGTTCCGGCTGGGAGCGTGGTGGTCGGAAGCTGGACCGCTTCGTTGATGGTAATGACAGTTTTCTTATCAAACTCATCCGCTGCGACAAAGCCCGAACCGGCTATACCCACGACTGCCACTAAAGCAAGTCTCGTTAAGTAAGTTTTCATCGTTAGATCTCCTTTTCTCGGCGCAGCCGACTTTCTCGCCGGGCTACGATCCGATATGAGGCAACTGGAGTGCCATCAAATTTCACACAGTTATGTTGTTATTAAGAGGCCGTGCGCACATTTTGCAGGGGATGTTTTTGCATTTCCGGAAGAGACATGGCAAATACTTCTGGTTGGCGGGAAGAAAGTGGGTGGGAAAAAAGGCGAGGACCACTGGTTCTCGCCTTCAAAGGATTATCGCTTCGCGGAGGTCTCGACGGGCATACCGTCAATCCATTCATTTGCCCGTGTCATAGCATCTTCTTTTTTTAGACCGTACCGCTCCTGCAACTTACCGATCAGTTTGTCGCGTGAACCCGCGATGTATTCAAGATCATCATCGGTGAGCTTTCCCCATTGCTGTTTCGCGGATCCTGTAAGCTGCTTCCATTTGCCTTCGATTTGGTCCCAATTCATCGTGTTTACCTCTCTTCAATGAGGTACCGGCCGATAGTGAACCGATCCGTCATTGAACTGCAGTTGGAGTGCCAGTGGGATCCTGCGGCCTCTTTACGAGAGGGATGGGGCCGCTCGTTCCATTCTGCTCCGTAGCAGGAAGCGCGGTCGCCTTAGTAGCGGGTGTTTTCTTCTGTATCCGCACGGCAACTTCATGGGGGGCTCCGTCATCGCACAACGCAAAGCTGTCGCGGGTTTCTTCAGCGCCGCCATCGATCCTTATTGCGGTTAAAATCACGGCTGGGTCTTTCTGCACCGTTATGTGGTACACAGACGAACGGTGTCGGTAGGTAATTTCAAAGCCAGGCCAGTCTTCCGGAAGCACCGGCCGGAGGGTCAGGGT
>JANXXL010000355.1 GCA_025350625.1 Bryobacterales bacterium | reverse complement strand
CCCCGGCTCAGTTTTTTGCGTCATAATCTAGGCATGAAGGCTATAAGGGTTCTTGTCGCCATGTTTCTGGGCGTGCTGGGACTGAATGTGTTCCTGGCCGAACACATGACGGCGCAGCAGGGTCCCAAGTCGGATTCAAGCACCACGGTGGCGCGCCCGCGCAAACCCGGCGCTACCGGCAGCGCGCCCGCTGCCGAGCCGGATCAGCCCAAGATTCCTTCGAAATTCAACAAGCCCAAGGATGGCGATGTACCAGATGGAGTGACCACCTTCCGCTCCGATGCCATCACGGTAACGGTAGATACAGCGGTGCTCGATAACAAGGGCCACTTCATTCCCAATCTCCCCAAGCAGAACTTTCGCATCCTGGAAGATGGCGTGCCACAACAGGTGACGAGTTTTTCCCTGGGCGAGGCACCCATGACCATCTGTATGCTGGTCGAGTTTTCCAACCGCTTCCAGAGTTTTTACTCACAGGCCTGGTTCCAGACGCTGACGGCAGCTTATGGATTTGTGCAAACGCTCAAGCCGGAAGACTACGTGGCCATCATCGCCTACGACTTGCGCGAAGAGATTCTCTCGGACTTCACCACCGACCGTCAAAAGACCGCCGAAGCCCTGTCGCGCCTGCGCATCGCCGGATTTTCCGAATCTAACATGTATGACGCTCTGGTGGATTCGGCCCAGCGCATGCAGGATATCGAGGGGCGCAAAGCGATCGTACTGATCGCCTCCGGTATGGACACCTTCAGCAAACTCACCTTCGATAAGACTCGGCGCGCCTTGCAGGATGCGGGTGTGCCGGTCTATACCATCGGCTTAATGCAGAGCGTGCGTGAGTTTGCCGATGCGGCCGGCTATCTGGGATCGATCGAGCGGATGGATTTCCTGCAAGCCGACAATCAAATGCGTACATTCGCCGCCGAAACCGGAGGCATGAGTTATTTTCCACGCTTCGATGCGGAATTCCCGGGCATCTTCCAGAGCATCGAGCAGACCATGCGCAGCAATTACGTGCTGACCTACAATCCGTCCAATCAGGCGCGCGACGGCAAGGTGCGCCGCATTAAAGTGGAGCTCATCAACCCGGAGACCAATCAGCCCGTGCGGATTAACGACGATAAGGGCAAAGCCATCAAGTATAAAATCGTCGCGAAGACGGGTTATACCGCGCCTCACGAAGTAGAATAGTCCGGCGTTTCGCCACACGAGCGGCAACAATCCTCAGGCGTTTTGTATAAGTCACAAAGTCAAGATCTCAATCTTGTCCGTTTTGAGTTTGTTACAAAAGCGTTGACAGTCTTCTGAGGCTTTGCTAAATTCGCGATGTCCCTAACCCAAATGATCTCCCGAAACTCTTCGAACATACCGCTTCGCGCGCGGATTCTTTTAGTGGACGACAATGCCAACGGCTTGGCGGCTCGGCAGAGCGTGCTCGAGGAGTTGGGCTATCGCATCGTCACTTCCACGAGTGGGGCCGACGCTTTCGAACAATTCAGCTCCCACAAATTTGACCTGGTAATTACGGATTACAAAATGCCTCGCATGGACGGCCTGGAACTCATCAGCCGTCTGCGCAAGCACACGCCGGACATTCCGATTGTTTTGGTGTCGGGGTACGTCGATACTTTGGGGTTAAACGAGATCTCGACAGGCGCGGATGTGGTGATCCAGAAGAGCTCCAATGAGGTTTCTCATTTGGTACGCTCCGTCAACCGGCTATTGCGCCGGAAGTCGCCGCCGAAGAAGCCTGCCATCGCCCAAGTGGCCGCCGCCGGCTCGAAACGCAAGAAAGGTTGACGCAAGGTCAGCGCCGGAAAAAATCGTTCTGCGAATTTTTAACGCCGTTTGCTTGATCCGGCGTGCGTGTAGCATTTACCCTGTAAGTTCACTATGGAAATCACACGCATCGCGGGACGAGAAATTCTAGACAGTCGTGGCAATCCCACCGTTGAAGCCGACGTTCACTTAGCGGATGGCAGCATGGGCCGGGCCGCCGTGCCATCGGGCGCTTCGACCGGCGAGCATGAAGCCGTGGAACTGCGCGACGGCGACAAATCGCGCTACTTGGGCAAGGGCACACGCAACGCGGCACGCAACATCACTGAGGAGATTGGCCCGTCGCTGATGGGGATGGAGGCGGAGCAGCAATCCGCCATCGACCGGCACATGATCGCGCTCGACGGCACCGCGAACAAAGGCCGTCTGGGCGCCAACGCGCTGCTGGCGGTTTCGATGGCGGTGGCGAGAGCGGCTGCGGCGGCGCATGATGCCCCGCTCTACCGCTATCTGGGCGGCGTCAACGCGTGCCTGCTTCCGGTGCCGATGATGAACATCCTCAACGGCGGTGCGCACGCCGACAATTCGGTCGACCCGCAGGAGTTCATGATCGCCCCCTACGGCGCCGCCAAGTTTTCGGATGCGCTGCGTTGGGGCACCGAAGTATTCCACACCTTGAAGGGCGTGCTCAAGAAGCGCGGCTACTCGACATCCGTGGGAGACGAAGGTGGCTTCGCCCCCAATCTCAAAAGCAACCAAGAGGCGCTCGAAGTTGTGCTGGAAGCGATTACGCTCGCGGGCTTCACTCCCGGAGACCAGATTGGTATCGCACTCGACCCCGCCGCCAGCGAGTTTTACGACAAGGACAAGCAGAAGTATATTTTCAAGAAATCCGATAAGAGCGAGCGCACCTCCGATCAGATGGTGAAATTCTGGGCCGATTGGGTGCGGCAGTATCCCATCATCTCGATTGAAGACGGCATGGCTGAGGACGATTGGTCCGGCTGGAAAGCCATGACTGATGAGCTCGGCAAGAAGATTCAACTGGTGGGCGACGACTTGTTTGTAACCAACACCGAGCGCCTGGCTCGCGGCATCGAGAAAGGCATCGCCAATTCGATTCTGATCAAGGTTAATCAGATTGGCACGCTGACCGAGACACTGGAGGCGATCAAGATGGCTTCGGACGCGGGGTATACGTCGATGACATCGCACCGCTCGGGCGAAACGGAGGACACGTTTATCGCGGACTTAGCGGTTGCCACCAACGCCGGGCAGATAAAAACCGGCTCGGCCAGCCGCACGGATCGCATCGCTAAATACAATCAGCTTCTGCGCATCGAAGAAGAGTTGGGGACTGCCGCGCGCTACGCCGGCCGCAAGGCATTCCGGCAATGATGGACGGTCGTCCGGTGATCCTCACCATTCTCGACGGCTGGGGATATTCGCCCGCGGGCGCGGCGGAGGGCAACGCCATTGCGGCCGCGAGAAAGCCCAACTACGATCGTCTGGTTCGCGAGTTTCCCAACACGTTGGTCCATACTTCTGGGCCTTATGTCGGGTTGCCGGAGGGCCAGATGGGTAACAGTGAAGTGGGCCATCTGAACATTGGCGCCGGCCGCGTCATACACATGGATGTCACGCGCATCGACCAAATGATTTCGTCGGGCGAGTTTTACAAAGATCCGATTCTGCTGGCCGCGATGAAGCACGCCCGCACGCGGCGCCTCCACCTGATGGGACTGCTGGGAGATGGCGGCGTGCATTCCATGAATACCCACCTCTATGCGCTGATCGAGATGGCCAAGCGCGAAGGGGTGGCGGACGTTGCGGTCCATTGTTTCATGGATGGCCGCGACACGCCGCCGGAGAGCGGAGCGGGTTACCTGGAGGCGCTGCAACGCGAAATTCGCAGGATCGGCGTGGGCCGGATCGCGACGATTGCGGGACGCTACTACGCCATGGATCGCGACCAGCGTTGGGACCGCATCGAACGAGCGCGCGCCGCAATGGTGGAAGGAGTCGGCGAGAAGGCGACGGGCCCGGTGGCCGCAGCCAAGCGCTCCTATGAGAAGGGCATTACCGACGAGTTCATCGAGCCGGCAGTCCTCGTTGACGAGCGGAACGAGCCGACTGGTCGCATTCGCGCCGAAGACGCCTGCATCTTTTTCAACTATCGCGCCGATCGTGGACGCGAAATGACTCAGGTACTTACGGCGTCCGACTTGAGACTCCACCTCACCACCCTCACGCAGTACGACAAGGCGCAGACCGCAGCCTTTATGCTCTCGAAGGAACTGCCGACCCACATTCTTGCGAACGTGATGTCGGAAATGAACTGGAAAAACCTGCGCGTGGCCGAAACCGAAAAATACGCACACGTCACCTACTTCTTTAATGGCGGTAACGAGAATCCATACGGAGGCGAGGAACGCGAACTTGTGCCTTCTCCGAAAGTTGCAACTTATGATTTAAAGCCGGAGATGAGCGCTGAGGGGATCGTCAGCGTGGTCACTGGCGCCATTGAGAAGCGCGATTTCGATGTGATCGTAATGAACTTCGCCAACGCCGATATGGTGGCCCATTCGGGCAAAATGGAACCCACTGTGAAGGCGGTGGAAGTGGTGGATGCATGCCTGGGGCAGATTTACGAGGCGCTGCGAAGGAAGGGCGGCCGCTGGATCATCACCGCCGACCATGGCAATGCGGAGATGATGATTGACCCCGTAACCAAGGGTCCGCATACGTATCACACTACCAATCCCGTGCCATTCATTGTGGTGGATGAAGCGCGCCGCCCGCTGCGGGCGAACGGAGCTCTTCAAGATATTGCTCCGACACTTCTGGCGCTCTTTGGTGTTACGCCACCCAAGGAAATGACGGGGCGGGATCTGCACGTGCTGTAAAGCTGCGGAGATTCGACGGCCCGCGTGAGTCACTCGTCCTCGGCTAGATTGCTAAGCCGCGGTTGGGGACGAAGCGGCCGGTCCAGCTTTTCACATTCTTCGCAACGCGGCTTGTCGCCGGTACCCCAAAGCTTCATCATCCCCCTTCCTGGATTGGGCCGGGGTTGCGTGCAATCGGTATTATCGTGGTGATGAAATTCTACGAGGTAATGCCACGGGCGAGTCTTCATGGAGGCACCAGAGTCGTAGCTCAAAAATAACGCAACTGATCGAGTAAATCAGCTGCCGAATGGCGATCTCCATTTCGCGGCGAACCTATGGCAATGCGTACGAAAACAGAGAACTGCCCGCGGAGAAGACCACGTACTGTTTTCCATTTATCTGATACGTCATCGGGCCCATCGCGATATCGCCGCCTGCATTGGTTCTCCATAGAAGCTTGCCGGTGCGCGCGTCCAACGCCTGGAAGTAACCCTCGCGTCCGCCGGTGAAGAGCAGATCTGAAGCCGTGGTCAGTATGCCGCTCGCGGTGACATCGTTCATCTTGAATTCCCACTTCTTTTCGCCAGTCTGCGGGTCGATAGCCCGCACCACACCGTATCCGTCTTCATCGCTGCGTTTAGGCACTTGCGGACCGCGCACGCCTTGGCGGGTGGCTTGGGGAGCTCCGCCGACGTAGCGCTTGCCTTCGTCGTATTCGCTTTCGACCTTGGTGAAGGTTGCGTGGACACCCTCCCATGCCGACACGTAAAACAAGCCGGTCCGCGGGCTGAACGAAGGCGACCACCAATTCGTCCCGCCCGTCGGACTGGGATAAATCACGGTCCCTTCCGCAGTTGGCTCATTGCCACTAGTCCGCATGGGACGTCCCGCTTCGTCGAGTCCCTTGGCCCAGGTCACCTTCACGAACGGCTTCCCTTGCAGAAATTTTCCGGTGTTCCGGTCGAGAACATAAAAGAACCCGTTGCGATTGGCCCACATCATTACTTTGCGCGGCTGGCCCAGCCACTTGATATCGGCCATTACCGGGACCTGGACCGAGTCGTAGTCGAAATCGTCGTGCGGCGTGAACTGGAAATACCATTTGAGCTTGCCGGTATCGGCGTCGAGCGCCACCACGCAATCGCTATAAAGATTGTCGCCACCGCGTTTATCGCCGTTCCAATCCGGACCCGGATTACCGATGCCCCAATAGGTAAGGTTAGACTCCGGGTCATACGACCCGGTGACCCACACCGAGGCGCCGCCATGCTGCCACGAATCGGCGGCCCAGGTTTCATTGCCGGGCTCGCCTTTGCCGGGAATGGTATAGAAGCGCCACGCTTCGTTTCCGGTCGCGGCGTCGAAGGCGGCAATGAAGCCGCGGATGCCGTATTCCCCGCCCGCCGTGCCTACGATCACCTTGTCTTTGATGATCAGCGGGGCGTGGGTCATTGCATAGCCGGCTTCGGGTTTGGCGACTTCTTTATCCCAAACCAACTCGCCGGTGCGTGCATTGACCGCAATCAGATGAGCGTCGATCGTCGCCATATAGAGCGTATTGCCGAGGATTGCGACGCCACGGTTTACACGCCCGCAGCAGGGCCGCGCCTCGCGGGAGGGCGAATACGAGTACAGCCACTTGATTTCGCCGGTTGCCGCATCGAGCGCCACAATGTCGTTCGGCGCCTGGGTTAAATACATGGCGCCGTCTACCACCAGGGGCGTCGCTTCGAATTTTTCAGTCGAACGCGCCTGAAACGCCCACTGCGCCTTGAGATTGCCGACGTTCGAGGGCGTAATCTGCGTGAGCAGACTATAACGCTGGCTCTGGGTGGACCCGGAATAGGTCAGCCAGTTCTGCGGCTCTTTATCGGCGCGAAGAATCCGGTCGAATGTGACCTGCGCATGAAGGGCGCAGGCCGAAATCACAACAAATAGAGTTCCGCGGAACATGGTGTCCATAATACTTGGATTGCCGTCCGACTACCGGCCGGGTTGATCCTCGATCAGAAGATGAAGGGTCACTCGATCCTCTGCGCCGACAACCTTTGTAATGTGACCTTTACCCGTCGTGTCTTCG
>JANXXL010000312.1 GCA_025350625.1 Bryobacterales bacterium | reverse complement strand
ATCAGCCGGGTGCTCATCCGCTTATACGAGCCGGTATGCGCCTGGTGCTTACGGTGGAAGTGGCTGGTGATCTCGGGGGCGATAGCGATGGTAGCGATCACCGTGCCTGTTTATCAGCAGCTCGGCTCTGAGTTCATGCCGCCTCTGGACGAAGGCACCTTGATGTATATGCCCTCCACTCTGCCGGGAATCTCGGTGACAGAAGCTCAGAAGCTCCTCCAAGTGCAAGACCGAATTATCCGGCAATTTCCCGAAGTAGTGAGTGTCATGGGAAAGTCGGGCCGCGCCGAGACATCCACCGATCCGGCGCCCTTCTCGATGATGGAAACAGTAATCGTTCTCAAACCCCAGTCGGAGTGGCCGAAGATCGAGACGTGGTATTCGTCGTGGCCAACCTGGACAAGTTCGATTTTTAGCCGCTTCAAGCCGGATCACTTCACAACTGAGCAATTAGTGGATCAAATGAACCAGGCGCTGCAGTTGCCGGGCGTCGCGAATGCCTGGACCATGCCCATCAAGGCGCGCATCGACATGCTCACTACCGGTGTTCGAACACCGATCGGAATCAAGATCTACGGATCCGACCTGAACGAAATTCAGCGCCTGGGCACGCAGATCGAAGGCATGATGCCGCAGATCGCCGGCACCCGAAGCGTATTTGCGGAGCGGACCGGAGGCGGATACTTCCTCGACTTCAAGTGGAATCGCGATGCTATTGCGCGTTATGGGCTTTCGATCGACGATGTGCAGTCGGTAGTGATGAATGCCATCGGCGGGGAGAATGTCACAACCACCATTGAGGGCCGGGAGCGCTATCCGGTCAATGTCCGGTATCTTCGCGACCTTCGCAGCGATATGAACAAACTGGAGCGGGTGCTGGTTCCCGTCATGGGCGGCCAGACGCAGATCCCGGTCTCGCAACTCGCCTCCGTTGAACTCGCCGCGGGACCCTCGATGATCCGCGATGAAAACGGATTGCTCAATGGTTATGTCTACGTGGACATTACGGGCCGGGATGTGGGCGGATATGTGCAGGAAGCCAAGAGGCTGCTCCGCGAAAAACTGACCCTGCCGCCCGGATACACGCTCACCTGGAGTGGTCAATACGAAGCCATGGAACGCGTCCGGCAGCGCCTCATCATCGTGTTGCCGGTGACGCTAGCGGTCATTGTGATGCTGCTCTATTTGAACACCAGGTCCTTCGCCAAGACTTTGATCATTCTCCTGGCTGTTCCTTTCTCCGCGGTGGGAGCGATCTGGCTGTTATACGCGCTGGGGTACAACATGAGCATTGGCGTTTGGGTGGGCCTGATCGCCCTTATGGGAGTGGATGCTGAAACAGGCGTTTTTATGCTTCTCTATCTCGATCTGGCGTTTGACCAGGCGAAAAAGGAAGGACGCCTGGGCAGCCTTGCGGGTCTGCAGGAAGCCATCATGCATGGTGCGGTAAAAAGAATCCGGCCGAAAGTGATGACTGTTGCTGTCATGTTTCTTGGGCTGGTGCCCATCATGTGGTCCACCGGCGCCGGCGCAGACGTGATGAAACGCATTGCCGCGCCCATGATCGGCGGCATCTTCACTTCTTTCATCCTGGAGCTGGTCGTTTATCCGGCAATTTATGAGGTATGGAAATGGCACTTCGAAGTAAAGCGAACTCTCTCCCCGGCCTAAGCGTTGCCGGCCTCCTGCTCTTGGGCGTAACCCCGCCAATGGCCTTGGCGCAGAGCTACAGCTTCGAGGTACGTCATCAACATTGGCGCAAGGGCGCTATGGGAACATTGCGGATCTCTTCGGAAGAGATGGCGTTTGAGGAGCACGGGAAGAAGGGCAAAACTGACTCGCGAAGTTGGCGCTATGAAGAGATCCAACAGCTCACCGTCAGCCCGTCCGAACTTCGCATTCTGACTTATGAGGACTTGAAGTGGAAACTGGGGCGCGACCGCGAATATGTCTTCGATCGCTTACCGAACGACCTGGCGGTCGAGACGTACTCTCTATGGACAAGCAAGCTGGATCAGCGATTCATTGCCGCGGTTCCGGCGCCAGAGCCGGCTCCAGAGTGGAAGGTCGGAGCCAAGCTGGATCACGGTCTGTCGGGAACATTGGGAACACTGATGATCGGGAAGGAGCAGATTGTCTTTGACGCCGGCGAACGCGACGGATCCAGATCCTGGCGTCTGATCGATATCGAGAACATCAGCAGCTCGGGTCCGCTGGATTTTACCGTCACTACCGCCGAGAAATCAGGACTGTTTAGGGGCAGCGGCCGGCAATTTCACTTCCAGTTACAACAGCCTTTGAAAGAGGATCAATACAGCGCCCTATGGAGGAGAGTCAACCGTTTCAAGGGTCTGACATTTCTCGATTCCGCCACGGCGGAAGGAGAAGTGCGATGAACAGGACTGTTGCGCCGGAAGCGGAGAGTAGTCTGCGCCGGGTCGCCTATTTCTCCATGGAGATCGCTCTTGAGCCTGAGATACCTACCTATAGCGGTGGGCTCGGTGTACTCTCCGGTGACACCCTTCGATCCGCGGCCGATCTCGGCGTTCCGATGGTGGCGATAACATTGGCTCACCGGAAAGGGTATTTTCGGCAGATGCTGGATCAATCCGGCAAGCAGACCGAGGCACCGAACCATTGGGATCCAAGCAAGCTTCTTGAGCTTTATGGATGCAACGGCATCCGTCGTCATCGAAGGAAGGCACGTGCAGGTTCGCGCTTGGCGTTACTAAATCAAGGGCATCGGCGGTCATCGTGTCCCTGTGTACCTTCTCGATACGGACAGCCCCGAGAACAGCAAATGGGACCGGACTTTAACGGACTTCCTGAATGGCGGCGATGTCCATTACCGGCTCTGCCAGGAAGTAGTGCTTGGAATCGGAGGCGTTACAATACTCCGGCACCTCGGGTATGAGGATGTGACCGTCTTTCACATCAACGAGGGTCACGCTTCTTTAGACTCTTTGTGAACGTGGAAAACCTCACCGATGTTCGTCAGACGCGGTCGAATCCGCTGCTCTGGCCAAATGCGCGGCATGGATGGCCGATGGACCGTCGATGCGTGGGCGCCGCTGGACAATCGCGTCCTCAACGGCGGCTTTGGTATAAAAACTCCCCCTGGCGAACTTCACCGGCCTCGTCTAGCAGGAGAACTCGCTTCTTAGAGAAGAATTGGCGCACGCCTCAACGTCAAGGCTGGGGATTAGAATCAGTCACTCTCTCTGCTATAGACTACTTGCGCGAATCTGAGGTGCCTGATATGAGGAGCGCCGGTCGGGGACTGTCTCAAATAGGGCAACCGCGTCGTACGGCGAGATCGACGGGGAAGAAATGGTCAGCTGGCATTGTCGACCATGATGCCTTAATCGTCAGCATCGCCCCAAGAGCCGCCACGCATCTGGAATGGCCTTTCTCGTGCATGTCCCCCTGGGCGCAAACGATTGACCAACTCACGGCGAGGCTGTTCGAGCGAATCATGAACGTCAAACCCATCCAAAGAGACCTGTCCAGTACAGTGCGTCACACAGTGCGTCATTTTTGCCAGCGTTGCTGCACGCCAATGGAGTAACTGGGAGTTTGGCCGTCCGCGTGCAAAATTGGTCTTTGCTATTGGATGCGACGGGTTGCGGATAGGTAAAGTTGCGACCGTGACCCAACTCAACTCGGAAGATTCAAACGGATGCTAGCGATATCCTGGCTCACTCACAAGGAGCTGCTCCGCAGTCTTTGGGCAAAGGCGTTCGCGCGAAGGAAGTCTGGAGAGACGAGCCGGGAAAATTTGAGGATTCATGATAAGGAGCTGGTTAATGAAGTTGAGAGTGATACCAATATTCTTGCTGCTTAGTGTCAATCTTCTTCTGTTTTTTCCGAAGAAATTAGAAGCAGTCCCCCAGTTTGCACGTCGTTATAAGGTCAAGTGCTCCGCGTGCCACACAATTGTTCCTGTACTCAACGAGCAGGGATATCTCTTCAAGAGACTCGGCTTCCGTTTGCCGCCAGCGCTGGAAGATGGGACAGTTGCACCTAGCATATCCGAATTAGTAAAGAAAGAGCCGGAATGGAGCCTGACCAACAATGTTTCCTTGGTCGTGACGGACTTCAGCTTCACTGCGGAACACACCACCCCGGCGGGTACGAGTCCGAGCTCAACGGGAGCATTCGAGGTGGGCGCTTGGAACGCGTATTTTGGGGGCTGGATACCCGATACCAACTTCTTCTATTACACGGAGTTTGATATCGTCAGTGGCGGCGCGACGAACCCCGTTCTTTCCAACGCGTACTTTGGATACAGTGGCGGAAATGCTCGCAGCAGTTGGTACCTCGCGGGCGGCCGGGAGCACCTGCAAATCGGTGAAGGCACGCGCGCCGCTCAAGTGTACAGTTTGCTCCCCACTTCTCCATTGCTGTTTGAGAATGCCAGCCCCACAAATTTTGTTGTTGACCAGTCTCCCGTGGGCATCGATGCTGGCTACACGTGGGCTTCCAGCAGCTACAAACGGGTATTCGCAGCCACCGCAAAGGTAAC
This sequence comes from Bryobacterales bacterium, assembly GCA_025350625.1. Taxonomy (GTDB): domain Bacteria; phylum Acidobacteriota; class Terriglobia; order Bryobacterales; family Bryobacteraceae; genus Palsa-187. The sequence goes on along the minus strand of JANXXL010000312.1, from coordinate 130 downwards.
CAACGGGAACAACGCCGACGGGAGTGAGATCCTTGGTCCGTCCAACCGGAATTCGAAAGACGTTTGGTTCGACGTTGACTTGTGGTACGCGCCCGAGAGTGGCGTTACGTTCCTCAATTACTATGGCATA
>JANXXL010000295.1 GCA_025350625.1 Bryobacterales bacterium | reverse complement strand
TGAACTCAGCCGTTTGGCGGCCGTTCTCAGCCCCCGCGACTTGGTCTATCAGGTTGCGGTTCCGCTTATGAGCGAAGTGGGAACCCGCTGGCATAACGGGACTCTAGCCATCGCCCAGGAACATCTGGTCTCGCAGATGCTGCGCACCCTTTTGGGAAGCATGATGCGCCTGTTCCGGCCTTCCAACCCAGCGATGAAGATGGTTCTGGCTACGCCTGCCGGCGAATCGCACGAGTTCGGCATCCTCGCCGCGGCGATGCTGGCTTCCTTAGCTGGAGTGGAGCCAGTGTACCTCGGGGCAAACTTACCGGCGCGCGAGATTGCGGATGCCGTGCGGAGGACATCCGCGAAGGTGGTTGCCCTGAGCATCACATTCCCGTCGGAGACGACGCAGGAGGAGCTACGCGCCCTGGCAGCAGCTATGCCGGAGGACGCCGAACTGTGGGTCGGCGGCGCAGGCAGTACCGATCTGGACCTCACCCATCTCGGACGCAAGACTGTATGGATAAAGGATCTTCCAGCTCTCGAAAACGAGTGCCGCCGCTGGAGCAATTAGCCCATGAAAACAGCGCTCAAGATTTTGTTCGCCGCGATATTCCTTTGGATGACTATCCTGACGATCCGTACCAGTCTGGCGGTCAGCCTTTGGAGCGCTTGGGACTCCTATGCCGCCAATCCTTGGGCCGTCACCACGCTCTACGACGCCTACTTCGGCTTCATCACGTTCTGGGTATGGGTGGCCTACAAAGAAAATACGCTCTTGTCGCGTTTGTTGTGGCTGGTGCTGATCCTCGGCTTGGGCAACATCGCCATGTCGCTCTACGTCCTCATTCAGCTCGTCCGCCTGAAACCGGACCAGCCCGTGGAGGCTCTGCTTCGGCGATGAATGACGGGCTCAGGAGTATCGCCGCTAATACCAGACCACCAACGCTCTGGTGCCATGATTTCGTGAGAATGAGTCGCAAAAGACGCATCCCAGGAGAAACTAATGCAAGCCTCTAGTCTGTCTGCAGGACTAAGCGCCCTTCAAACCAGGGCTGCCTGGTACGAACCGCTGGTCGAGCGTGATCTTGTACCTGATTGGATTTTGCGAGCCGGAATCCGGCGTCTTGTTGCGCAGCGCCTCCGCGACGAAGACAAAGGCGATCCAGAAAAGCAGCAGGCTCACTTCATGAGCTATGTAGAGGAGCTGAAAGCTAGTCCCATTGCCATTCACACGCCCGCGGCAAATCAGCAGCACTACGAAGTTCCCGCGGAGTTCTTTACCGCCGTGCTGGGAAGCCATCGCAAATACAGTTGCTGCTATTGGCAAGACGGCGACTCGCTCGATGTGGCGGAGCTCCGCATGCTCGACCTCACCGCGGAGCGTGCGCGCGTCGAGGACGGACATTCTATCCTCGACCTTGGGTGCGGATGGGGCGCGTTCTCGCTTTACGCCGCGGCGCGGTTCCCGAAAAGTACTGTCGTGGGCGTGTCGAACTCTCACTCGCAGCGTCAGTTCATCGAAAAGCAAGCTCTCGAACGTGGTCTCACTAACCTCCGCATCGTCACCGCCGACATCAACGATCTTGACGCAAGGCAACGTTTCGACCGTATCGTGTCCGTTGAAATGATGGAGCACGCGCGGAACTATCAGCGTCTGCTTCGCAAAGTTGCCTCTTGGATGAATCCGGACGGATTGTTGTTTGTCCACATCTTCACCCACCAACGTTTCGCTTATCCTTTCGAGGTGCGGGACTCGAGCGACTGGATGGCGCAGCACTTTTTCACCGGCGGCCAGATGCCCAGCGACGACCTGCTGCTCTATTTTCAGAACGACGTCAAGATCCGTAATCACTGGTTGGTGAACGGCCAACACTACCAGAAGACCGCCGAAGCGTGGCTCGTCACCATGGACCAGTGTCGCGACGAATTGCTGAAATTATTCTCCGCCGTTTATGGGAAGAACGAGGCGCTGAGGTGGTTCGTCCGCTGGCGCATCTTCTTCATGGCCTGCGCCGAACTGTGGGGCTACCACGGCGGCGCTGAGTGGATCGTTTCGCACTACTTGTTCGAAAAAGCGCAATCGTCGGCTTGATCTGTTCAGCAACATGATTGAGAAATTAGACATTATGATCCTCGGTTGCGGCTACACCGGTCGGCGTGTGGCGAAACGCTTCCTGGCTAGAGGAGCCCAAGTAACTGCCACCACACGGAATCCCCAGCGGTTGGCCGCCCTGGGGGCTGACATAATAAGCACCCACGACTTGCCGAAACGCGTTCGTCCAGGAATGCTGGTTCTCCATTCCATCCCGCCGGACGGCTCAGAAGGCTTGCTTGATCCGCTACGGGATCATGCGCAGCGGCTCGTGTATCTGTCCTCGACTGCGGTCTACGGAGCGACGAGTATCGTGAATGAAACCACGCCCGTGGACGAGGATACGCAACGGGCGCGAGCGCGCCTCGAAGTAGAACGGGCTATTTCGGAAGGGCCCTGGTCGTCACTCACTCTGCGCCCCGCGGCTATCTATGGACCGGGACGTGGTGTTCAGGAATCCATCCAGCGCGGCGGGCATAGTCTCAGCGACAGATTCGTAAGCCGAATCCACGTAGACGATCTCGCGGCTCATGTGGAAGCAGCGCTGCTTTCCACCGTCAGTGGGGCGTATCCGGTCGCC